>DVFV01000145.1 GCA_018713045.1 Candidatus Coprosoma intestinipullorum | reverse complement strand
AAAAATAAGAAAGTCAGTACTACTGACCCAGAAGCTGGCTACTATGTTAAAGGTGAAAGAGAGAAACAATTTGCGTATAGCTTACATAGTTGTGTAGATAAAAATGGTTTTATAATTGATCAACATGTTACACCTGGAAATGTTCACGATAGTACACAGTTGAAACCTATGATTGAAAGATTAGAAGCAAAAAATATGTTGCCTATCACATTAGCAGTAGACTCTGGATACAAAACTCCATTCAATGCGCATTATTTACTTGAGAAATCGATTGTACCTGCAATGCCATATACAAGACCAAAAGGAAAGCCAGGCATGTTTAAATCCAAAGAGTTTATTTATGATGAATATTACGATAGTTACATATGTCCAAATGATGAATTACTTACTTTTAAGAGAACTATGCCGACAGGGCATAGATTATACAAATCTGATCCTACTATATGTAAAACATGTCCACTATTAAATGAATGTACAGAAAACAGAAACTATACTAGAGAAATTCGAAGACATGTTTGGCAAGACGATTTAGATATAATCGAAGATTTACGATTTGTAGATACAATTAAAAAAACATATAAACTAAGAAGCCAAACAGTAGAAAGACGATTTGGTGATGCAAAAGAACAGCATGGTATGAGATGGACAAGATATAGAGGTATTAAAAAAGTTTCCATGGACACCACGCTTATTTGTGCTGCCATGAATCTTAAAAAGTTGGCAATGTGGCTAGTAAAAGAGCCACAAATAGCCTAGATTAAACGTAGTTTAATCATGATTTTAGTGGAAATTATTAATCTATACAAAAAAACAAACTGAACTTATAAATTTAAGTTCAGTTTGTCCACAGTCTGAGAATGGCAGATGTATTAGCATCTGCCATTCTTTATATGTATATACTTTTAATTGTTTATTTATTAAACTGTATTTAACAATATTTATCATTTTTACTAGGGGTGCTAATATGAAACCTAAGTTAGAGGATGTTGCTAAACTTGCAAATGTCTCGAAAACAACTGTTTCTCGTGTTTTAAATAATCGTGGATACTTAAGTCAAAAGACTATAGATAAAGTAAACAAAGCAATGAAAGCGTTGGATTATCAACCTAATTCAGCAGCACGTCAGCTATTTCAACAAGAAACAAAAATTATTGGACTTCTTTTTCCAACTGTGGCTAATCCCTTTTTTGGTGAGATCATTCAAGAACTTGAGCGCAAATTGTATAAACAAGGTTATAAAGTAATTATTGGTAATTCTATGAACGACTCAGAAAAAGAAGAACATTATCTAAATCAATTATTATCTAACCAAGTAGATGGTTTGATTGTTGGTACTCATAATAGGGGAATTCAACAGTATAAAAAAAATAATTTACCTATTGTTGCAATTGATCGTTTTATGAATGAAGATATTCCAATCATTGAATCAGATAACTTTCGCGGGGGGCAAATAGCAACTTCAAGATTAATTGAAAAAGGCGCTAGAAAGATTGTTCATACTACTGGTCCAACGGAACTCGAAACGCCAGCTCATCGTAGAACGCAAGCTTATATAGAAACAATGAAAAAAAGTGATTTAGAACCTATTATCTATCACTTAGATTTTAATATAAGTTATGAAGAGAAAAGCAAAATTTTTCGTCGCATCTTTAATGAACAACCTGCTCTTGATGGTATTTTCGCATCAAATGATGTTGATGCAATTATGCTAATGCAAATTGCACAATTATTGGATAAACGTATACCTGAAGATATTAAAATCATTGGTTACGATGGCACCGAATTAATAAGAAATTTATATCCCAATTTAACAACAATTGTACAGCCTATTACAAAAATAACAGACAAAGCACTTGAGGTTTTAAATCAACGATTGAAACTTCAAGAAACTAATAATGAGTATGTTCTTGATGTATCTCTTTGGGAAGGCACATCAAGTTAATTAGTAGCTTATTTTCCTGAATTAAATCTAATTATTGTGTATTTAGAATTCTCCCTAGCCACATAATTTCTATCCTATTACTTCTACTCCTGAGTCGAGTAAAAGTAATAGCCTAGTTGAATAACTTGCTAAAAGAAAAAGAGGTGCCCAATGGGTATGACTAATTAGAGTACACTCTAATTAGTCATAAATATTTTTTGTTTCACTTGCTAATTTATCCTGTGTAATCTATTAATGGTAATAGATTTACTTTATAAAGGACGGGATTGAAATTTTTTGATTGGAGGGAATAAAGTGAATATTAACAGTCAAAATACAGTTATGTCGGTTAATGCATCGATGAAAATTTTCAAAGCTCAAGCAATACCTGGAAATTTAATGCTACTAAGCGATAGAATATGTTTTCAAGCTAGTGGATTGTTAAAGGGCACTGAAGTTAAAGATACTTTTTCTTTTGAAGAAATTAAAAAAATTAAAGTTGGATTTTCGATTGCTCCATTTAGAATTGTTATTATATTAAATGATGGAGATAATTGGATATTTGATCAAGTGAATCGTAAAGATGCTAAAAAGTTTGCTGAGCTTTATGAAACAATTAATAGCAATTAATTATGATTTGAGATAGTTAAATCGATTGATATCGCTCTTATTAAACCTAATGAAATTAAAAAAATCTCCGTGAAAAGTGTCTTTTTACGGAGATTTTTCAATTATAGGGTATATTAAAACTTTAATTTAGTACTTTATATTTTTCTGAATTTTTTAATAATCCTATATACTGTAGAACGACTCACTCCTGTTTGTTTAGCAATTTCTTCACCCGTAAATTTTTGTTCATCGTATAAGAATTTAATCTCTCTTTTCTTATGGTCGGGTAATGAAGGTCGACCACCTTTACGTCCTCTTGCTCGCGCTGCTTCTAGACCTTTTTTAGTTCGTTCACTTAACAAGTTAGCTTCAAGTTCAGCGAATGCACTCATCATGGTAAAGAACATTTTGCCCATCGCATCTTTGGTCGATACGTTCATATCTATAATATGTAAATCAATATTATTTTCATCCAACCATTGAGATAACTCAATTAATTGCTTTGTTGTACGTCCAAGGCGA
>DVFV01000001.1 GCA_018713045.1 Candidatus Coprosoma intestinipullorum | reverse complement strand
GAAGATGCCGAACAATTTATTAAAGCTTAAAGAAAAAGCTGTAAATAAGCCATCATTTTTAATGGTATTAAGTGGTAGTAATTATTCTTATAAACGTGATGATGGTGTTTACGTTGTTTCCATTGGTAGTTTAAAAAATTAGAATCTTTCAAAAAAATGTGTAAGTTATGTTTCTTTATAACTTACATATTTTATTTTACATTCGCAATAAGTCTTTTATTTTATAACTAATTTTTATTCACAGATTTTTAGAATCTATGTTTGAAAATTAGTTTTTATTTTTGAGAAAAATGTGAAAGATTCCTATTTTGGTCAAAATAAAAGGATTACATCATATATTTAAGTGGTGATAACTAATGTTTTTTAAAAATATACACAGCCGAATGAAAATAGCTTTGCTGATAATTACTTTTGTTTTTATCGTGATTATTGCCAGAGTATTTTATATTCAGGTTATCGATTATAAGAAATTAAATAAATATGCGGGTAATTTATGGAGCCGTAATTTACCTATTAAAGCAGATAGAGGTTTAATATATGACCGTAATGGGGTTATTTTAGCTGACAATGTGACGACTACTTCCCTGGTTTTGATTCCTAATCAGATTAAGGACAAAGAAGAAACTACACAAAAGCTTGCTGAAATACTTGGAGTTAGTTATGAAGATATGTACAAACACGTAAGTAAAAAAACGTCAATTGAGAGGGTTCATCCAGAAGGTAGGCAGCTTTCTTATGAAACCGCAGATAAGATTAAGGATTTAAAATTAGATGGGGTTTATTTGGTTAAAGAGTCTAAAAGATCTTATCCATATGATACTTATCTCGCACATACTTTAGGTTTTGTTGGAGTTGATAATCAGGGGCTTAGTGGAATCGAACTTACTTATGACAAGTATTTGACAGGAGAAGATGGAGCGATTAAATATTATAGTGATGCAAAGGGAAATAGGCTTAAGTTAAACGAGGTTTATGAGCAACCACAGGATGGAATGAATATCACTTTAACTATTAACAACGAGATTCAATCATCACTCGAAAGAGAGCTGGATAATGCGGTTACGAAATACGATCCAGACAGAGCTATTGGAATTGTGATGGATCCAAATAATGGAGAGATTTTGGCGATGAGTGCGAGGCCAAATTTCTCCCCTAGTAATTATCAGGATTATAGTTTAGAAGAAATTAACCGAAATTTACCGATTTGGGCGACTTATGAACCTGGTTCAACTTTTAAGATTATAACTTTAGCGACGGCTTTAGAGGAAGGAAAGGTCGATTTAGACAAGGATACTTACAATGATTCTGGTAGTATCAAAGTTGAAAATGCGACTCTGCACTGCTGGAAACACGGTGGTCATGGACATGAAACTTTCCTGCAGGTAGTTGAGAATTCATGTAACCCAGGATTTGTGGTTTTGGGACAGAGGCTTGGAAAAAACAAGTTATTTGAATATATCGATAAGTTTGGATTTGGAAAGAAAACAGGAATTGATTTGAATGGTGAGGGAACGGGAATTATATTTGATTTGAATAAAGTCGGGCCAGTAGAACTTGCAACAACGGCTTTTGGTCAAGGTGTTTCGGTTACCCCTATTCAGCAAATTACAGCAGTTTCGGCGGCAATTAATGGTGGTAAATTATATAAACCATATATCGTCAAGAGTATTAACGAGCCAGAAACTAATACGGTAATTCAAGAGAACAAAAAGACACTAGTTAGGCAGGTTATAAGTGAAAAAACTAGTGCGGAAGTAAGGCGGGCTTTGGAAAGTGTCGTTGCAAATGGAAGTGGTAGAACGGCTTATATCGATGGTTACCGGGTCGGAGGAAAAACCGGAACGGCTCAAAAGGTCGAAAATGGACATTATTTAGACAACAATTATATTTTATCGTTTATCGGATTTTTACCAGCTGATGATCCACAAGTTGTCGTTTATGTGGCGGTAGATAACCCTAAGGGAACGGTTCAATATGGCGGGACAACGGTTGGTCCGATTGCTAAGGCGGTTTTAAAAGATTCGATTAAGGCCCTTAATATCGAAAGACGAGATGGCGGAATGGATAAAAAATATAAATGGCCTGATCCAAAGACAAAAGAGGTTGCGGATGTCGTGGGAATGAGTGTAGAAGATGCGAAGGCGGAGCTTGAAGGACTTAACGTGATTATCGAGGGTGATGGTGATAAAGTTATTCACCAATCACCAGAAGCAGGTGTGAAGCTCGATGAGGGTGAGACAGTAAGGCTTTTTGTAGAGTAATTTTTAAGGAGCTGATAATATGTTAATTCTGACAAAATCGATAATAGCAATGATGATAGGTTTTATTTCAGCAGTTTTACTCGGCCTTATTTTACTACCTATTTTAAGAAGGTTACATGCAAGTCAAACTATAAGTAAATGGCTAGAAAGAGAGCATAAGGCAAAACAAGGAACACCGACGATGGGCGGGCTGATATTTATAATTCCTTCGGTTTTAGTGATGATGATTTTAGTGTTTACTGGTAAGGCTGAGTTTAATTATACTTTAGGAATTATTTTATTTACATTTATAGGTTACTTCTTAATCGGATTTATCGATGATTTTCTAATTATTAAAAGACATAATAACAAAGGGCTTACAAAAACACAAAAGTTTACGATGCAGGTAATTGTCGCGATTATATTTTTCTACTTATTTATGAAAGGTGAAAACGAACCTTTACTTTGGATACATTTTTTACAT
The DNA here is from genome assembly GCA_018713045.1 of Candidatus Coprosoma intestinipullorum. Classification (GTDB taxonomy): domain Bacteria; phylum Bacillota_I; class Bacilli_A; order RF39; family UBA660; genus Coprosoma; species Coprosoma intestinipullorum. Next base: position 391 of record DVFV01000001.1, on the reverse strand, counting down.
TTCAAAATGAATATCGGCTGGCTTTACGGGGTTTTTATATTATTTGTTTTGGTTGCCAGTAGTAATGCGGTTAATTTAACCGATGGTTTAGATGGTCTTGCCGGTGGGCTTTCGGTTATCGCATTTTTGACTTTTGGGATTATATCGTGGAATACAGATTGGCTTTTAGGCTATGCTGACATTTCAATTTTTGCTTTTTTACTGACAGGGAGTCTGCTTGGATTTCTTATTTTTAATACGAATAAGGCTAAGGTTTTTATGGGCGACACTGGTTCTCTTTGCCTTGGAGCAACACTTGGAGCTTATGCAATTATGACAAGACATGAATTACTTTTAATAGTCATTGGTATTGTATTTGTAATAGAAACATTAAGTTGTATGATTCAAATTT
>DVFV01000144.1 GCA_018713045.1 Candidatus Coprosoma intestinipullorum | reverse complement strand
TAAATATAAGCCCCAAGTATGATTATTAATAATATAAATAAAACCAATACAATAGCAGCTGCACTTGTTCCTGTATTACACATATAAATCATCCTCCTTTTTGTCTTTTCACATTATTTTATGGAAATTTTTAAAATGCGTGCTAGTTTTGACGAAAAAAACGTGAAAAATGTTGTTTTTTCTTCTAAAATTTGTTAATATTGTTAATGATGAAAGGAAGATAAATGTGAATAAAAAGTTATTTGTTGTTGGAGCTTTCGCTTTAACTGCTCTACTTGTTGGATGTGGAAATGATGCAACTTTAAAAAATGGTGAAGAAGTTGTTGCGGAATTAGATGGTAAGACCATTACAGCTGAAGATTTATATGCTGAACTTAAAGAGCAAGGTGGTAATGTTACTTTAACTAATATGATTGACGAGTTCATTTTAAATAAGGAATATGAAACTGATGAGGATGCTGAAACTTATGCCGATTCACAACTTCAATCTTATAAATCATCATATGAAAGTTACGGAATGAATTTTAGCGACGCTTTAAAGCAAGCTGGATATGATGGAGAAGATGAGTTTAAAGATTCTTTAATTCTCGATTATAAAAAGAAGACTGCTACTGAAGATTATGTAAAGAACAATTTAAAAGATAGCGAAATTAAAGATTATTATGACGATAATATTTTTGGAGATATCGAAGTTAGACATATTTTAATTAGTCCAAATACTAATGATGATATGACTGATGACGAGAAAAAGGAAGCTGAAAAGAAGGCTAAAAAAGAAGCTGAAGATATTATTAAGAAGTTAGATGATGGCGAAAAATTTAGTGATTTAGCTAAAAAATATTCAGATGATGAAGGTACTGCTTCTAATGGTGGTAAAATGACAGCTTCTTATGGTTCTGTTGTTGATGAATTCTGGGATGCGGCTTCTAAGCTTAAAGATAAAACTTATACCGAAGAGCCAGTTGAAACGGAATATGGTTATCATATAATTTACAGAATTAAGCAAAATGAAAAACCATCACTTGATAAAGTTCGTGATGATGTTATCGATGATTTAGTTAAAGAAAAAATGGATAACGATTCAACTTTACAAACTAGAGCTTTAGTAGAGCTTAGAAAAAAATATAATTTAGATATTACTGATAGTAGTCTTAAGAAAGATTACGATGAGTCAGTAGATGCGGCTTTAGCTGCTAAATCATCTAACAATACAAATAGTGCAAATTAAAAAGGAATTTTAAGATTCCTTTTTTTGTCCTTCTTTTTCAGCAATAAATTTTTCTAATTCTTCTAAATAAGGCATACCAGCTTGGGCGGTTTCAACGCCGATTTTCATAGCTGAGGCATAAGTTGCTTTTTTTAATGATTCGTTTAAGGTTAATCCTTTGGCTAAGTTTGCAGCTAAGTTTCCAGCTAAGGTATCGCCTGCTCCTACAGTATCGACGATTTTGGTTTCGATAGCCGGTATTTTGACAATTTTGGTTCCATCGTAATACATTAATCCGGCTTTACCTAGAGTAACTATTAGTTTGTTTGGATATTTTCTTATACACGACTCTATATCATCTGTGTTAAATATTGTTTCGCACTCTTTTTGGTTACAAGTAATTATAAATATTTTATCTATTAGTGCGAGATTTTTAGGATTACTTATAGATAATCTAGTTGGATGGCATGGAGTTAAAATCAATTTTTTATTATTTTGATAACAAAAGTCGATTAATTTTTCCGTGACTTCTTTTGGACTTTTTAACTGACAAACTATTATTTTAGAATTTAAGATTAAATCTTGATAAGTGTCAATCATGTCTTCAGTAAAATTATCTATTGCTCCATTGTGTCTTTCTATCTCATTGTCTTTGTCTTGATATCTGACTTTAACTAAAGAGTAATCATTTTCAATTGTTTCGTCTTCTTCAACTCCTGATGTATCTATTCCATTGTATTTTAGATTATCTAAAATCTTTTTGCCTATTGCGTCTTTGCCAATTCTAGATATCATAACTGTTTTCGCGCCGGCACGAGATGCGGCAACTGCTTGATTTGATCCTTTGCCGCCTGGAACGCATTTATCTGGAACATTATCGTATGTTCCATCTTTTTTTTGATAAAATATCATATCTAGTGAACAACCACCAAATACACATATATCGAAATTCATAAATTATACCTTCTTTAAATATTTTTACTTTCGATAAAATTATTTATTTCTTCTATGCTAAAACCTTTGTTATATAGTTTAGCTTTTAATTTTGATTTAAAGTTTTTATCTTTTTTCTTTAGTTGTTTTTGATATATTTTTTCCATTTCTTCAGTTAAATCCTTTTTGATAAATGGATAATTTTCAAGTCTTTGGATAACCATCTCTCTTTGGTATCCTTGAGTAATTAAATAGTTTAAGATTTTTTGTTTTAAAAAGGTTATAGTGTCTTTTTGATTAATTTTAACTTTTTTTTCGATTATTTTATCTATATGATTTTTTATTATTTCTTCATCAATGTTGTTTAAAGCTTCTTTAATGTGTTCATCAGCTATTTTTTGTTTTTTTAGATTTTTAGCTATTTTTTCTGGTCCATCTAGACTGAGGTTTATCTTATCATTAGTATATGCTTTGGCAAATGCTTTATCATTAATTAGACCTATTTGTTTTAAGTTTTCGATTATTTTTTGTTTATCATTATCATTAATATCCGATTTATTTAAATATTCTTTTACTTCGTATTCACTTCGAAGACGAGTACTTATAAGGTTTAAAATTTTGTTATAAGTGCGATAGTAGTTCGTGTCGTTATGTATTTTTTCAAGTAATTTTTTATCTATTCTTTTAGAATATAAAAGATTGTTATTTAAGATTACGTCATCATATGTGTCGATTACTTCCCCACTATCTAGGGTAAGTTTATATTTAGATCCTGTTTTTGATATTTTTGTTATTTTCATAGTTTTTTCCTTTCTTTTATATTCTAGCATAATTTTTATATAATAAAAAGACCAATAAGGCCTTTTAGAATTTAACTTGTGGCGTTTCTTTTTCAGCTTCAGTTGCTTCAAAGAATTCTTCTGGTTTGAAGTTAAAGATTGAAGCAACAATATTTGAAGGGAACATTTCTAGTTTGTTTTTGTAAACTAAAACACTATCGTTGTAGAACTGACGAGCATAGGCAATTTTGTCTTCAGTTTCTTTTAGGTTGTTTTGTAAGTCTAAAAAGTTCGTGTTTGCCTTTAAATCCGGATAATTTTCAGCAACTGCAAATAAATGATTTAAAGCATCAGTAAGCATATTTGCACTTTTGATTTCCTCACCTGGTGTTTTAGCACTTACTGCACTATTACGAGCTGAAATAACTTCATCTAATGTTTCCTTTTCATGAGTTGCATAACCTTTGACTGTTTCAACTAGGTTTGGAATTAAATCATTACGTCTTTTTAGTAAAACATCAATTTGAGACCATTGGTCTTTAACTTTGTTTCTTAAATTTACAAGTGAGTTGTATGATCCAATAACAAAGACTATTAATAATAGAACGATTACGCCAACAATAATTAAAGCTATCATTTTATTTCCTCCATTCTTCTTTAATTATACACTACTTTGTGAAAAAAATATAGTTCTATATTTTTTATTTGACATATAGTTATCAATTTAACGATGTCTACCTCTAGAAATATTGTTTTCATTATGATACGGATAATCAAAAGGCATATCTGGGATATCATCTTGATAGGCACTTGTTGGAACTGGTTTTTCATCACCAAGTGGCATATCTGGTAATTCGGGAATACTTTTACCGTTTAAATCTAAAGCATTTTGATTTAAGAATTCTTCACAACGTTTTATATTTTCTTTTAAAGTATCTTTTTGAATATTATATTGTTCTCTATTTTCCCCTACTTCTATTACTTTAGGGTTCATTAAAGCTGTAGCTAAATTATAATAATTTTCGATATCGTTAGAGTTTAAAATTTTTGATGATAAATCGTAATATTTATTCCAATTAGGATAATCTATAAAATGCCTTTGTAAATTATAAAGAGCTTCATTTAATAATTTTTTAAATATTTCTAATTGAGTTTCATTTAAATTTTCCATCTATTTATTCCTTTCTATATTTATTATATCATTTTTTATTTATTTTTTTTGTTTTTAGAATAGTTTTTAACTTTATTTTACATAATAAAATTGAAAGGACTGATTTAATGATTAGACAGCATGTACTAAGTAATTTTAAGAATGCGGAAGCAAAAGATTTTAAAGATTCGATTTGTATGAGTATTAAAGATGGCGATGAAGAGGCACTTCCAGGACTTGGAGTTTTATTCGAATGTTTATGGGAAAATTCTTCCGACAAAGATAAGGAAAATATTTTAAATATTCTTGTTTCGGCAACAAAAAAATTGTAAGTTTTTTCTTACAATTTTTTAGTAACAAGCAACAGGGGATGTGGCTTCAGGTTTATTAAATTTCTCACCACTATAAGTTACTTGATAATTTGTTCCAGAAGCGGCAGCTCCATTGTTACATGCATCAGATGTAGTGGCAAATGTAAATACACCATCGGCAAAATTAAAGCTTGCAGGGTTTAAATTAGTATTATTGATAGGTGTATTATTACCGTTTTGAGTAAAGGCATTATCTTTGATTTTAAGTTTTTCTAATTCATTTTTTAAATTATATATAGTATTTCCTTCACTATTAATAACAACGACATTAGCTTGATTATTATTAGTATCTAAAACAAACAATTTATTGTCAAATACGCCAAATTTCAATAGTGTTACATTATCTATTTTTTGAATTACTCGGCGATTATTAACGATAAATCCGGCTTTTGGTTGTCCTTTATCAGAGTAAATGACGCTTAAGGTTAATGGATTACCATTTAAAACAACATTGTTTATGTCATATCTAGTGTATCCACCTTCACATCCGGCATATGTTAGGGCATTATATTCTTCTAAGCTGACGGAGAATATACACTGAGATGAGACGTTTGGATATGGATTTACATCAACGGTAGTTTCGTGACCAACGTTACTTTCTGTTTCTTTTGGTGTACTTGTGATGACAACGTAGCCTAGCGCGACGATGAGTGCTAAAACTATTACTAACAAAACGTAAATCAAAATGATTTTACTTTTTTCCCCTTTCATTCTATTCACCTCTATGATTCATGATAGCATATTTTGAAGAAAAAATACAGATGTTAGTTTAATTTTTTTATGTTACTAGCAATTATTTGCATTTCGTCATAACGTCTTTCTACTTTGCCTTTAATATAAATTATGTCACCGCGATTTAGTTCTTCAGTTACATTATAAACTCTTGGGAAAACAACGATGTCAGTTTTAGATAGTTCATCAGAGGCTGTGATAAACATCATTTTTTCACTTTTTTTCGTCGTTATTTCTTTAATTCTATCAATTATGACAATGGCTTCGATTATTTTGTCAAAGTAACTTTTGATATCTTTGAGTTCGATTACTTTAGAGTTGGTTTTAAGTTTATATTCAGTAATTGGATGGTTTGTGAGGTAGAAGCCAAATGATTCTAGTTCAAAATTCATAAGCTCTTCACCTGAATATTCTGGCATGATAGTCAGTTCGGGCTTTAAGGTTTCACCGAGTAATCCACCTATTTCGGCATAATTTAGGATTATTTCGAGATTTTCTATTAAAGTTCTTTTGTTGACTGCAAATGAACTGAAGGATCCAGATAAAATCAAAGATTCGACGGTTTTGCTTGTTACAGAGTTTTTATAACATCGGCAGACAAAGTCAAAGATGTCTTTAAATTTACCTTTTTTTCTCTCTTCGACGATTTGTCTTGCAGAGGCGCTTCCGACGTTTTTTATGTTGGTTAGTGGATATATTATTTGCCCGTCTACTATTTCGTAGTCTAAACCACTTTTGTTGATGTCTGGCGGTGAAACATAGATTTTTTTGTTTTTACATTCGTAGATGTATTCTTTTGTTTTAGTTTCACTGTTAATAGCTAGGGATAAAAGGTTTTTCATAAATAGTTTTGGATAGTGAGCTTTCAAATAAGCCATGCGATATGAAATCATGGCATAGGCTACGGAATGGGAACGGTTAAATCCATAATCGGCAAATCTAAATATTAGATCATAGACTTCTGTAGCTAGATTTTGGGAATAGCCTTTTTTTGTGCATCCGTTTATAAAATGATCTTTTTCTTTTAGAAGAATGTCTTCTTTTTTCTTGCTCATAGCTCTTCTTAAGAGGTCAGCTTCGGCAAATGTGAAACCAGCCATGACATTGGCTATTTGCATTATTTGTTCTTGATAGATAATAATTCCATAAGTCGGTTTTAGAATTTTCTCTAAATCTTTGTGAAGATAGGTTATTTTTTCAAGTCCGTGTCTTCTTTTGATATAGGTATCTATGCTATGCATAGGTCCTGGTCGGAAGAGAGCTAGAGCGGCAACGATATCTTCAAAGTTTTGCGGTTTAAATTTTCTTAAAAACTGAACCATACCTGGAGATTCAAACTGGAAAATACCAACTGTGTCAACATTATAAAAAATGTTTAAGGCGTCTTTATCACCTTCAGGAATAGTGTCGAAGGTCAAATCTTTAATATCAGATAAAATTTTAGATATAACAGTTAAATTTCTAAGGCCAAGAAAATCCATTTTTAAAAGGCCTAGATCTTCTAGATAATCTTTATCGTATTCAGTGGCATACATTCCGCTTAGGGTTTTGTCTAGGGGAACATAGTTATCAAGGTTTTCTTTAGACATGACAATTCCAGCCGCATGAAGCGAAGTATGTCTTTTTAAGCCTTCAAATTTAGAGGCGATTTGATATATTTTTTTAAATTCTGGATTGATGTTTAAAAAGTTTTGGACTTTTGGAAGTTTGAGGTTTGCTTTTAAAGACATGTTTGCGTCCATAAATTTAGTTAAGAGGTCACTTTTTTTAGGTTCGATATCAAATATACGAGCAACATCTTTGATGGCTTGTTTGGCAGCTAGGGTTCCAAAGGTGACAATTAGAGCGACGTTTTTTGTTCCATATTTATTTACACAATAATTTATGACTTCTTCTCTTTTTGTATCTTCAAAATCGACATCGATATCCGGCATGGTTACTCGTTCAGGGTTTAGGAATCTTTCAAATAAAAGGTTATATTTTAAGGGGTCAATGGTTGTTATGCCAAGGCAATAAGCAACTAATGAGCCAGCCGCACTTCCCCTACCCGGTCCGACTAGGATGTTATGGGTTTTGGCGTAGTTTATGTAATCGGCAACTATTAGAAAATAGTTATTAAATCCCATCTTATTAATGACACTTAGTTCGTATTTGAGTCTAGTGGCATAGGCTTTAGGGGCGGATGAGCCAAATATTCTTTTTAGTCCTTTTAGACATTCTTTTTTGAGGTAGGTAAAACTATCTTCTTCAGTTTCATAAATTGGAAGTAGATCTTTATATTTTTTTATTTTAAGGTTACATAGTTCGATGATTTTTTGGTTGTTTTCTGGGTCCAGTGGTTTAAGGGGAAATAACGATTTATTTTGAAAATCATCGTTTATTTCGGTGACTAATTTTCCTTCTTTGATGGCTTTTAGATATTTTAGATATTTTTCGTCTTCTTTATTTAAGCAAAGTATTTCAGGAATATAAATGGTGTTTGAAGATTTTATTTTGGATTTTTCTAATTCGTTTTGATAACCGATAAAGAAGTTTTCGTATAATTTAACTAGATTTTGGTAATGTTTTCTCGAGGTGTATGGCAATATACATATAAGTCCTTCTGAGTGTTTAGAAAGGATATCTATATCAATTTGGGTTTCTGAACTGATGGTTGTCAGTTTCATAAGATTTTGATATCCTTCATAGTTTTGAGCGTATAAGAGAATTTTATCGGGAATAGACACTTCTAGGCCAATAATGGGTTTTATATTATTTTTAAGGCATAGATTATAAAATTCAAGGCTTCCATACATGTTGTTATCAGCAAGACCTAAGGCTTTTAAGTTATTATCTTTGGCCGCTTTTATTAAATCTTTAATTTGAACCATACTTTTAAGTAGGTAGTTAGATGTTTTAATGTTTAATGGAGCGTACATATATTCACCTTCTTCTTTTTCTATTTTACTATTAAATGTATTTTTTTTAAAGAAAAAAATAAGTTTTTGAACTTATTTTAACTGTTTTATAGTAACAATTACTTTTATGATGCTTATAAATTAAAATCTGGTTTTTTCAAGGCGGAGTTGACATATCTCAAATATTATGGTAAAGTTGTAATCGATGTTTGACTTTAAGGAGGGATAAGATATGGCAAAGAAAGCAACTAATACAAAGCCTTTATTTGGAAACCGTCGTTCACATGCTTTAAATGCGACTAGACATGCTTTTAAGGCTAATTTACAAACTGTAAATATTGGTGGAAGACGTTATAGAGTATCAGCTAGAGAGCTTAGAACTCTAAAAAAAGTTTTAGGTTAATAGTTTCCAGTTAATAAACTGGTTTTTTTATATTAAAAAGTCATGAATGGGAGTAAATTCATGACTTATTTTATTATAAAACTAATTCCGGTCTTTTCGTTTTTCACACTTACGTCATAGTCTAATAGGCGAAGTGTTTTTTTTACAATAGATAGTCCTAGGCCAAACTGACCATTGATACCTTTTTTGTAAGGAGTAAACATATCATCTAAAATATTTTCATCGATATTTGGGCCATCGTTATAAAAGGTTATACGATGGTTTTTAACGGTTATTTTCACCTCTTTTTTGGCGTAACGAATAAAGTTACTTAGAATGTTATCGATGATAGCTTCCCACATGTCTTTGGAACCGCGGAAAGTCGTTTTGGTATCAAGGATGTCTATTTGCCATTTAACGTCAGACCTCGTCAGTTTAAATTTCGATATGGACTGTTCAAGCAGGTCAACTATATTGATTGTCCCGCTTTTGTAATTTTCCATATCTTTAAAATATATCAATTTGTTTAAGTATAGTAAGGAGTGTACTTTTATTTCTAATTTGTCTATTTCTTGTTTTATAATTTTTAAGCCTGTTTTTTCGTCTTGAACTCCATCTTCAATCGCTTCTATATATGATTTTATAACGGTGAGAGGAGTTTTAAAATCATGTGAAATATTTTGATACATTTGATTTTTATATTCTTCTTGTTTATGGAGAGTAAGTTTCATTTCGTCGATGGCATTGTTCAAGACTTTTAATTCGTCGTCTAACTTATAATTATATTTATCTACATAATTTTCATTATCTAGATTATCAACTTTATCTTTTAGGTGCTTAATCCTTTGAGCTAATGACTGACTCCACAATGTTACGATTACAAGCATCAGTAACAAAGTGATAATGAGTACAGGAAATAGGGCTTCAAGGATATCGGCACGCATCGAACGAACGTAATCGTCGTTAGTAATGGATACTTTATAGCTTGTTCCATCTTCTTTGGTACTGTAATAGTAGGTTCTATCTTTATATTCAAACTTACCATTCTCAGATTTTATGTTTTTAAGTATTTGTTTAGCCGGCAGATTGATAACTTCATTTAGGTTGTTAGATGATGTTATGTAACCGTCTTGTTCATATATATAAGCAACGTCGGTATCTATTTCGCTTAAATTTATGTCGTCACGAACAACATCTAGAGGAGTCTGCAGATACAAATATATGTTTTTTTCATAAAATGGTATTAGAATTTTGGGTAATATAATTGCCATGCTTACGTAAATAAGGACAAACATAATACAGACAATCGTGAGTATTTGACGGTAGAGGTTGTGTCTTAATTTCATGATAAACGATATCCGTAACCATAAATGGTTTTAAGTCTAAGTTTTGGCATTTTCTTACGAAGTCGGCGGACTAAATCGTCTACTACTCTATCACTGCCGAAATAATCATCTCCCCAAACGCTTTCTAATATATGATTACGACTAAATGATTTATTTTTATTTTGAACGAACATGATAAGTAAGTCAAATTCAAGAGTTGTGAGAGAGAGTTCCTTATTTTTTTCTTTGACTATACGTTTATCGATGTCTATTTCGTAATCTTCGTAGGTTATTTTTTCGGTTTCACTGCTGTAGGCTCGTTTGATTAAGTTATTTACTCTAAGAACTAATTCTTTGGGAGAATATGGCTTAGTAACGTAATCATCACTTCCTAATTCTAAGCCAATGATTTTATCTAAATCTTGATCACGAGCAGAGGTAAATATAACGGGAACATTGCTATTGTCACGGATGGCTTTGATAATATCGTAGCCACTGACGTTATCACCAAGCATAATATCTAAAATCCAAAGGTGGACTTTATCTGATGCATGTTTTATAGCTTCTTCTCCGCTATAATATTGATATACTTCATATCCGGCTCTTTCAAG
>DVFV01000143.1 GCA_018713045.1 Candidatus Coprosoma intestinipullorum | reverse complement strand
TTGCTCGTTCAACTCATCAGAATTTATTTTAATAATAAATTGCTGATTTTTATATTCAAACTTTATTTCAAAATTATCAAATGCACAACTGACATTCTTAAATATTTCTGGCATTATTATATTATTACCATTATTCTTTTTTACGACTGTTACTAGTTTTATTTCCATATTTTATACCTACCTTATTTTTGCAAGTATATCTTTAAATTTTTCGTAATTTACTTTTACTCCATCATCTAAATCAATACTTATTCTTTGATTTGCAATGTGTGCTATTTTTTCATCATATTCTTTTATTTCTTGTAATTTAGCATTTAAGTCTGCTTGCTTTTTTTGTGTTTCTTTTTTATCAGTCATTGATAATTCAGTAGTAAGTTTATAGTTTATATCAGATAATAGTTTCTCATAAGTTGTTTGCATTCTGTGTAAATAATCCAATCTGATTTTAGGTACTAAATTCTCATTATATCTGTGCATATATATTAGTGCTTTAAATCCATTTTTCTTCCCACTATCAAATAGCCAATATATAGGTCTTTTTTGATATATTTTAACGTGGTCATTAAAGAAATCATTTACAAAATATCTTCTAATAGTATCTTCACTTGTTTCAGTTCCTTTTTTGCCTAATGTTTCTGCAATAAAATCAAGATTTTCATTTAATGTTTCTTTGCCATAAGCAACACTTATAAACTTCTTAAATCTTTCAACAATGTCATCTCCAAAATATGCTTCATCAGTTATAGGAATAACATTATCATTATCAACTTCAAATGATAAATCTATTTCTTTTCCATTATCATTTAAAACAGTATAGTTTGCTAAACTAGCACCTGCCCAGCCACCATATTCACCTTTATACTTTTTATATACTTGATCAAAATCTCCACCAGCATATATTAATCCCTCTTTATCAAGTGAATATCTACCAAACATGCAACCAACTGCATAACTAATTAATGATTTAATTTCTCTTTCTTGATCTGCTTTTCTAATTGTTACATCTTTATCTTCTTCCTCTGGTGTTAATTCATCTTGAAGACCATAAATATCAATAAATATTTTATTTAATTCTTCTTCATTATTCTTTAAAGTATTAAATTGTTTTTCCGTATATTCTTCCCATTTTCTAAAAGAATCTGATATTCTTGCTCTCATAGGTAACTCATCAGCAATAAAGCATCCCTCTCCATAATTGTTTTTTACTATTTTTAAATGTGTTGGAGGGACTTTAAGATTAGAATCGTGTAATCCTGGCATAGAATCTATAAATTCTAATAAAGGATGTTTTTTAAAATCCCAACTTGTTTCAAATGAATCCCAATCATTTTTGGATATAGATATATTAAGTTTAACTAATTTATTAACTTCAACTAAGGGTTTTTCTTTAAATATAAAAGGTAAATTTAATAAATGTCCCGGTTTTGTATCTCTGGTTCCAGATAGAAATTCCAAATATTTTTTGACAACATTAGAATTAAGAAGTGCCAAATAATAAAGCAAATTATCATTGTTATATGCAAAAGCCATTGAGCCTTTTGAATCAAATAATGTATTTTTTTCACTAATTCTAAAACTTGCACCAATTGAGCTAAATGCTCCCCAAGTTATTCCGTCTTTAAAAATAAATTCACCATTATAGTTGTGAGATCTTGTTCTTCCAGTTTTCTCATCTTTAAAATTTTTTATTTCTTTTCCGCTGTCTTCCCAATTAACAACATATTCCTTATTTCCATACCATTTTCTACAAACTCCCCCTTTATTATATGGAAACCACTTTGAATTACAATTTATATCATTATATATTGTCATTTTGTTATTTTCAATTTCAAACCACATTCTTAAAAATTTATCATTATTACCAGTTGTCATACCTTCTCTTGTTATAATAACTTTCCCTAACACCCCATTAGTAAAATTCTTCAGCATATTTTTAGATATTGTATAAGCAATAGCTTTATTAGGTAAAGTTTTAAATATTTCCTGATTTATTTGATACCTTTTTGCTTTCAAAAAATTTATTTTTTTGTCTTCCGACGTTTTATATGGAGATAATTCAATAAATATTGAATTAAAATTATCTTTCTTTTCGGAACTAATTACAAATGCCGTTGTTCCAAAATCAGTCCCAAATGCTCCGACTCCCATATGTGCCATATTTATAATACTATAATTTTCTAATAACTCATTTCTTATATCAATTAAATCTCCTAATGTCATCCAAGAATGTGGCGTAATCATTGAATAATATGAATCATTACTAATTAAAAAGTTTTCCATTCTTTTAATAAATGCTGTAAATAAATCATTTGAAAATTTTTTATAATTCTTATCCAAAAAATTACGCAATTTCATTTCTAGCTTTGCTTTTATGACATAAGGAGGATTAGTAACAGCAATATTATATTTTTTAGATAATATTCTTGCAATCTTTATTAGTGGTAAACAATTTTCCCTCAAATTGATTGTTTCAAAATTTATTGGTGCTTGTTCTATATATTCTATTACTTCGGTATAATCAATATCTTCCATAACTATTAGAGAACCATATTCTTTTGAATTTTCTAGTGATTTTTTCAAATATTTAATTTTATTCTTAATGTTTTCATTCAATGTTTCTAGTGCAAAATCACTAATATTATTAGATTCTTGAATACTTAAAATATTAAGATTTTGAACTATTTTTTTATTAAAAATAGTCTTATCGTATTCTCTTGCCTTTAATATAATTGATAAAATTGATAATTGTCCTGCTCTATCATCTACATCTAATCCATATAAATTATTTTTCAATATTAGCTCTGGAATATCTTTTTTATTATAACCATTTATAAGATACATTTGATAAAATAATTCAAATGCATAAACAAGTATATGTCCACTTCCGCAGCAAGGATCGATAAATGTTATTTCTACTGGATTTAATTTTTCCTTTTTTGTCTCAATATTTTCTTTAACAAGATATTTCCAGTTTTCTACCATATCATCTTCATCTGAATGCTCTATCCAAAATCGTCCAAGAGAATTTTGTACCATATATTGAACTATCCAATCTGGTGTAAATAATTGTGTAGCATATGGAATTTCATTTTTTTTATAAGCATTTTTTTCAGACATCACTCTATCTTTTTCAGTCTGATTATAATATTGATATAACCAACCAATAATTTCTACTTGCTTGAAGTTGTTTTCTGGAACTTCATTTATTACTTTTGTAACAAATCCAGTATCATTTAATAAATTATCTGGTATTAAAATATCAATATAATCAGTAACCCCATCAAATACTTGTGGAATTACCCTACCAAGTTTTTTACAAACTAATAATAAAACATATTTAAACTTTTCATTATCATCTTTTAATTCGGCATATTTTTCTTTTTTAAAGTCTATATCTAATTCTGGATTCATTAAATTAGTAAACTTTAATATTTCTGGGTCTGGAACATTATCTTTTGATGATAATACTCTTATTCCTAAGCTTTGATTATCTTTTGTTAATGGTAGCATATCGTTGATTTCCATATATCTAATAGCAATTATTCTATTAAACCAAATATATGCTGCTTCCTCTATTACTTGTTCAAGAGATAATTCTTTTATTCTTTTAATTAAAAGCTCACGTTTTTTATATTCTTCGTGTGTTAAA
>DVFV01000142.1 GCA_018713045.1 Candidatus Coprosoma intestinipullorum | reverse complement strand
CATTTTTTCAAAAAAAATTAAAAAAAAGGAGAAAAATATGCAGCTAAGTCAAGTAAAAGGAATAGGTCTTAATAGTGAAAAATATTTAAATGAACTTGGAATATACACAGCTGAAGACCTAATAGAATACTACCCATTTAAATACGAAATACTCGAAAACACCGATCATCAAACCATCAAAGACGGCGACAAAGTAGTTATTGGCGGAATATGCGAAAATAAACCAAACGTCTTTCATTTTAATCGCAAACTAAATAAAATGTCATTTCGCCTAAACACTGGAGATTTCATCACTAACGTCACTATATTTAATCGGGCCTTTCTCAAGACCAAAATTGATATTGGAACCGTTTTAACTGTTGTTGGTAAATACGATCAAAAACACAACCTTATTACCGCTAGTAACCTGAAATTTGGAATCCTTACTGAACCAGAAATAACTCCAGTTTATCATGCTTCTTTTAAAATAAATTCATCTAAGATTGCCAAATTTATCGCTAGTGCCTTAAAAACTACGAAAGTAAAATCTCTAATTCCAAATTATCTAAGTGAAAAATATCATTTCATCTCCAAAGAAGAAGCCGTAAAAATAGTTCATCATCCAAACAGTAAACAAGAATTAGATAAAGCCCTAACTGTTTTAAAATACGAAGAAATATTTGAATTCATGTTTAAGATCGAGCACCTTAAGAACTTAAAACAAAAAGAAGGAGGCATCCAAAGAAATCTCGATATAACAAAAATCGATGAATTTATAAATAATCTGCCATTTAAATTGACTGAAGACCAATTAAAAGCTACCAAAGAAATATCAGAAGATATGATGAGCTCTTACCGAATGAATAGATTGCTTCAAGGAGACGTTGGTAGTGGTAAAACGATAGTTGCCGTAATCAGCTTGTATTTAAACTATCTCTCCGGTTACCAAGGTGCCTTAATGGCCCCAACCGAAATTCTTGCCCAGCAGCACTATAATACGATAACTAAACTCCTTCCTAATTTAAATATCGTCCTACTTACTGGTAAGTTAAAAACCAAAGAAAAAAGAGAAGCTAAAGAACTAATATCTTCTGGCAAAGCAAACATCATAATTGGAACACATGCCCTTATAAGTGAAGATGTAACATATCAAAATCTCGGATCAGTTATCACTGATGAGCAGCACCGTTTTGGTGTAAACCAAAGAAGTAATTTAAGAAACAAAGGAAAAAGACCAGACATCTTATACATGAGCGCGACCCCAATTCCCAGAACCTACGCTTTAACCCTTTATGGCGACATGGATATAACTAGTATTAAAACTATGCCAAAGGGTCGAAAACCAGTCAAAACTTATTTAAAAAGTGGAAAACAAATAACTGAAGTTTTATATATGATTCTAGATGAAATAAAAAAAGGCCACCAAATCTATATTGTCGCCCCGCTAATCGAAGAAAGTGACAAAATAGATTTAGAAAACGTTTATAAATTAGAAGAAAAGTTTACTAAAGCCTTTGGTAAAATCTGCAAAATAGGTCTTATGCATGGCAAACTCAGTAATGAGGAAAAAGATCAAGTGATGAATGACTTTAAAGAAGGGAAAACCAAAATTTTAATAAGTACAACTGTTATTGAAGTCGGCGTCGATGTTCCTAAAGCGACGATGATTATCATCTTCGATAGTTATCGCTTTGGACTTTCAGCTCTCCATCAATTAAGAGGACGAGTAGGGCGTAATGACTTAGACTCTTACTGCATACTAATCAGTGATAGAGAAACTAAAAGACTCGAAGTTTTAACCAAGACAAGTGATGGTTTTAAAATAAGTGAAGAAGATTTTAAGCTTCGCGGTGGCGGTGAAATATTTGGCTTAAGGCAAAGTGGTGACATGAACTTTAAACTAGCTGATATAAAAAACGATTATAATATGCTTGTTAAAGTCAAAGAAGATGCCGAAGAATTTATAAAATCAAAAAAATATTTAGAACCTGAAAATAGAGAGATAACTGAAAAACTTTGCGGTCATAAAGAGCTTGATTAAAAAGTGTCAAAAATACAAAAAACTGTTTTTTTCAAGTTGACTTTACTCATAAAATTTCGTATACTTTTTATAGCATAGGCACTCCGGCCTATGCAAGCTGCTTACGCTTTTAAAGTGAGTAGCTAACCAAACCCCCTGAAGGAGCCATTTTTGGCTCCGTTTTTTATAATAAAATTATATAAATGTGAAACAAAATGCTTAAAAATGTTTCACACTAAAAGGAAGCAAAATTAATATGAATAAATATTTATTATAGTCTATTTTTATAGGCCAAAAAAATCTAGTATTAAAACCACTAGATTTTTTTCGTAAAAATAGTATAGTAAATATAGTGATATCTAAGGAGAAGTTTATATGAATATCGAAGAAGAAATATTTAAAAAAACTCATGTGTCTTTTGATAAATTAGAAAAATACGGCTTTAAAAAAGTTAAAAACCACTATACATATTCTAAAATGTTTATGGAAGAAAGTTTCCAAGCCCAAATAATAATTGATGAAACTGGTAAAATATCTGGTAAAGTCGAAGACTTAGAAGTAGGGGAAGAATATACCAATATTAGATTAAAAACCGAAGGATCATTTATAAACTCAGTAAAAGAAGAGTACAAAAACATCTTAAAAGATATTAAAGAAAACTGTTTTACTGAAAACTATTTTATTTATAATCAAACAAATCGTCTTGCTGAATATATAATCAAAAAATATCAAAATAAGCCAGAATTCTTGTGGGATAAAAATCCTGGATTTGGTGTTTTCCGGGGCCGAAATAATAAATGGTATGCCATCATCATGAATATAGATAAATCTAAAATATCCAAAGAAACCGGTGAAACCGAAATAATCAATATCAAACTCTCTAAAGAAGAAATTCCAAAACTTTTAAATAAAAAGGGATATTATAAAGCCTATCACATGAACAAACAAAGCTGGATTTCTATTATCTTAGATGATACCATAGCCGATAGTGAAATTATGGACCTTATAGATAAATCATATAGCCTTGTAAACCAAAAAGGAAACTGGCTCATTCCCGCAAACCCTAAATATTACGATGTAATAAACCACTTTAAAAGTGATAAAACCATCACTTGGAAACAATCCAGTGAAGTTTCTCCTGGTGATACTGTATACATCTATGTTGGCAGTCCATACTCATCAGTGATGTTTAAATGTGAAGCTACTGAAGTAAATATTCCCTATGAGTTCAAAAGTGAAAACGCTAAAATGAAATATATTATGAAACTAAAACTTTTAAAAAAATATAATCAAGGTGATATAAGCTTTAAAAAGTTAAATTCTCTTGGCATTAGAGCCATCCGTGGTCCAAGAAAAATCACTGAAGCAATATCCCAAAAATTAAACTAAAGAAAGAAGGCAGACAATATGCAAGAATCATTATTTGAAAATTTTAAAAACGAGCCCCTCGCATCTAGAATGAGACCGCAAAACTTAAGTGAATTCGCCGGCCAAAGTCATTTAATTGGCGAAGGCAAACTTTTAAGAAAAATGATTGAAACCGACAATATATCTTCTATGATTTTCTGGGGTCCACCAGGAGTTGGTAAAACTACCTTAGCTAGAATCATCGCCCATGAAACCCAATCGGAATTTATTAACTTCTCAGCTGTAACCTCTGGCATCAAAGAAATAAAAAAAGTCATGGAAGACGCTGAAAATAGTATTAGACTTGGTATCAAAACCATTGTCTTTGTCGATGAAATTCATAGGTTTAATAAAGCCCAGCAAGATGCCTTTCTCCCATACGTTGAAAAAGGTTCGATAACCTTGATAGGAGCCACTACTGAAAATCCATCATTTGAAATCAACTCTGCGCTTCTATCGAGATGTCGAGTATTTGTTTTAAAAGAATTATCCAAAGAAGATATTCTAACCTTACTTAAAAGAGCCCTTACCGACGAAAGAGGCTTTGGTGATCAAAAAATCGAAGTATCTGAAGAAAGTTTAAAATATATTGCCTCATTTGCCAGTGGCGACGCTAGAAACGCTTTGACCACCTTAGACATGATTATCACTAACTCTGAAGAAGAAAATGGAATAGTTAAAGTAACCGAAGAAACTATCGAACAATGTTTAAATAAAAAAACTCTTCTCTATGATAAAGACGGGGAGGAGCACTATAACATCATCTCCGCCCTCCATAAATCAATGAGAAATTCCGATCCTGATGCTGCTGTTTACTGGCTATCCAGAATGCTTGAAGCCGGCGAAGACCCGTTATATATTGCCAGAAGAATCACGAGATTTGCCTCTGAAGATATTGGCCTTGCCGACACTAATGCCTTAAACGTTGCCATTAACGTTTACCAAGCTTGTCATTTTATCGGCATGCCAGAATGTAACGTTCATCTAGCTGAAGCCGTCATCTATATGTCACTTGCCCCAAAATCAAACGCTTGTGACGTTGCTTATCAGCTAGCGAGCTCTGATGCTAAAAAGATGCTTGCCGAACCTGTTCCACTAGTTATCCGAAATGCTCCAACTAAACTTATGAAAGACCTAGGCTATGGCAAAGGATACCAATATGCTCATGACACCGAATCTAAACTTACGGCGATGGACTGTCTTCCACCATCTTTAGTAGGCAAAACCTATTATAAACCGGGAACCAAAGGAAATGAAATTCGTTTTAAAGAACGTCTAGAAAAAATAAAAGTTTGGAAAAAAGCCCATAAACAGGAATAGAGTAATCACTTATATTAATATTAAAATCATTTTTTAAATTTAATTTTTGTAAAAAAATTCCAAATTCTAAAAAACTATTTACAAGAACGTTTGTTCGAGTTAAAATTAAATTGGTGATTCTAAATGGAAAAAGTATATGCCTGTATCGATTTAAAAAGTTTTTATGCCTCAGTCGAATGCACAAGAAGAGGCCTTGACCCTCTAAAAACAAACTTAGTTGTTGCCGATAAAACCAGAACCGAAAAAACGATTTGTTTAGCAATAAGTCCGTCATTAAAAAAGTATGGCCTTAAAGGAAGAGCCCGATTATTTGAAGTAATAAGTAAAGTTAAAGAAATAAATAATCAAAGAAAAAAAGAAAATAAATATAAACCATTTAAAGGAAAATCCTTTAACGAAGATGAACTTCAAGACCAAACAAAAGAACTTGAATTTATCATCGCTCCTCCCAGAATGAAAGATTACCTAAACATTTCCGCCAAAATTTATAATACTTATTTAAAATATATTTCGAGTGAAGATATCTACGTTTATTCCATCGATGAAGCCTTCTTTGATTTAACTGATTATTTAAAATACTATAATCTATCACCGGAACAACTTGTAACCAAAATGATTAAAGACGTCTATGATACAACGGGTATAACCGCGACCAGTGGCATTGGAACTAACTTGTTTTTAGCTAAAGTAGCCATGGACGTCCTTGCCAAACACGAAGAAGCTAATGAACATGGTGTTAGAATTGCTAAACTAGATGAAATGACCTATAGATATAAAATGTGGGATCACAAACCGATTACCGATATTTGGAGAGTAGGGAAAGGTATCGCGGAGAAACTTGAAAAATATCAAATATATACCATGGGTGACATCGCCCTTTGTTCTATCCAAAACGAAGAACTACTTTATAAACTATTTGGCGTAAATGCCGAAACCTTAATCGACCATGCTTGGGGCTATGAACCATGTACCCTAAAATCGATTAAAAAATATAAACCGTCATTTCAAAGTATAAGCTCTGGCCAAGTTCTAAACTGTCCATACGATTATCATAAAACCAAACTCATTATCAAAGAAATGGCTGAAGCCTTATCTTTAAACCTTGCCTCTAAAAAATTAGTAACAGACAAATTAACCCTTACTCTAGGTTATGATATTCAAAATCAAAACACGAGTAACTATGAAATCGACATGTATGGAAGGAAAATACCTAAACATTCTCATGGAACCATTAACCTAGACCACAAAACCTGCGTATCCAAAACAATTATGGAAAAGGCCTTAAAATTGTACGAACAAATTGTAAATAAAAATATGCTTATCAAAAGAATAAATATATGCGCGGTAAATGTAACCAAAGAATCTTTAGAAGACCGAAAACCCAAATATAGACAGTTTAACCTGTTTACTGATTTAAACCTTCAAAATAAAAACTTAAACTTAGAAATAAAAGATGAACAAAAAGAGCGAAAACTACAAAACGTCGTTTTAAACATTAAACAAAAATTTGGCAAAAATTCTATCTTAAGAGGTATGAACTTAGAAGAAGGAGGCACGATGATGGAAAGAAATAGGCAAATAGGCGGTCATCATGAATAAATATAAGGATATAATCAACCTGCCACATCATGTATCTAAAAATCATCCGAGAATGTCTTTAAATAATCGCTCAGCCCAGTTTGCTCCATTCTCAGCTTTAACTGGCTATTCTGAAAAAATAAAAGAAACTGCCAGAATTACAGATAAAAAAATCGAACTAGACGAAGGATTAAAAACAGTTATAAATAATCGTCTTCAAATTATCAAAGAAAACATTAAATCCATGCCCCAAGTAACTATTACTTACTTTATTAAAGACCCAAGAAAAAGTGGTGGCTCCTATAAAACAATCATCACAAACATTAAAAAAATAGATGAAATAAATAAAACCATAACTCTAATTGAAGGTCCAAAAATAAATATCGATGACATCATAAACATCAGTAAAATGTAGTAATAGAAACTTATCTGTAGTATAATAAAAATAAATCAAGAAATAAAAGAATATTTTAATATTGAAAATATAACTACGCCTCTTTCAAATTGAGTTTCAAAAAAATGAAGAGACTATTATATTGACACAATAGAAAACTTTAATATTATAAAGTTTCGCATTAAATTCGAAAAAACTTATCCATCCCATAATATAAGGGCACATGATAAGCCGTATATGATATCAAAATAATTAATATAGATTCCAATCTTAATATTCTGGATAATTATGAAAAGCTTGCTAAATATTTTTTCTCGAAGATAATCCACAAAAATAAAAGAGGTAATTTATGAAAAATAATCTAAAAAAAGAAAAAAGAATAAATAAAAAACTATATATAATATTAACTATATTAATAATTATAATGTGTATAATATTATTGAAAGTATTGCCATTTGGCTATATTGTCCAGCACCCATCATATACTCATTATGATAATAAAACGATTAATTTAGGAGTACCCAAATTTTCTTTTATGATGCAAAATAAGGATGAGAACTATTCCTATAAAAACTTAAGAGGGAAAACAATTTTACAAAATGAAATTTCGGAATATTTAAAAACACTAAAACCAGTAACCTGTAATGACACAGTTTATTATTATGACGAAAGTACAAACACGACAATCATTGATTATTCAGTTAAAAGCAATTTGATTTATTCAACTATTTCTTATGCTGTTAAAAACGGAAACTATTGTGACACTTTCAAATTAGAAACTTATGAAGATAAAATTGGTAAAACTAACGCTAAAGTCATGGATACCGATAAAATTCACATCGACTTTTCTTATTCACTTAACGAAACAAGTATCAAAGATAATCCATCTGCTAATTTATATATTTACACCCTTCCAGATGGTAAAGTAATTGAAAACTCTACCGGAACATTCGAAATAGAAGGAAATAAGTTAATATATACAAGAACTGATTTTATTACTAATGATGATGAAATAAATATTCCAACTAAGTCTGAATTTGCAATTAAAAAGAAAAGCTTGATTTTGATGGATAATTATCTATCTGATTATATTGACTATGTTTTATTAAGGTGACGATATGAATAAATTTATGAACGATATTAAACAAAAACTCTTAAAAAAAGAAACTTGGAAAAAGTTTGCCAGCAAATTAAAGCAAAATATTTTAAAATATGATTTAATAGTAATCGGTTTGTTTCTTTTACTAAGCTTTATTTTATATTTAATAAATATCAGATTTAGACTTTGGTTTATTATAACTGTGGTTGTCATTTTAGGAGTAGCCTTTATTATTGGTTTTATTCAGTGGGCCTTAAGACAATCGACAATTATGAAATTGGTATCCATTTTAACAGCAGCCTTCTTCACTATGTTTTGCCTTTTATTTTCTAAATACATAGTAATGATCTTTCAATTTCTTCCTGAACATGTGACTAACTTAGATGGCAAAAAATACGTTGCCGTAGTTAAATCGTTTAAAAACGTTGACGTTTCATATTATAATTACTACGGACCACTATTAATGGGGACCAAAGAAAAAGTTCATGGTAATTTTGGAAATGGGGGATATGACCCTTTTGAAAA
>DVFV01000141.1 GCA_018713045.1 Candidatus Coprosoma intestinipullorum | reverse complement strand
AGATACATCTATATTTTCATCTTTTTTTAGAAACTCTTTAAAATGATTAAAGTTAAAATCATAGTATTTATTCTTATAAAGTGTTATAATATCTTCGGAGATGGATTTATCTAATGCATTCACAGGTTTCTTTGAGCGGTTCCCATGAATAAAAGCATATTTTCCATTCTCCTTATATTTGATTATTAGACGATTAATTTGTCTTTTTGATAAACCTAATTTCATGGCAGCTCTATTTTTATTACCATTATGATCAACTAGTTCTTTGATAACATCATATTTTTCTTTTTCGTTCATTCTTAATTCAGCCTTTCTCATTCAAGTCACCTCGGTGACATATTATATAACATCGGGACATTTTCGCAAGTTAATACTTAAGACATTATCACAAATTAATCATAAACTTAAGGTTTTTTTTGTGTATAAATGTTGCAAAATTGTTAAAAAAATGATATTATTATTAGTAAAAATTTTTGTATTGGGAGTGATTTTGTGCCATTATTTTCTATTATAATACCAACTTATAATGTAGAAAAATATATAGCTGATTGTTTAAATAGTATTGTAAAACAAAATTTTAAAGATTATGAGGTAATAATTATTGATGATGGTTCGACTGATGATACTTTAAATATTGTTACTAAGTTTTGTAATAAATATAATAATTTTTATTTATTTAAGGAGGAACATGGTGGTGTTTCTGCTGCACGAAATATTGGATTAAATAAATCCAAAGGACGTTATATAATGTTTTTAGACGGTGATGATTTTATTGGTTCTAATAGTTTATTTTATATTTCTAAGGTTATTACTGCAACTCATAAAGATGCTTATGTATCAAATTTTAAAACAGTTAATAGCGATGATTGTGATAGACAATTATATGATCGTCAAATAGATTATAAAATGGTTGATGAAAGAAGAATGCCTGCTGTATTAGATTATATAAAGATGAGTAAAATAATTTTTACAGTTTGGAGATTTATAGTAAAAAGAGATTTAATCATAAAATATAAATTATTTTTTATTAATGATATTGTTCACGAAGATGAAGAATGGACTGTAAAAATGTTATGTCATATTAAAAATTTATATTATATAGATATAAAATACTATAATTATAGATTACATAATAATTCTATAACTACTTCATTAAATTTATTCAATGTTTTTTGTTATTATGATATTGTTGCAATATTGACGAAATATGCTATTTTAGAAAAAGTAAAATATAAAAAAGATTTTTATTTGTTTTATGCAAAAAAATTATCAAAATATGCGACTAAATTGATTTCGAGTGTTTATAATGATAATACGAAAAAAGTAAAAAAGAAAAATATAATAATTTTTGGTGGTAGTAGATGTGGTAAAAGTACATTAGCTAGAAGAATTTCTAGAAAATTTAATTATAATTTAATATCTTTAGATTTTTTAATTACAGCCTTTCAATATGGAATGCCGAATTTAAACATTAATCATTTGCGGAGAGATGAAATTATGTTAAATGATATTTCTAGTTTTATGTATAGTTATATTAGAGCTTTAAATCATGATAGTAAAAATTCTTATGATGTTAATTATGTGATAGAAGGATGTTATTTAAAATTAGATGATTTTGTTGAGAAGTTTAACATTAATAATTTTATGATAATTGTTTTGGGATATGATGATAGTGCTACTCAATTATTTAATGATATAAGAACTCATGATACTATAAAAGATTGGACAAAAGATTTATCTGATGAAGATTTATTAAAGTATTGTAATAGGGTAATTGAAGATTGTAAAAAATTAAAAGAATATTGTTTAAAAAGAAAAATTCCATATTTTGATATGTCTGGTGACAGAAACGAAAAAAATTTTTCAATAATAGATAAGGTAAGGATAGAAAATGGTTTATAATTATGAAACAATAAATAAGTATTTAGATGAAATAAAAAAAACAGAAGGCATATCATTACAAACAATAAATTATCAACATAATTCAATAAATGGAATTTTATTTAAATGTAATAAAAAGAAATTTTTTAAAATTATTTCTAAAGATGAAGCAATGAGAGAAAGAGATTCTATCAAAATATGTAGTTCAATTTTTCCAGTTATGCCACAAACCGATGTGTATTGCTTTAATGAAAATTTATGCCTAGTTTTGTATGACTATGATATAAATGTAGGGTTAAATAAAGGACTTTTAAATGATTATTTTGTTATTAATGATTTTAAGAAAACTTTTGATGAAGCACCCATCAATAAACTTCTCTGTTTTTATAAAAAAAGTTCACAGAACTCGCAAAAAATCACAAAAGCTCCAATTGATATTTTCTTTCGAGAAAGAGTGCTTTCAAGATTGAACAATTGGTATAAAAACAATAATGATTTTTATAAAACCGTGATTGTTAATGGGGAAAATAGTGTTACTACTGAAAAAATTATTAAAGAGACTATTTCTTATTTTCAGTTAGAAAAAGCACATGATGGCTTTATCACTCAAGGTGATCATAATGTATTAAATTTGTCAATTACTCCATATTTTTTTGATGTTAGTTCGGCTGGTTATAATTATGCTATTGGAGAATTTGCAATGTGTTTTATATCTATTTTGTTTTTTGATCAATATATTTGTCCAAAATATCATGAAGAGTCTTATAAAAATCATGAAAAAATATTTGAAACTTTAAATAATTATAAGCCCAAAATAAATTATAATCTATATAAGGAAAACATTGTGATTAATTGTGAATTTAGAATAAGTAAAATTAGAAGGGCATATATTTTAAAATTTCTAGATATTGTAAAAGATTTTGATATATATGATGATTTGATTTATTTTGTTATAATGAGATTGCTTTGTATATTTAACATTAATACTTTTGATAGTGATGACTATTATTATATTCTGTTTTTAATACATTGGTTTTATTTAAAATTGTCTAATTTGAATTATAATAAGTTAAAAAATTTGATACTAAAAATGAATCTTTTGGATTGAGTTAAGTTAATTTATTGAAGAAAGGGGTCAAGTAATGTATGAAAAATGATATAATTATTACGGGTGGGGCGAATGGTATAGGATTAGAATGTGCAAAATTATATAAATCTAAAGGATATAATGTTTTTGTTTTAGATATTGATAAAGTAGAAGGAAAAAAATTGTCGAAATATGGGATACATTATTATGTTTGTGATGTTTCATCCGAAGATGATGTAAATTACATTGCTAATTTAATGTTGCCACAACTGAATCAATTAGTTGCTATTATTAATTGTGCGGCAATTCAAATTGAAGAAGATTTTGAATGTTATAATCAAAAAAAATGGCAAAAAGTTATAAATACAAATTATTTTGGTGTATGTAATGTAATTCATGCTTTTTTTAAATTTTTGTCTGAAGATTCTACAATTTTGAATTTAATTTCTGTTCATTCAGTTAAACCGCGAACAAAAAAATATGCTTATGATTCTTCAAAGAGTGCAATTGAAATACTAACAAAAGAACTCGCATTAGAATTTGCTCCCCATAAAATTACTGTTAATGCATTATCATTTGGTGCGGTGGAGACAGACATGAATAATACTTGGCTAACTCATAGTGAACAAAGAGAAATAGCTAGAGCTAAAGTACCGTTAAAAATTGTTTTTAATCCTGTGCAAATTGCAAATTTTACATATGTGATAATAAAAGTATTTTCTAAATATACAACAGGTTCAGTTTTTGTTATTGATGGTGGAAGAAGTTTAACTTAAATAACTGTATTATGAAAGGAAGATGTTTTATGAATATTAGAGTACGTGGAATCGTTGTTGAAAATAATCAATTACTATTGATAAAAAGGGTGAGAATGGAAAATAATAAGGAAAATATTTATTATGTTTTTCCAGGAGGCGGTTTAGAAGCTGGTGAAACTTTGGAAGAAGGGGTTAAAAGAGAAGTTTTAGAAGAATTGGGAATTGATGTAGAGGTACAAGATATGAGATATCTTGAAAATTTTAAGCATACTGATACTTATTTTTTTAATTGTAAGTGGATTAGTGGAAATTTAGGTACAGGTAAAGGACCTGAATTTACTTCAAAAGAATATGAAAATAGAGGATTATATATTCCTATGGCTGTGCCTATTTCCGAACTTTCTGAATTAAATGTCGTTCCTTTGGAAGTCAGAGATTTAGTTATAAATGATTATAAAAATAAAGAAAAGGGTGATTCAGGTTGTATCAAATCTCGTTGAATGGTTTAGATGGTTCTGGTAAAACGACCCAATATAGTTTGTTAAAAAAGAATTTTTACTATGCTTACTTTTCTAATGATATTTCAAAATATAATGTTTTTCCAAGTTTAAAAGGCGATGATTTTTTTAGATGGTGGTTTTTAGACAGTTCATTAGATGAGTTTTGTAATTCAATTTATAAAGGAATTAGATTAAGAAATGATGATTCTTTGAATCAACAGAAAAATATAGTGTTTAATGATAAAGGAGTTTTCACTTTTGATTGTAGAATTTTAGCAAATTTTTTATTAAGAGGTTATACAATGGAAAATATTAATTGTTCTATAAAAAAATATAAATCAAAATACGCAATTGAAAATGAGGATTTGTCTGTCTTTTTGAATATTCCTGATACTTCTAAATTAAGTGCTAGAAGAAAGTCTAGAAACGTTGATTCTCAAAATTCTTATGATGATTATTATGAACAATATCAAAAAAGATTATTAGAAGTTACTAATGATTCATTACGTCAGAGTAATATAAAATTAATTAATGCAAATGATGAAATTGAAAATGTCTTTAAAAATTTACTAAATTTGTTTATTGACAATGGACAACAATTTATATTTGTTTCAGGAGTCTCTGAATCTGGTAAAAGTACAGCTTCAGAATATTTGAGTATGAAGTTATCTAATGCAGCACATGTTAAAATGAGAGATATCTCTGATGAATTATATCGAAATTCAAATAGTAAAGAAGAAAAATATATATGGATGCGTGAACAAGAAAAGTATTCACCTTATAAATTTTGGTTT
>DVFV01000140.1 GCA_018713045.1 Candidatus Coprosoma intestinipullorum | reverse complement strand
GTTTTACCAGTACCCGTCGCCCCAAGTAATACTTGATTTTTCTTACCCTTTTCAATTCCTTCTACTAATTTATCTATTGCCTGTGGCTGATCACCACTAGGTTTAAACTTTGAATGAATCTTAAATTTCATAAGCTATTCATCTCCTTAAAATAAACAACCTTTAATATCTAAAACTAACCCCTTAAAGCATCGGAAACTTTAAACTACTAAGTATTTTATCATTTATAAAAATATAAGACAACCGTTTACCAAAATTAACATATCTAGTCTGTTTCTCATTAATTATGATGTATAATATTTAAAAAAAGTTATATATGAACTATAAAAATTTAATTAATGAATATCTTATAAAAGTTATCGTAATAATCGAGTAGAGAAAATTTTTGTCCCTCTCACACCACCGTACGTACCGTTCGGTATACAGTGGTTCAATTTACAATTCAATATGAACTTTAGTATAATGGTCTAGTGGAAACACTAGTCCATTTGCTTTTAATCTTTTATTAGATATTACAATGTGTATAGTCGGGTTCATTGAGTTATTCCAATAACTCTTTCGACTTCCATTAAGCTCTTTGACTTTTATCTTAGAAACTCCAAGTCTTATTAATCTTGTATATCGACCCTTACATGTTTTCCGTTGTTTCCAAAGTAAACATCTTATTCTTCTATTTAAATGACTTGTTATTTCTTTCATTTTGCCTTTCATATCCGCAATTCTGAAGTAGTTTATCCAACCTCTTATTACATAGTTAAGTCGTTGTATTCTTATAGCTAATGAAATACTATAACTTCTCTTTGTAATTTGTTTTAATTTTCTTTTGAACTTTTGGATTGATTTTATATGAGGCTTCGGTCTCCAGTTATCTTGTCCTGGTTTTATATAAAAACCAAATCCAAAATACTTAATATCTTTTGGTCTTGCAACTTTACTTTTTGTCGCATTGACTTTAAGACCCAGTTTCTTTTCAATATACCTAATTATACTGTCCATTACTCGGTTAGCTGCTTTTTCACTTCTAACCATAATTAAGCAATCGTCGGCATATCTGACAAATCTTAATCCTCTTCTTTCTAATTCTTTATCAAGTTCATTAAGCATTATGTTGGATAATAATGGTGATAGGTTGTCTCCTTGCGGGGTTCCTTTCTTAGTTTCTTGTACTACACCATTTTCCATTACTCCCGCTACTAAGTATTTCCTAATTAATAATACTAAATCGCCATCTTTTACAGTTTTTAGTATTAGGCTAATTATTTTATCATGACAAACGTTATCAAAGAATTTGTCTAGGTCTATATCTACTATCCAGTCATATCCATCATTAAAGTATTCTAAGGCTTTTATAATTGCCATTTCACACAAACGTTTTGGCCTAAAGCCATATGATGTTTCTGAAAATTGTTTTTCATATATTGGAGTTAATACTTGGACTATTGCTTGTTGAATAACTCTATCTATTACAGTTGGCATCCCAAGTCCTCTTTTATCTCCATTATCTTTTGGTATATAGACTTTTCTTACTGGACTAGGTTTATATTTCCTAGTTTTTATTCTCTCTTTAATTTCTTCAAAATGTTTATCAAGGTAGTCTCTAAACTCATAGACAGTTACTCCGTCTACTCCTTTGGCTCCTTTGTTTTGATAAACTTTTTTATATGCTTCTATGTTGTTTTTACTTAGTACTTCATCCAATAAACTCATATCTGTTCTTTCCTTTCTAATTTCACTTTTAAGCTATTCATTCTTTTAGAAGTTTCTTCCAGATATACGTTCTGTACTTTCTTCCTTATTTATTCTGATATTAGCCTATATAATTTTAGCGTACTTAAACACTTGTAAATTGTTCAGTCCTTCAGTACTTTCGTTCCTACTATGACCTCGGCTGACTTCTCATGATAAACCTTTTTCGACCGACATTAACAATTGGTATATGAAACCGCTTGTACTTATCCGTTCATGAGACCTCCCGGGGTAAGACATATAACTTTCCTCGTTTACTCATTTGATTTACTCTATAAAGTTACGTGTATCTTTTTGGACTTTAGTTTGTTTAGTAACTTTATCCCTTTATATAGACTTTGTATCAAATTTCTGTCCGTTGAGGCACGATTTTGTTTCGCGCTTCCTTTAGCCCCAACATCACTGTTGATGCGTTGCGTTTCCCTAATACTTCGCAGATACCGACGTGTATAGTGGACTTTCACCACCTAGCTATATAACGTGC
Organism: Candidatus Coprosoma intestinipullorum; assembly: GCA_018713045.1. Lineage (GTDB taxonomy): Bacteria > Bacillota_I > Bacilli_A > RF39 > UBA660 > Coprosoma > Coprosoma intestinipullorum. The sequence goes on along the minus strand of DVFV01000140.1, from coordinate 10,086 downwards.
CTAACACAAAAAAAAACTAATACTTTTATTTGTACAAAGTATTAGTTTTTTTTTGACTATCGCCTAATAATTCATTTAAAATATCTTCATAATCTTTGTCAGTATTTAAAACACCACTTAAAATTCTTAAATAACTTTCATAACGATCTGCATTTATTAACCCACTAGCTACAGCTTGTTTTACTATACATGATTCATAAGGTTCTGTGTAATGCAAGCAATCATTATATTTACATTTACCTTTCCAATCATCAAATTCAGGAAAATAGTCTTGAATTTCTAAAGGACTAAAAGACGATACATCTAAACTTCTTATACCAGGAGTATCTATTATTGATGAATTTTCATCCCATATATAATATTTAGAAGTTGTAGTTGTATGTCTACCTCTTTTACTCTTTTCACTTACATGACTAGTTTTTATCTGATTACTATTCATTATAGCATTAATTAATGATGATTTGCCAACTCCACTATTACCTACAAAAATAGCCTGTTTACCTCTTAAATAGCTCTCTAATTTTTCAATACCTACATGAGCATAAGTAGACGTCTCCACTACAGGAATATTTAAATTTCTATAAACATCTAAAATTTTTTCTTCAGCATCAGTTTTTAAATCACTTTTATTTAAACATATGACTGTAGGTATATCATTATTTTGTAAAATCATTAAATATCTATCAATAAATTTAGGATGAAGAGGCGGTTCTTTAGCAGCAACTACAATAACAGCTGTGTCAACATTTGCAGCAAAATTTTTTATCGTTCCTATATCATCCAATCTTGTTCTGTCCTTTTTTACTCTCGATAATAAAGAGGTCCTTTTAATTAAATGTTGAATAACGAAGTTTTTTTCATTTTGTTCAACAACAACCTTATCACCAGGAAATATCGCTTGATTACAAACCAAATTAATATCTTTTCTAAGTTTAGCCAAAACAACATTGTTGTTATAAAGAACAAAAGCATCGTCATATCTAACTTCAATAACTACACCATAATCATCAGATGAATTTACAACAAAACTATCAGAAAATTCATTTTTTTTACCAAAAGCTTTTTCCTTCGCTCTACGTTTTTTTCTAAACTCTTTTTCGTTTTAAAACTTTCATATGCATTGTAATGTGGCATATTTCCATCTCCCATCATTAATTAGAAACAATCTTTTCAAATATTGTTTCATATATACTATCAACCTATTTATTGATATTGTACCAAAATAATCAAATAAAAACTAGTTGCCAAAATCATTCTTTTTATTTTTACTTTCTTTCCATAGTAAAGTATTAATATCAGAAGGAATATCAATCCCCTCATCCAAGTCGTAATATTTTACTGTCTTACCATCTCGTGCAAAAGTAATACAATTTCCATTCCAATCAATTATATTCTCTCTTCTAACTTTGCCTATCGTCGTATCCATTGTAAATCTAGTTGAATTAATCCATGAAGGTGTATTCCAGTTTATTTCATCCATAATCTTAATTATTCTTTTAAAACTAAGTCTAAATGATGCACTATATGAAATAGGATCAGGAATAAAAATAGATAACGGTCTTATATGCAATTCATCCATTTTTAATAATAATTCTTTTAATACTAAATAATTATCGTTTTTTGAGTTATTGCTAAATAATTTAAATTATCTTCTAAGTTTAATAATTTGTAAAAAACTTTTCTTTCTCTCATCCTTTATTAAAATATAAAAACTAAACAAGAATACAACTGTATAACCCCAAACTAAAAACCATCCATCGTAATAAGCATAATATACTGCGTAAAACATTCCCTTAATCAAAGATGAAAACTTTAAATATTTTGTATGTGGAACCCACAAACAATAAATTCCTATAATAGAAGCCATCGTTGGAAGTAAGGATATTGTTCCATCATAAGTAATTATAAAATTTAAAAAAACAACAAATTCAAAAAATAAAAATAATGAAAAATAAGCTTTTTTACTAAAAATTTCACGGCAAGAAAACAAATAAGTTCTTATAAAATTAATAATACCTAAAAAAGTTCCTGTAAGCGCCCCTACAGTAATACAATAAAGTGACTCACAAATACAACTTATCGAATAAACATGAAGTGATTTAGTTCTATCTTTTATGAGTAAACTTAGACAAATCGCAATAAAAGTTAATATACTAAATATCATATCTCTCACCTAATAAAACCAGTATATCACGTATAAACTTATTTAAAAACATAACATTCCTTATTTTTACACATATTAACAATCATATACTAGGTTTTCTAAAAAAATACCAAAAAAATTGCTATAATGAATTTAGGAAGTATGATATATGAAAAAAAAGAAGAAAAAAATTAGAAAATATATTCGCTTATTTATCGTTTTTGTAGTTGTTTTAATTTTCGTTTTTGCCGTGTTTGTCACCCTCAAAAACACAGTTCTAAAGCCATCATTTTTAAAAAATGTTAGCTATGATAACTACGTATCCATAAAATATTACGACATCTACGGTACACATCTTAATTTTAAAGGAGAATTTGAAAATAAAGATAATCTAAGTAATCTAAAGTTAATCTTAAAAGATAACGATAAAGAAATAACTATTCCCTGGGAAATCAATGAAAATAATAATAAAATTGAATTTACGACAAGTGATTATATAAATGAAGGTATCAGCCTCGAAAGCTTAACCAAAGGAACATATTATCTTTTAGTAAAAGGTCAAGCCGAGGATGAAGATATATATTATCCTCTCGAAAATAATACCGAATATGATAATTTAGAATATTATACCTTAACTAAAAATGGAAAAAACAATAAGATCGATATAACTTGGGACAACTATGAAGGAAATGAAATTCTAAAATTTCAAATAAAAAATACCTCCCTGCCAAATGATGTTTACGATATAACTATCGATCCGGGACACGATGCCAATGATACTGGTAAATTAGCTTGTTCAAATGGTAGTCCAGTTACAAACAGTGGTCTTTGCAAAACAGGAACACTATATAAAGAATCTGATGTCAACTTAGCTTTAGCCAAAGAAATAAAAAATCAATTAGAAAACCAAGGATATAAAGTAAAATTAACTAGAGAAAATGAAAAGGATACCCTACCTACTTATGGTCACATGGGAAGTGCGACTACGGCCAATGATACTAAATCGAAATTTAATCTTGCCATTCACCACAATTCATCGGGAATCTCTGGTGGATCAAGTTATTTAAAAGGTCTTGAACTTTATATTGCAAATGACTCCTCACTTGACCTAGCCAAGTTATTTGTAAAAAATATAACCGAATATGCAAATACGCAAACCTCACCTAAAACTCAAGATAAAATCGAAGATGGTATATATCAAAGATTCTTTACTGAAGAGGAAATAAATGAAGAAGAAAACCCACCAGCAAATAAATCAACCAATACTATCTACTACTACACCATCAGAGAAGTCGGTGGCATTGCCACCCATGCCTATAATGATGGTCGTTACGATAACTTAGATAAAAATCCATATTACAATTCCAACAATACAGCTGAAAGCTACCTATTTGAAATGGGATATCTAGACGACGTTCAAGACTTAAAAAATATAAATAATAATAAAGAAGGATATGCCAAAGGAATCGTAGCTGCTCTATCAGAATATCTCGAAAATTAAAACAAGGAAAAATCCTTGTTTTTACTTTATAAAACTAGCTCCTAATATCTTTATATTATTAGAAATCAAATTATCATCTAAATTCTCATCCTTAAATAAATCAGTTGAAACATATTTTTTATTATCGTCGGCAAATACTGTAGCCACCGGCATCATTATCTCACTACCCAGTAAAGCGCTTCCGATAAAATTAGCTCCCGAAGAAATTCCAACACCTATTCCTAATTTCCGGGAAATAATTCTTGCCATCTGCATCGCATCTTCGTCGTTTATTAAAAATATTTTATCGATTAAATTTTTATCGACGAGTTTTGGAATAAAATCATCACCAATACCTTCTATTTTATGTGCGCCCTTAATTTTTCCACCAGAAATTAAAGGCATATTCTCTGGCTCAATTGCGCAAGTTATCATATCTGGATATCTTTCTTTTAATCTTTTACTAGTTCCAAGTAAAGTTCCGCCAGTTCCCACACCGGAAACAAAACCACCTATTTTCTCTGGAAGTTGCCGAAGAATCTCGGCTCCAGTCGTATCATAATGAGCCAAAATATTATTTTCATTGCTGAACTGATCAGGATAAAAAGCCTTGTGCTTTAAAGCATACTTTTTAGCTTCTTCCAAGCACTTACTAAAACCACCATCTTCTCTACTGATTAATGTAAGCTCTGCCCCATATCCTTCCATCATCCGTCTTCTCTCTACTGAAGCCCAATCCGGCATAAAGATATGAACCTTATGATTATAAAATGCTCCAAGTGCGGCCAAAGAAATTCCCGTATTACCACTTGTTGCCTCGACTATTTCCGCTCCTTCTTTTAAATTGCCATTTTTAAGCATATAATAAGCAACTCTATCTTTAATACTACCAGTTAAATTAAACATCTCGAGTTTAACATAAGTAGTTAATTTTTTTCCTAAATATTCAAAATCTATTTTTACCATTGGTGTATTTCCAATTACTTTATCTAACATATATACCCTCTTCTCTCTACATATTTTATTTAAAATAATATACTGTAATTAATTTAATAACCCAAAGTTTATAAAAATATAAACTTTTTTAAGTGTGAAAACGTAACATTTTTAAAAAATAATTATTTTATTTTAAAGTGTAAATGATTTGTCAATTTTACAAAATATTTTTTTAAACTATTTATTTTTCTAAAAAAAGTTATCTTCGTCTTACCTTTATCGTATCATTTTCACTAATTTTACCAATTAATAAAGACGAATTATCATCGTGATATTTAAAATTTTCCACTACTTTCTCCTCGTCATAATTCGCGTAACAGTACTTGCAAAAATGTTTGCACGAATTATAAACGCCGATATCAACCATCTCTACACATCCACATTTTCTAGCTTGCCACTTTCTAAATTTCTTTCCTGTTAGCCTGTAAGCTGCCTCTTTAGAAACACAAACATCGTCTATAAACCCATACTCCGTTAAGTTATCTTCTTCGTAGCACGTTTGAATTGTCATTCCATTTTCTTTAACTGTTTTGCTAAAGTTTATGGCAATCTCTTTAACATCATCTTCGCTTATCTTTTTAAGCTTTAAAAACTTCATGTTCTTCTGAACATTTTTATAATCATCGACAAACGAAATAATAATATGTGAAACATAACCATTTAAAATTTCACACAGATGTTTAAACGCTTTAATATGATAATTTACCGTATATCTATCGTTTATTAAAATCGGATCGTATCTCACATATAAATTATCTATTCCGACAATACTTGATAAATCTTTTATTGACTCTATAACCTTACCCTTAAAAATAACATTAGGTTCCACGTCTTTTTTATAAGGAGTTAAAGTCACTTGAAATATAATCGGTTTATCGATTTCTTTTAAATACTTTAAAATAGGAATTGGATTTTTCGTACAAAAGACGATTAAATCAACGTCGTCAAAATAAATTCTACTTACGAGTTTTGGATAAAATGGATTTCGCACATCCACATACCCTTCTCTATATCTATTCATAAACCACTTACTATAAAAAGCTACTATATCAGTTCGTCCGCTTACATTTAAAATCACCAAAACCAACTCCTAATATCATATAAATCTAATTATAGCACATTTCCTTCATAAAAAAAGACAAATTACCGGAGTAAAATAATTTATCTTTTTCAAATTACCTAATAAATTATTATCTACTTTAATTTATTATATTCTTCTTCGCTAACTGGCTCTAACCATTCATTAGAAGTATTCTCACCAGGAAGTTCGATAGCTAAATGACTAAACCATCCGTCCTTCCCAGCTCCGTGCCAGTGCTTAACATTAGCTGGAACCACAACGACATCACCTGGAAGAAGTTTTTGAACCTCTTCACCTTCTCTTTGATACCATCCTTGACCATCGACGGCAATTAGAATCTGACCTCCGCCTTTAGTCGCTTTATTAATGTGCCAGTTGTTCCTGCACCCAGGTTCAAAAGTCACATTTGCGATAAATAATGGATCATCTTTACTAGTTAAAGGTTTTAAATAACTTTGACCCACAAAGTATTGTGCGAAAGCATCATTAGGCGCACCTAAACCGAACATTCCGCCACCTTTTACTTCTTCCTCATCTGTATAAACTTCTTTCATTACTCTAAAAGCTGCCCAAGCATTTGGCCATCCAGCATAAAATGCCGCATGAGTGATAATCTCAGCCATTTCTGATTTAGTAATTCCATTCTTCTTCGCATTTTCCATATGACTCTTAAAAGAACTATCGAATAAACCTTTACTCATCAGACAAATAACTGTTACTAAACTTCTATCTCTAAGTGAAAGCTTATCCTCTCTAGACCATACCTCACCAAATAAAACATCATCGTTAAGTTCGGCAAATTTAGGCGCAACATCACCTAAAATATTTCTTCCTGCAGTTTGTTTAACCATATATTAATCACCTAATCCTTTCAACCAATTTTCAAATTTATCATCCTCAGTTAATTCGTTTCCATCAAACTTCAAACTAACTGGATTTTTAATCCTTGCACCGCTTTTCTTTTCAATATCCTCTATCGCATGACCAAGCCATCCACCGTTAGTTGCAACCGGTATAATAACTTTATCCTTTAAATCATAATCGTGTAAAAAAGTATTAACTGGACTTGCCACCGTATACCACCAAACAGGCGTGCACAAAACTATCTCGTCGTATTTAGAAATATCTATTTTTTGAATCTCCGGCTGATAATCATTCTTCGTATCTGTTGTTGCCCTATCAACAACCTCGTCGTAATTATCACTATAAGGTATAACTGGTTTTATTTCCAAAACATCGTAATCATACTTATCCTTTATCCTAGAAACAATTCCTCTTGTATTACCTGAATAAGAATAATAAACTATTGCCCTCATTTACCAATCTTCCTCTCATATAAATTTATCTTATAATTAAGGTAATTCAAAGTTTCTTTTTTCTCTTCAATTTCTGAAGTTAAAAATTCCCTTTGCTTTTTTAAAATATCAAGTCTCTCAGGAAGAGTTTCATCTCCCTTTTTACCATACTCGGTAAATTTTAAAATATCCTTTAACGAAAGGCCTGCATTCTTCATGCATAAAACAAACTTTAATTCGTTTATATTTTCATCACTATACTCTCTTCTTCCAGACACCTTAGAAACAGGACTTATAAGCCCAACCTTTTCGTAATATCTTAAAGTATCAAGTGATAAATCAAACTTGCGAGCGATTTCTCCTATTGTCATAACTGCCTCCTACACTTAAATTATATAACCTAGACTTCACTCTAAGTCAAGAAAAAAATTACTTATTTATAATATTTTAAATTAAGTAATTTAATAGCGCACACGAGATAAATAATTGAAATCAAAAATCCTCCAATGACATCACTCGCAAAATGAACTCCTAAATAAATTCTACTAAAACCAATTGCCAAAATCAAAAAACCAATAAGAATCATTAAAACATTTCTTACTCTTTTGTCTTTAATTTTTTTATAAATAAAATAAATAATTAACCCATAGTAAGCCATACTAACCATTGAATGACCAGAAGGAAAACTATAACCTGACTCTGTAATCAAAAAATCTTCAAGAGGTCTATCTCTTTGAATAATCCCTTTAAATATAATATTTAGTAAAATCGAAACAAGTAAATTTATTATAATTATTAATCCCATTTTTTTATCTTTGCAAATAAGTAAAATAACTAAACTTAGTAATATAAGTATAATCGGATTGCAAAAATTAGTAATAAAAAGCATTATAAAAGTTAAAACATCACTTCGTAAATTGTTGACGACCAAATCGTGCATAAAAACATCGATACTTATAATCTCGTTATTATATAAACTTCCAATAATACTAAACAAAATAAAAACAGCAATAAACAAAGCAAACCAAATCCATATATTTTTTATTCGGTCCATATCATTCACCTATTTTTAAATATATCACAAAAAACTAAAACTATAAACAAAAAAAATAAATGCTTGACATAAATCAAGCATCTATCTATTTGGGTCGACTAAAATTTTAATAGCTGAATCTGTACCACTAGTTAATCTCTCATAAGCTCCTTGAACCTCATCCAAAGAAACTGTATCCGATAAAAACTTCAAAACTGAAATTCTCTTGTGACTCATTAAATCTATAACCATTTCAAATTCTCTCTTCGTATAAGCAATCGAACCCTTAACCGTAAGCTCCTTTGTTACGGCCAAAACCGAATAAAAATTAATCGGACCTGTTGCCACACCAGCTAAAACTACTAATCCTCCAGGCTTACAAGCCGTAACCGCACTGTTTACAGCTGCAGAATTACCAGAAGCATCGATAACAACCTCAAAACCGCCGTTACTCTTTTCCATTAAAGTATTAATTACATTTTCATCTTTAGCATCAAACCATTCATCAGCAACCTCGAGTTCAACTGATCTTTTACCTCTAGCCTCGTTCACTTCCATTAATGCCACATAACTAGCACCTTGTAATTTGGCAAATAAACCAGACATTAAACCGATAATTCCACCACCGATAATTAAAACCTTATCGCCAGCTTCAATATTACCTAAATGAACCGCATGAAGACCAACAGCAGCCGGTTCAACCATTGCCACCTCTTCATCAGAAATATTATCTGGAACTTTCACTACCATATCAGGTCTAATTGCAATCCTTCTAGTAAGTCCACCTGGATTATCCAAAGATAGACCTAAAGCATGAGTCCATGTCTCCGGACAATATTGAATATTACCACTTAAACAAGCATCACATTTTAAACAAGGTGAAACTGGTAAAGCAGAAATTCTGTCACCTACCTTTAAATCACTTCGTGAACCAGGATCTACCACTCTTGCGCATATTTCATGTCCCATAACAAGACCTACAGGACTACCGGCATCCCAGTTGTGAATATCTGAACCACAAATTCCACATAAAATCACATCGGCAATAACCTTATTACCATCACTTTGTGCCTCGTTAATATCAACTGTTTCGATTAATTTTTTTCCTTTAATAGCTGCAGCTTTCATATATCTATCCTCCTTACCTAAATTATAACACACAAACAAAAAAGAACAGACAATTTTTCATAAAATAATTCTGCCCTTTACACTAAGCTTTAACTTTAAAAATGGTTCTAAATATTTTTCTCACAATTGATCCCGCAAAAAATATCTGATAAAAAAATGCCATAGGAAAATTAATAATAATAGTTTTAAACCATAAAACTACAAAAGTACCCCATGAATAATCAGCAAACAATAAAGTTGCGATTAAACTCATAAGTGGACACATAAAACATACAGTTAAAGCAGAAATCATTAATGTAATAAATATAGGTTGAGTTTTCTTTACATCTAAGCTTTTAAAAGTAAAATACTTTGTTAATTTTCCAATTAAGAAAAACTCAGCAATAAATGCGATCACCATCATAATCGGAATTTCTTTATATCCCATGATAAATAATTTCATACTCATCTCACCAGTATTTAAATATACATTATAAGTAACCATCGCATAGACCATAAATAAAACCATTATTAAAGTAAAAATAACATCTTGAAATTTTGTTTGTGGCATAATTTAACCTCCTTCTCACACACAAAAACAACATAAATATAAATGTTGTTTTTCTATTCAAATTTAGACAACTTTCAAAGTATACCACAAATAAATTTTTTTCGTAATACTAAAATTTTAAAAAAAATTAATTTTTTTCATAAGCTCTTTGAACAGTAATACTACTATCTACAAGTGAAGCAAATAACTTAAAATCATCTTCAGTACCAACTACCATTCCATAGTGATAAGGAACCACTACTTTAGGCTTCATTTTATTGACAAACTCTGCTGCCTCTCTCGCATCCATCGTATAAGTCCCACCTATTGGAACCATTGCTACCTCACAAATAATATCTTCATTTTCTAAAAGTGCATCTGTATCACCCGCAATATAATAA
>DVFV01000139.1 GCA_018713045.1 Candidatus Coprosoma intestinipullorum | reverse complement strand
GAGGCGAACAAACGATAAAACAACAAGATAAAATGATAGATAGTTTAGACAAGATTAATAGCAATTTAACTGGATTTGATAAGCGTGTTTCTAATATTGAAACGCAAACAAAATCAAACACAGATGCAATACAGGAAATTAAGGCAACAACGAAAGAAAAGAAAATGGGCGCTGTTCAAGTAACAATTGCCATCATAACGGCATTAGGTGGTATTTTTGCAGCAGCGATAGGTTTTGCACAAGTATTCTTTTAGAGTCGGCTCATTGAGTCGGCTTTTTATTATGGAGGTTTTTATAAATGGAACAAATTATAGCGTTTGCAGGAATTATTTCAGTAATCACAATTGCATTAACACAAGTTATTAAGAAATCTAGCGTTGTGCCTAAAAATATCATACCAATCATTTCAATGGTAATAGGAGTGGCTGTTGGTGGTATTACTGCCTTTATTCCAGAAATAGTAACTGAATTATCTATTGCTGGTCGGTTATTAGCTGGATTAATTAGTGGGCTGATGGCTACAGGTATTTGGGAAACGTTACGCACTCGTGAAGGCAGCACTAAAGAAACCAATAATAAAATAGGTGGAGGTAATGTGAAATGACAGAGAAATGGAATGGTGTTCCAGTTAAATATGATTGGTTACCTATAGGAACACGTAGAAGTGGGCAAAAATTAACAAGTGGTAAGCCAATTTTTGCAGTTGCTCATGACACAGGAAATCCAAACACTACAGCACAAGATAACGTGAACTACTATAAAAACAGTTATAATATTGATTGGTCATTGGTTGCTAGCGCGCATATTTTCGTAGACGATAAAGAATGCATAGTTTGTATACCAGTGACAGAAAAGGCGTGGCACGTATTATATAATACACCTATTGATAATAATTGGTATAATGCTGATGCAAATGATGCTGCTTTCGGCATTGAAGGCTCTTATTTTGATGATAAAGCACGTTCTAGGAAATCGTTAGATAACATGGCACGTGTTATGGCTTACTTATGTAATTATTGGAAAATAGACTATAAAACAGAAGTTCCAGGACATCAAGATATTCAATCAGATAAAGTAGATCCCGGTAATTTATTGCAAGCTGCTGGTTACTCTAGGAACGTAAGTAACTTTGATAAACAAGTTGCTAAATATATCAATGGAGTTAAAGAAGATAGTAACAAAGAACCATCTAAAGATTTATCAGAACCAACTAAAGAGAAACCAACACCTTCACCTCAAAGTAACGTAGAGTATAAAGCAGCTATTGAATACATGCATAGTTTGAAAGGTCAGTATATTGATTTTGATAATGCATGGGCGTATCAATGTGCTGACCTGGTTGTTGATTTTGTTGACCACGTAACAAACGGTGTTAGATTTTGGGGTAATGCAAAAGACTTACACATTGTGAACAGCATGCCTAAAGGTTGGAAAGTCGTAGAAAATACACGTGATTATATCCCACCTATTACAGCAATTGCAATTTATACTACTGGTATATACCGCGAATACGGTCACACAGGTTTAGTGTGGGATAACAGTGGAGGTACTAACTCATTCACAATATTAGAACAAAACTATGATGGAAATGCTAATTCACCTGCTAAATTAAGAACAGATAATTATAGCGGATTAACACATTTTATTGTTCCAGATTTTGCAGATGACAGTGTTGATTTAACCACAATTGGAGACGTAAAACCTAAATCATCATCTAAAGGTCAATCATTGAAATTAAACAGCATTCCACCTAAGAAATTAACGTGGTCCAACCAACCATACTTCAAAGCAGTTGCAGACAATGATGGCGCTACAATTTGTAGACCTAATCATAATAATGTAATGGTACTTACAAATGAAGTATACGGTCAAGGAGACGTATTCTATGTGTACGAGATTAGAGATGGTTGGGCTAGAGTATACAGTGCTAGTAACAACGGTTATGTTTGGTATGAACGTTTAAGAATTACAGAAGTATACAAACCGGGTGGTGGAGAAAATCTAAAAAACAAAGCTGATAAACAAACTGTTAATCAAAAAACGAACGCTAAGAAAACAAGTGGTTTGAAGGTAGGAAGTATTCCACCTAGCAAAGTTTCTTGGAGTAAAAAATGTAAGTTTAGAGGTAGAGTTGACCATTATGGGGCAACTATTGCTAAACGTAGTGGCAAAAAAGGAAATTACAAGTGGTCATTAACTAACGAAGTTTATAAGGCTGGATATGATGATTTTTATATTTTTGAAGTGTTAGACGGTTGGTGTCGAGTATACTCGCACAATAATAATGGTTGGGTATGGCACGAACGTTTAAGAATAGTAGAAGTTTATTAGACATGCTATAATATGAGTAGAGTTAATAAGTTGTTACTATGATTTGTTACCACCACGTGATTATATTAAGGGCAGGTACTTATGTGCTTGCCCTATTTTTTTGTGTTGTAATTTTAAATTTTGCGATATATAATAAATTAAGTTTATATAAAGAGGAAATTACTTTGAAATTTTTATAATCGTTTTACACCTATATTATCGTAATTATAATGGTTATTCTAATAAAAATCAGTAAGAGAAAATGGTTGAATGAAAATAAATAGAAAAGTTAATTACCTTAATAACATTAAATTTACTGATGGTTTTTTAATAATGGCATTGTAAAAAAAGTAATCTGCAAAAAATTTAAGGGGAATATCAAATGGATAAAAATTATGAAATTGATTTACGTTATGAAAATGGTTATTCTAAAATAGAAAGTTGTTTTGGCCTTAATTTACACGTTGTTGAAAACATGCACGATACAGGAATAGAATCGTATTATTTTGATTCTGATTATGTAATTGCTAAAGCTAAAGAAAAAGAAGAAAAAAATTGGGCTATTAATTATTTATTATTGGAGATATATAATGGAACGCGTATTGCATGTAATTTAAAACCATTTAAACCTTTTTACACTAATAGTAATATCAAGACCATTCATAATCAGATCTTTGCTTATAGAAGAATAAATGCCATTTCTTTAGAAGATTTAGAGTATAAATCAACAGATTCAGAATTCAAAATAACTCTTAGAATTGCAATGATAAATAAAACCATTAGAGATATGTTGATTTTATTAAATAGAGTTAGTAATCTTGATGAAAGTACACTTATTAACTATTATAAAATATTTGATTTTGTAAATACTTATATAGATTTAGTGGAAAAATATCGCAACCAAATTTTAAATAGTACGGTTAATATTGGAGTAATACAAGATATAAAAAATACTTATTATGATTTAAAAAATGAATTAAAAAAGTTGAAAACTTTCAAAAGAGTAACAAACAATTATTTAAGCGTTGGATTAGTTTCTAGACATGGTCTACAATCCCAAACACCTAAAGAACAAGAGATGAATTATGATGAAATTTTCTATTCGTGTCTGAATTCTGTTAGATATTTAATTAAAATGAATTATCTTTCTAATTGTTTTAACTTTGATGCTTTAGTTAAAATTGATTTGGAAAATAAAAACCACTAATGAGTGGTTTTTTTATGTCAATTTATATGGAATATACATCTTTACATATACGAACAAGTGTTCTATTATGTTCATGAGGTGATAATATGAAACCAATCAATCCAGATGTACCAGATGAATATAAATACACAAGTGATTACCGAGAAATACCTAGAGAATACCTTAATCCACGTATACCAAAAGGCCGTGGAATTGTTAAGTGGCAGGCGTTTAAGACGTTGCCGGAACAATATGAACAACTAGAACAATACATACAAGACCAAAATAAAATAGATAAACCTATATTAGACGATGATCAATTGAATGAGCTTAATAACACATTAATTTTCAAAATGTATAACGACCCATCTATTGAATTGCGTTACTTCGAAAATGGATATATTAAAACTAAAGTAGGTTATATTCATAAAGTAGATGTTCATACAAAAACACTACATATGTATGAAGATACTGGAATGAGTGTATTGAATTTAAAAGATATTGTGGAGATAAAATAAAGCCTACCTAAAATAGGTGGGTATTTTTATATGAATTAAATTTATTTTTAGCTGTGTGTAAATAAAACATAAAATGTGATAATATTTAAATAAATGTGTAAAGGGGTTTATTTTATATGAAAAAAATAAGTGTAGTCATACCTAGTTTTAATAATGAAGAAAAAGTATTACAAAGATTATTTGACTCATTAAATGAACAAACAATGGATAAAAAT
>DVFV01000138.1 GCA_018713045.1 Candidatus Coprosoma intestinipullorum | reverse complement strand
GCCATTAAGCTTTAATTCATTAACTAAACGTCCTTGGAAGGTACCATTAGTTCGTTCTATTAGTCCTTTAGCCTGAGAAACAGAAGTAGTTTTTAAATCAATTCCTAACTGCTTACATGCATAGCCATATTGAGTTAAAACATCTTTTTCACTAGTCCTTTTATCTGGGTTTAAAAGCATATAATTAAACACTGTTCTGTTGTCAGTTAAGAAGCTATATGGTATGCCATAAACCGTTAATATTTGGTATAAAACATGGTAATAGCCGTTTAGTGTTTCTTCTTTATCAAACCAAGCTCCAACAATAGTAGAAGTAGCTTTGTCGATGGCTAAATGTAAACACGATTTAATGCCACCAAACCACGGATGAATAGAACCATCCTGTTCAATTACTTCTCCAAAATATTTAGGCTTTTCACCCCTAGGATGAGAATCTTCTAAAGCAAGTTCATGATTAACAACTTCTTGTATTGTTTCTTCACTCATAGCTAGATTAATTTTCTTTTCTTCTAGTAATTGTTTCTTTTTAAACTCTCTTTTAGTTTTTCTTCTAGCTTTAGGAGATAATATGCCAGCTTTAGTTAATGCTTTGTAGATGAAGTCGTAAGATACTTTAATATCTTCTTCTTCCTCCAAATACTCTTTAAAATGTCTAAAATTAAAGTCTTGATATTTATTATTATAAAGTAGTATAATATCTTCGGAGATTGACTTATCTAATGCTTTTGGGGGTTTTCTACCACGGTTACCGTGGATAAACCCAGATTTGCCTTTCTCCTTATAAATGATTATTAGGCGATTAATTTGCCTTACTGATATACCGAGCTTTTTACTAGCTCTGTTTTTGTTTCCTTTGTGATCTACTAAATCTTTAATTACCTCATATTTTTCTTGTTCATTCATTCTTAATTCAACCTTTCTCATTATTGTCACCTCGGTGACATATTATATATCAGACTTGGGACATTTTCAAAAGTTAACACTTAAGACATTATCATAAATTAATCATACAATTAATTTAGTTGCTTTTGTAAGTGCTTGACAATAGTTATTTAGGTTTTTATAATTATGTTAGAAGACTAAAGAGTCTTTTAGAATAAAGGAGGAATAGAAATGTCAATGATTAACAAAGAAGTTAGCGATTTCGAGGTTCAAGCTTTTCAAAAGGGCGAATTTAAAACGGTTACAAAGAAGGATATTTTAGGAAAATGGAGCGTATTTTTCTTTTATCCTGCTGATTTTACGTTTGTTTGTCCAACTGAGCTTGAGGATTTAGCTAATAAGTACGAGAATTTTAAAAAGGTTGGATGTGAAATTTATTCGGTTTCTTGCGATACTCATTATGTTCACAAGGCATGGCACGATGAGTCTGAAAGAATTAAAAAGATCGAATTTCCAATGCTTGCCGATCCTAGACATATTTTGTCTTTAGATTTCGATGTTTATATCGAAGGTGAAGGAACGGCTGAAAGAGGTAGTTTTATCGTAAATCCTGAAGGTAAGATCGTAGCTTATGATGTTATCGAGGGTAATGTCGGAAGAAATGCCGATGAACTTTTCAGACGAGTTCAAGCTTGTCAGTTTGTATATGAACATGGTGACGAGGTTTGTCCAGCTAAGTGGAAACCAGGAGAAGAAACACTAAAACCTAGTTTAGATTTAGTAGGTCAACTTTAATGGAAAATTTATATGATGTAATAATTATCGGTGGTGGGCCAGCTGGTCTTACTGCCGCTATTTATTTAGCTAGGGCAAAATACAGGGTTTTAGTGGCTGAGAAGAAAGAGTTTGGTGGACAAATTACAATTACTTCAGAGGTTGTCAATTATCCGGGAATCATGAAGATAAGTGGCAAGGAACTTACTGATAACATGCGAGCTCAGGCTCAAAACTTCGGAGCAGAGTTTATGATTGCCGATGTTTTGGGGTTGGATGTTTCAGAGAAGATTAAAACGGTCAAGACTGATAAAGGCGATTTAAAGGCTTTTGGTATTTTAATTGCGACAGGGGCCCATCCGAGAATGATTGGTTTTGACGGAGAAGCTGAATTTAAAGGCCATGGTGTTGCTTACTGCGCGACTTGTGATGGTGAATTTTTTACGGATAAAGAGATTTTTGTCGTCGGTGGCGGATATGCAGCAGCTGAAGAAGCGGTGTTTTTAACTAGATATGGGAAACATGTTACTATTTTGGTTAGAGAAGATGATTTTACTTGTGCGAAAGCGGTTGCGGATAAGGCTAAAGAATGCGACAAGATTACCGTTTTAACAAATACCGAGGTTGTTAAGGTTCAGGGAGATAGTTTTCTTAATTATATTAAATACAAAAACAACAAAACCGGCGAAGAGACTGAATACAGCGATGAAAATGGATTTGGAGTATTCGTGTTTGCCGGATATGAGCCTGCTTCTTCTTTAGTCAAAGGAATTGCCAAGTTAGATAATAATGGTTATATAATTACCGATAGTAATAAAAAAACTAATGTTTCTGGTGTTTATGCGGCTGGGGATATTTGCGAGAAGAATTTAAGGCAGGTCGTAACAGCGACAGGCGACGGGGCAATTGCAGCAACAGAACTCGAAAGATATGCGAAGATGATGCAGGAAGAAACTGGAATTCATCCAAAGCCTTTGGTTTCTAAGGCTCCTTCTAAGGAAGAGGTTACAGCTACTTCTACCCTATTTACTTCGGATATGATAAGTCAGTTAAATACGGTTTTCGAGAGAATGGAAAATAAACTTCGTTTGAAGATACATATAAACGATAGTAAAACTTCTTTGGAGCTTAAAAGTTATATGGAGGAGCTTATTAGGCTTACAGACAAATTAAGTTTAGAGGTTATAAATGAAGATGGAGACGATATTCCTTATGTTAGCGTCTTTAGAGATGATAAGGAGTGCGGGATGAGATTCCACGGTGTACCTGGAGGTCATGAGTTTACTTCATTTGTCTTAGGTTTATATAATATGGCTGGAAGTGGTCAAAAGATAAGCGATTCTGATGAAATGCGAATTAGAAAAATAAATAAGAAAATACATTTTCTCATTATGGTTTCTCTTTCTTGTACGATGTGTCCAGAACTTGTAACTTCGGCTTTAAAGATTGCATCAATGAACGATAATGTCGATGTCGATATTTACGAGTTAAGCAAATTCGATGAGCTTAAAAATAAATACAACGTAATGAGCGTTCCTTGTATGGTTATAAACGTTGGAAAGCCTTTATTTGGAAAGAAAAATATAAGTGAGCTTTTGGATATTATAGATAATCTTTAATTAGGTTATCTTTTTTTCTAAAATATTTTGATAAAAATATTGTAATTTTTTAAATTTTATTGTATACTTGATATGTCGCGTGAGTTATGTCTCCTTAGCTCAGCTGGATAGAGCAACGCCCTTCTAAGGCGTGGGTCAAAGGTTCGAATCCTTTAGGGGACGCCACTTATGATTATTAACCCTTTAATTAAAGGGTTTTTTCATACAAAAAAGTCAGTCTTTGAACTGGCTTTTTTAAATGTTTTGAATTTTTCTTTTTAGAAAATCGATCATATATTCTGAATCTTTAGTAATCCACTTATAGGATGAGTGCTCGAAACTCAATTCGATGGCAACCTTTTCTTTGTCTACTTCGATTAAAAAATCTAGTTCGATAAAATGTGATTTATTTCCGCCTTTTTCTCTTATTTCATCATAAAAGTTGGTGATTTTAGGTTCACTAGATAAATCATAGTTTATTTCTTCTTTAAGTTCTCTTTTTAGGGCTTCAATAATTGTTTCACCCTCTTCTAGGTGACCGCCTGGAAATTCCCAAGGAGAAGGATATGTTTCATCATAGTCTGCTCTTTCGACAATTAGATAGTGGTCTTTTGATTTTAAGATTCCGGTTACGACAATTTCTGTTTTCGTTTTTTTCATTCCCTTCTAGTTCTATTTTACATGAAATTATAGAAATTAATAGTCTTTAGAAAAAATTTAATAAATATTTTGTTTTCTGGTTATGAGCTCGGCATTTTTTTGTATCGCTTCATACTATATTGTGGGAGGAGGAAAAAATGAATAATAACGATTTAGAAGATATTAGAAAAAAGTGCAAGGACGACGAGTGCTTGTGCAAAGTTATCGACTGTATTAACAAGAAAGGAGCTACCGGTCCAACGGGTCCGACTGGTCCTAGAGGAGCTACCGGAGCAACTGGTATGACAGGTCCTACTGGGGCTACTGGAACAACCGGGGTTACTGGTCCAACGGGAGCTACTGGTATTACTGGCCCAACTGGGGCAACTGGGGCTACCGGAGCTACTGGAATGACTGGACCTACTGGCCCACAAGGCCCTACCGGTCCAACTGGTATTACTGGTCCGACCGGAGCTACTGGGGCAACTGGCGCAACTGGAGTTACCGGTCCGACTGGAGCTACTGGAGTTACTGGGCCAACCGGGGCAACTGGGGCAACAGGTGCAACTGGGGCTACTGGTCCAACGGGTCCAGCAGGAGATCCTGCAGAAAACTTTAACAGTTATGCGATGGTTCACGATGAAACTGATGCAGCTGTACCTGTTGGTCAACCGGTAATGTTCCAAACGACTAACATTTCAAATAAGATTACTTATAATCCAAATACTGGTGACTTTTCAATTCCGGAAGAAGGTATTTATATAGTTCACTGGTGGATTAACGTAAGACATAACGATAGTAAAAATTCTAACTGTGAGCCAAAAACGATTGGTATTGAGTTCCATCAATACTGGCCAACTGATGTTTTAATCGCACACTCTTCTACTCACAATAAATTAACTTGTTGTGATACGGGTACTGTCAGCGGTAATGCTATATTTGCAGCTTTGCCTGGGGCAAGTTATAGATTTATAAATACATCAGATATCGATATTAAATTAGTACCAAATGATTTATATTCTGGTTCTGTTTCAATTACAAGAATTTTATAGTTTAAAGGTTCCTCATTTTTGAGGAACTTTTTTTAATGTAAAAGATATGTCGTATTATATATTTTTAGCTTTTTTAAAATTAATTTCACATAAATTGGATATTCTAAAATTATAAGGAAGGAGTTTAGAGATGAGAGAGTCTAAGAAAAGTCATAAAATTTTAATTATAGTTATCGCTTTGATATTAGTTATAGGAATTTTGAGTATTATTTTTGGAAGGAGTATTTATAATAATTATTTAAAGAATGATGATGAGATGAGTTTTGTCTATAGTGATGGGGTTTATTAGGTGAATAAAGATGAGGATACTTCGATATTCACTTCAGATTATCAAGATACAATCGAGGAGAAAATAGATGAATTAAAGGATGATGGAAATTATACGATAGATAATCCACTTATTATCTACAATCCTTATGGAACTGGTAGTTTGTCTTATTATATTTATTATACTAGTGATGAGGATAGCCAGCTTTCATACAGAATAAGTACAGATGGGTACGATGGTTTTGAAAGAAATTTGATTGATGATTATTCTTTAGAGAAAGAGTTTCAATTAATTGGGTTTGTGCCTGGTGAGGTAAATGAGCTTACACTTAGGGAGACGAATAAGAATAATGAGGTTTTGGAAAAGACTTATGAAATAAAAACGCCTAAGCTTAATGAGAATATCGATACGCAATTAGAGGTTACGGATGGCGATGCGGAGGCGGAGTTAAGCGATGGGCTTTATACGGTTTTAGGTCACGATAAAAATTATGCGTCTAATATATATGTTTACGATAATTCTGGTGTTTTAAGAGAGGAATTTGTCTTGGATGGATACCGAGCTGACAGGGTTATATTCGATGATGGGTATATGTATTATCCTTATAAGAAGCGAGGAATTGTCAAGGTTAATAATTTGGGAAAGATTGTTAAATTTTACGATTTAGGTAATTATGCGATGCATCACGATATGGTTTTGGATGATGATAAGTTGATTATTTTGGTTAATCAAGATAATACAGAAACTATCGAGGATACGGTTATAAGTTTAGATTTGGAAAGTGGCGAGGTTACACAGCTTTTCGATATGAAAGACTTACTTCCGGAGTTTTATGAAACAGCGGTTAATCCTGGAGAGAACAGTTATGGAACTGATACTTTAGATTGGATTTATATTAATGCGTTAAGTATTATTGGCGACGATGTGGTTTTGAGTTCAAGAGAGCTCAGTACGATTATTTATGTCAGTGATTTTGAAAGTGATCCAGAGGTTAAATATTTGATAACTGATCCATCGATGGCCGAGGGAACTTCTTATGCTTCTCTACTCTACGAGAAAAAGGGAGATTTCGTTTCACAGGCTGGACAACATAGTATTACTTATTATAAGGACGATTCTTTAGATGATGGTGAGTATTATTTGTTTATGTTCAATAACAACTATGGAGCAGCAACGACTAGACCTGATTTTGAGTGGTCTAATTATCCTGGTGTCGGAAGTTATAACGAGGGAGAGACTTCTTATTTCTACGAATACTTAGTCAACGAAAACGATAAAAGTTATGAACTTGTTAAATCATTTAAGGTTCCATATTCGAGTATTGTAAGTAGTGTAGAACTTATGGATAACGACAATATTGTGGTTGGAAGTGGTAAAGACAATTCGTTTGAGGAATACGATAACGATGGTAATTTAATCAGAAGGTTCGATTACAGTGCGAAAAAATACGCTTACCGGGTATTTAAATATTCTTATGACAATTTATTTGTAAATGAAAAATAGTATGTGATTGCATACTATTTTTTAGTGTTTTTACCAGTAAATTCAGCATTCCAAGAAGCTTCTAGTTCGGCAAGTTCGTCGTATTTATCGATTTCTTTTCTAAATGAGTCTACTTGTTTTTGATCGTTAATGGTTTTGCCGATAGTGTTTTGGATGGCGTTAATCATGTAATCTGTTTGTTTTGGGTCGTCAATGATATCATAATCTTGATAATGCCATATAATGCGATACCGAGAATGAGATGGAATTTTGTCAAAGACTTCTTTTAAGATTATTTTTTCAGAATCTTTTTTCATTTTTCCTTCAACGTTTATTAATATGTTATATATTTCTTCGTCTTTATCGTATTCAACAGTATAAGCTGGAATTTTACCTTCTTCTTTGGGTTCTTTTTTTATTTTTAATTTTTTTGGTTTAGGGGGTAGCCAAACAGATATGCTTCCAGGTTTCGCTGATACTGGGTACCCTTCTCTTACTTTATGAATTTCGTAGCTTCTGCCTTGTCCATATTCGCTTTCGACGTTTTTAATGACTTCGATTTTTTCATCGCCAGATAGATCTTCTGGACAGTAATATATTCTTATTTTGTCTTTTCCATATTCGATGGATATTTCACCTTTTTTTATGTTATACATGGTTTGTCCTCCTATTTGTTTTCCCATTTCCATTCTCTTATTTCTTCCATATCTTCACCGTAATCTTGGATATAGCTATTATGTTTGATAAGCTGATTTTCCATTTTTTCGATTAGATAAATACTTTTGCTTGTTTTATTTTTTAAATGATTAATGACGTCAATAACTAAGTGATAGCGGTCGATGCAGTTGCGCACGCGCATATCAAATGGGGTTGTGATTGTTCCTTCTTCTTTATATCCATGAACAGAGATATTGCGGTTATGACGCAGGTAAGTAAGTTCATGGATTAGGGATGGATAACCGTGATAGTTAAAGATAATCGGTTGGTCTTTGGTAAATAAGTTATCATATTCTTCATCACTTAACCCGTGTGGATGGTTTTTCTTAGATTCGAGTTTCATTAGGTCGACAATGTTGATACATCTTATTTTAACTTCAGGGAGTTCTTCGTTAAGGATAGATATAGCAGCTAGGGTTTCGATGGTTGGCGTATCACCACAACAAGCCATGACAACGTCTGGTTCGTCTTCGTCGTTGCTGGCCCACTGCCATATTCCTAAGCCTTTGGTACAGTGTTTAACTGCTTCATCCATCGATAGCCACTGATAGCTTGGGTGTTTAGAGGCAACGATGGCATTGATGTAATTTTTGGATTTTATACAATGGTCGACACATGATATTAGACAATTGGCATCTGGTGGGAAATACATTCTGACTATAGAGGCTTTTTTATTGGCCAGGTGGTCGATGAATCCCGGGTCTTGATGGGTATAACCGTTGTGATCTTGCTGCCAAACGTTAGAGGTTAAGATGTAGTTTAGTGAAGCTATATCTTGTCTCCAAGAGATGTTATGACACATTTTAAGCCATTTGGCGTGCTGGGAAGCCATGGAGTCGATTACTCTAAGGAAGGCTTCATAACTGACAAATATACCGTGTCTTCCGGTTAATAGATAACCTTCAAGCATACCTTCACACAGGTGCTCGGAAAGATATGAATCCATTATTCTTCCGTCTTTAGCTAAGTGATCATCGTTTGGTTTGAGGTTAGCTTGCCAATCACGGTTTTCGGCATCAAAGATACTGTATAAACGGTTGGACATGGCTTCATCAGGACTGAATATTCTAAAATTTTTATTGTTTTTTAAGTAAACATCTTTTAGATATTTGCTTAGTTCAAGCATGTCTTGGGTTTTAACTGAGCCGTGCTCTTTAATGTCAACAGCGTATTTGCGGAAGTCTGGAAGGATTAAATCTTTAAGTAGTAGTCCACCGTTGGCATGAGGATTTGATCCCATTCTTTTGATTCCTTTGGGAACGAAGTCTTCAATTTCTTTGATAATGTGGCCATTTTTGTCGAATAGTTCTTCTGGATGATAGCTTTTTAACCATTCTTCGATTTGTTTAATGTGCTCGTCTGTATCGGGCTGAATTGGAACTTGATGAGCTCTAAAGGTACCTTCTATTTGATTCTCATCAACTATTTTAGGTCCGGTCCAGCCTTTAGGTGTTTTAAGGATAATCATCGGCCAAAATGGTCTTTTAGATTCGCCGTTTTCTCTCGCGTTTTTCTGGATTTGTTTGATTTCTTTAATGGCTTTTGTTAGGGCTTGATGCATGATTTTGTGCATTATTTTTGGGTTATCACCTTCGACTAAGTATGGGTGATAACCACAACCATAAAAGAAACTTCCAAGTTCAGAATTACTAATTCTAGAAAATACTGTAGGGTTGCTTATTTTATAACCGTTTAAGTTCAAGATTGGCAATACGGCTCCATCTTTTTTTGGATTTATAAACTTATTGGCGTGCCATGAGGTGGCAAGCGGACCAGTTTCAGCTTCACCATCTCCAATAACACAAGCAGCTATTAAGTCAGGATTATCTAAAACGGCTCCGTAAGCATGTGCTAGGGAGTAACCTAGCTCCCCTCCTTCGTTAATAGAACCTGGTGTTTCAGGGGCTGCATGTGATGGGATGCCGCCCGGGAATGAGAATTGCTTAAATAGTTTTTTTAGACCTTCTTCATCTTGACTGACACTTGGATAGACTTCACTGTATGTTCCTTCTAAATAAGTATTAGCAACCGGGCTATTGCCACCATGACCTGGCCCAGAGATGTAAATCATGTTTAGGTCAAATTCATTAATCATCTGATCTAAATGAGCATATATAAAGTTTTGGGCGGGAACGGTCCCCCAGTGACCTACTATTTTTTTCTTGATATCTTTTCTGGTTAGTTTCCTTTTTAATAGTGGATTATCAAGTAAGTAAAGCTGACAAGCTGATAAGTAATTAGCAGCTCTAAAGTATTTATCAATTATTTCAATATTCATGTTATCCCCTCTATTCTTTTATAATTATACCATGGTTTACACGTATTAAACAATAATTTTGAGTTGACATGGTGTAAAGAAAAGTTTATACTGTTATGTGCGAGGAGGATGAATAAATTGCAAGATGAATTAATACTTGAAGGAATAACTTTGATTTTTGGAAACTGGACAATGCCGGTTAAAACAGTTTTACCAAAAGGTTCAAACTGGGATCATAGAGGCGAACTCATCTTTAGCGATGATGCAATAATCGAAGGTGATTTAAAAGTTACTGGACCTTTAGCTTTCGATGGTGATTTATACATTAAGGGATCTATTACTTGCGAATCTAGTATATTTTGTCGAGGTAAAATATATGGAAATGGTAAGATGAACTGTTCAAGGTTATTTACTTTAGATGATGATGCTAAAGTAAAAGTTAAGAATAAAGCTGTGTTACGATAGTAAACAAAGGAGATAATGATAAATGGATAATATAGAAAAAAATGAAAATGGAGACGTTCTTATCAAAGGAAAGGAAATGGTTATCGATAAACCAATTAATATTAATGGTGATTTACTTGTCTGCCATGATTTAACAATCGATGGTGGAGATGTTTTAGTAAGTGGAGATGTTTACGTAAAAGGCACATTAACACTTAAAAATGGTTCTCTTCTTATTGGAGGTTATTTATTTACCCCCAGACGAATTATTGAATATGGGTGTAATATAAAAGAGGAATATGAATTTGATGAAGAACCAGATATTAAAACTTGTTCTAAATCATTTATTAAGAAATTGCTTAGAAAATAAGCTTTTTTTGTTAATTAGAAACGAG
>DVFV01000137.1 GCA_018713045.1 Candidatus Coprosoma intestinipullorum | reverse complement strand
GCAAATTATCCTTTTGCGACAATCGAACCAAACGTTGGAATTGTTACGGTTCCTGACGAACGAGTAAAATTTTTAAGTGATTTATATAAACCTAAAAAAACAATACCCGCTACATTTGAATTTACTGATATAGCTGGATTAGTAAAAGGGTCATCTAAAGGAGAAGGACTAGGCAATAAATTTCTATCACATATTAGAGAAGTCGATGCCATCTGTGAAGTCGTTAGGTGTTTTGATGATGATAATATAACCCACGTCTCAGGCAAAGTCGACCCAATAAGAGATGTCGAAGATATAAATCTCGAACTTATTCTTGCCGACTTAGAAGTAGCTGAAAACAGATTAAACAAAATGGGCAAAAAAGCAAGAATGTCTTCTGATAAAGAAGCTAAAAAAGAAGCCGAACTATTAGAAAAAATAAAAGACGCTCTAACTAAAGAAATATGTCTTCGTAATTTAGACTTTGATGAAGAAGAACTTTTGATTCTAAAACCCTTCCACTTCCTTACATTAAAGCCGATTATCTATGTAGCTAACGTAAATGAAGAATCACTTACAACAGAAAATAAATATGTCAAAGATTTAAAAGAATACGCATCTAAAGAAAATGCCGAAGTAGTAGTTATATGCGCTAAAATTGAAGAAGAACTAAGTGACCTAGATGATGAAGAGAAAAAAGAATTCTTAAATGACCTAGGAATTAATGAGAGTGGCCTAGATAAATTAGTCAAAGCCTCATATAAATTATTAGGATTATCCACTTACTTAACTGCTGGACCAGACGAAGTAAGAGCGTGGACATACAAACAAGGTATGAAAGCTCCCGAATGTGCTGGAATAATCCATACTGACTTTCAAAAAGGATTTATTAAAGCTGAAATCATGAGCTTTGAAGATCTAAAAAAATATGGAAGTGAACTTAAAGTCAAAGAGGCTGGAAAGCTAAGGCTTGAAGGGAAAGAATATGTTATGCAAGATGGAGATATCTGTCACTTTAGATTTAATGTTTAAAAACAATTAAAAAAAGCATATTAATAATGGTGATAATATGCCTATAATTAATTGTTTTTTTATTTATTCAGTACTAGGTTTTTTCTTTGAAGCGACATATAACTTAATTACTTCAAATCATTTTTCAAGTGGAATAATGTATGGACCATGGACACCCATATATGGAATTGGGGCCATACTGACAATACAAATTCATAAATTTATATTTGAAAAATCAAATCAAAATAAATTTGTCAAAAATTTAATATTTTTTATAGCCATAATTATCGTCTTAACCATCCTCGAATGGTTAGGTGGAATACTTCTGGAAAGTATATTTCATGAAACATTATGGAATTATAAAAATTACAAGTTTCATATTGGAAAATTTATTGCCCTAGAAATATCCCTCTCCTGGGCCGTATTGGGATTCGTCTTAGTTTATTTAATCAAACCAATCGTTGATAAAATTGAACCCAAAATTCCAAAAATAATAACCATAATTTTAATAATATTATATGTAATCGATACAGTAGTAACCATAATTACCAAGCTAAAATAAATTACTGTCAATTTTTGCCGGATTCAGACTTTTGACATTTTTTCTTTATTAAAATTCTGAGTTTTAATTAAAGTTAGGACTTTTTACATAAGAACCTTTAAATAAAACGAAAAATACACATGAAAACTTTACTTTTAAAATATAATTTGTTATAATCATAAACGAGTAATTTAATTACTCCTTGCTTCAAAAAGAAGCCAAAAGACCATAAGGAGGTGTAAAAATGAGAAACTATGAAATCATGTTTATCGTTAAACCAACATTAAGCGAGGACGAAGTTAAAAAAGTTGCCGATGAATGTGCAAAAATCATTACTGATAATGGTGGTAAATTAACTAAACAAGACAATTTAGGACAAAGAGAATTAGCTTATGAAATTAATGATTTCAAGAGTGGTTACTATTTCTTATTTAATCTTGAATCAGAAGATGATAAAGCAATTAAAGAATTTGACCGTCTATCACGTATCAACAAAAATATTGTCCGTCATTTAATTACAAAAATAGAAGGATAAGAAAAGAGAGGTACAAAAAATGAATAGAGTTTGTTTAGTCGGTAGAATTACTGCCAAGCCAGAACTTCGTTACACAGGAACTAATATTCCATATACTCGTTTTAGTTTAGCAGTTAACCGTACATTTAATAATGCCCAAGGCGAAAGAGAAGCTGACTTCATTAATATTGTTGTTTGGCGTAGACAAGCAGAAAATATTGTTAATTATTTAGATAAAGGTAGTCAAGTTTCTATCGAAGGAAGAATTCAAACAGGAAGTTATACAGATCAATCTGGTAACCGCCGTTATACAACAGACGTTGTTGCTGATAACGTTCAATTCCTAGATAGTAGAAGACAATCCGAAGCTCGTGCAACCTCAACACCATATGATTATCAAGATGCTCCTGCAAGTTCACCTGCTCCACAAAACGATGTTAATGTCGAAGATGATCCTTTTGCTGATTTTGGTGATAATGTATCAATAGACGATAATTTTCTAGAATAGAAAAAGGAGGATAAACATGGCTGAATATCGTAGAAAAAAGAAAAAAGTTTGCCAATTATGTGCTGGTAAACATGTAGATTATAAAGATGAAAATTTAAAAAAATACATCAGCAATGATAAAGGTAAAATCTTACCAAGAAGAATTACTGGTACTTGTGCAAGACATCAAAGATATATTGCTGGTGAAGTTAAAAAAGCTAGATTTATTGCTTTGTTACCATTTGTAAAATAGAGAAAAAATCTCTATTTTTTTTACACTTTTAGATATAAAATAACTAAAAACAACAATTTAATAAAAAATTAATAAATATATATGATATAATAATAATTAGAATAAGGGGATGAAAAAAATGGAAAGCGTTATATTTTCGGGATTTGCATTTATAGGTGCATTCTTAATCGCAATTTTAATACTTATAATTATCATGTATGTTTTTATGGGAGTTTTCTTAGGAAAACTAAACAAGTTAATTTATGGAAAAGGAACACCAATGGCTTGGATTCCACTTCTAAATACTTATTTAATGGGAAAACTTGTTGTCAATAAAGTATTCGGAATAATCTTAGTTATAATTCCATTTATAATTAGTTTCATACCGGGTGCTGACATATCTAACACTCATACAACAGTTCAAAACGGTGTACAAACAACAGTAAGTACAAGTACTTCATTAAATACAATACTTTTACTAGTATATTCATTAGTATGCTTAGTTATCTTTGTATTGGCAGTTGTAAAATACTTTAAACTAAAGAAAAATCGTGTAACTCCAATTGAAACAGAAACACCTAATGTAACAATGCCAACTCCACCGGTTGGCACGCCAGCTCAAGTTACACCACAACCAGTTGCTCCTAGTCCAGCACCAAACGTTGCTGAAAGCTTTGATGTACCTGAGTCATTGACTCAGCCAGTAGAAAATAATCAAATAAGTGCTGAACCAATACCTGAGTCACAAATAAATAATAATGTAGCTGTTCAAGGAGTTCCACAAACACCAGGAATTGAGAAAGTTTCACCAGAACCAAACGTTCCACAAAATGTTTTCCAAACAGCTCAAACAGCGCAAACTCAAGAAGTAATTACTGAAGAACCAACACCAATGGTAGTAAATACACAAGTAACTCCGGAAGAAACTCCAGTTACTTCAGAAACTGTACCAAATAATACAAATAGCATATTTGATACACCTGTTGAAACTCCAGTAAGTACTCCGGTAGCTTCAGTAGCTACACCAGTAGAAACTCCAGTAAATACTCCGGTAACTCCAGTAGCTACTCCAAGTGTATCACCTACTCCAGTTGCTCAGCCAAATACGCAACCTAGCGAACCTTATGATATTTTCTCATCAATGCCAACAAGTACTCCAACTGACCCACAAAATTAGAAAGTTTAAAATAACTTTCTTTTTTCATGGACTTCTTAAACATTTCATAAAACCGTGTTATAATGTAAATAATAAATCAAAGGAGGATAGAAAATGGAAAAGAAAATAAATGAAGAAGAAAAAGAAGCAACCTTAGAAGATATCGTCAAAAATGATTATCAAGGAGCTACAATTGTTGAACTAAACATTCCAACTAAAAAAATTGGCGTTGCCTCAGATCATCGTGGATATAATTTAAAACAAAAACTTACAAAATATTTAATCAAAAAAGGATATACTGTAATAGACTATGGATGTGACGATAAAAATAGTCATGACTATCCTGAATTTGGTTTTAAACTAGGAGAAGCAATTCGCGATGGAAAAGTTGAAAAAGGAATTGCCATCTGTGGAAGTGGAATAGGCATAAGCATCGCTTGTAATAAAGTCAAAGGAGTTAGATGCGCTAAAGTTGACAATATCAAGGAGGTCAAATATACAAGACTTGATAACGACGCTAATGCGATCGCCTTAAGTGGCGACATGCCAGTTTACCGGGCCAAAGATATATTAGATGTCTTTCTAAAAACAAACTTCAGTAATGAAGAACGTCACCAAAGAAGAATAGATATGCTTAACAATTATGATTAAAGCCTTTTTATACATCATAATCTTTGTTACAACAGTTTGGGCCTTAGAAAGCGTTAATATAACAGGAATATTTAAAAAAAATAGATATTATGCACCAAGGGTATTATATCTAATAGTTGCCATGGCTTTATCGTACTTAGTAGTTAATTTCTTATATGATTTTTGGAGTGTTACTAAAATCGTATAACTAGAAAGGAAACTAACCGTATGAAAAAGCTCATTATAGTTACACTATTAGTAATCATAATACCTTTTTTAGTTGTCAAAATATTTGTTCCCATCGATGAAATAAAATTCAAAAACATGACCAATAATATAATTAGAGTCAAAGATGAACAGGGAAATATTACCGAAATACCATTCGAAGAATATGTAAAAGGCGTAGTAGCCGGTGAAATGCCAGCCACCTTTGAAGAAGAAGCTTTAAAAGCTCAAGCAGTCGCCTCTAGAAGCTATGCCATGTATCAAATGGAAGGAAGCAAAGATAAAGATTATGATGTCTTAGATACAACCACTAACCAAGTATACCTAACAGATGAAGAACTTAAAAACAATTGGAAAGAAGAATATCCAGAAAAAATAAATAAAATAAAAAAAGCAGTCGCCGAAACCAAAGGAGAATACCTCACATACGACGGTAAAGTAATAAATGCCATGTTCTTTTCCACAAGCACAGGTCAAACCGAAAATAGTGAAGATGTTTTTGTCACTGCCCTTCCCTACCTAAGAAGTGTCGCAAGTACTTGGGATGAAAAGTCACCAGTATATACTGATACAGCTACCATATCTCTTCAAGACTTCTATAACAAACTATCATTACCATATAATGAAACCTTAACCGTTGAAATAACCTCACAAACAGCTACTGGACGCATAAAAACTTTAAAAATAAATGGAACCGAATTTAATGGACGAGATTTTGCTTCAAAACTATCATTAAGATCTAATTGCTTCACAATCTCTCAAAATGAACAAAACATAACCATTACCACTAAAGGCTTCGGACATGGTGTTGGTATGAGCCAATACGGAGCCAACGGAATGGCTAAAGAAGGATACGATTATAAAAAAATTTTAAAACATTACTACAGCAATACTAAAATTACAAAATTTTAGTATATTTTTTATTTTTTAGTAAAAACTTATATTAGAGGTGAAAAAACATGGAAAAGAAACTAAATAAAAATCTCATTTACATCATTGGACTAAGTACTACTTTATTAATTATCGTTATTGCAGCATATTACGGAGTCTACTCTCAAAATAAATTAAAAGAAAAAGAAGATTATACCTATGTTTCAAAACTGTTTGACGAACAAATAGAACCAGTAGTTAACGATAACCAATATATGATAAGACCATACAATAATGAAAACGTTAAAGTAGTTCAAAACTTCTATGATTATAAAGGTAAAGAAAAAGACCAAGAAAACTCCATCATAAATTATGACACAACATATCTTCAAAATAATGGAGTTGCCTATGGTGGTATTAATGAAACCTTTGACGTACTTGCAACCTTAGACGGAACTGTTACAAGTATCAAAGACGATAACCTCTTAGGTAAAGTCGTAACCATAACCCATAATAATGGAATAACAACAGTATATCAAAGCTTAAGTGAAGTTACTGTTAAAGAAAACGATCAAGTAGTCCAAGGAACAGTTATTGGTAAAGCCGGAGAAAATAACATCAATAAAGACCTAGGAAATCACGTTTCATTTGAAGTTATGAAAGACGGAACATACTTAAATCCAGAAAACTGTTATGAAACATCTATAGATAAATTAACAACAAATTAATGTTAATGATACACAAACAAAGTTTTGTTAATAACCAAAAAAACTCGCCTACGCGAGTTTTTCAAAACTCCTTTGGAGTTTTGCGAATGTGTTGAATCTATTATTTTTTCTTCTAATTTATTCTATATGGATCACTTTGACTTCCGCTTCCACTAAAGCTGAGACTAGAGCTTAGGAATACAGCGGGACGGACGCCGAGGGAATAACGTGCATCGACGCTGCCGAGGTAGCCGTCGGCGTGGACAAGGAACTCATTGCGCGCAAAGCCAGAAGTCGCAGTAGGCGAAACAAGCCACCAATACGTTCCTGGAATATACATCCAATTCGTAGTTACACATGTCTCTAAATTTGTTGATTGTAACATTCCACTATTACACATACTTTGATTACTATTTGCATCTAAATAATCACTCGCACTTGCTAATGCTACTTTTCCATTCCATTTATATGACTTCTCTTCTTCTAACATCAATGATAGTTCACCATTATTGGCATTATCATCTCCGACTACTCCTCCGATATTCCAATCTGTACTTACTATCATTCCTTGTGATGTTCCATTTATACTATTATAATAGTCTCCGTTTAAATATTTATTTAATGTTGAATCATCTATTACTTCTCCTCTATATGGTCCATTCACAAACTCTGCTGGACTTCCTACCATATTTGCGGTTGAACTCCATGCGTTACATCCATATGAACTCATATTTGAACAATATCCTGTTGTTCTTGCTCCTTGACTATCAAATGCCATTCGATCTGGAAGTACCTCATTTCTGAGTATCTTATAAGTTCCATTAGTCTCTTTTGATATTATTCTCCATAACTCTCCATTAAACTCTATATAGTTATCTGGATTACTTCCTCTATATACATATCTTCCTGATGTATATTCATCTGCATATAATCCATCTCCACTGTCAGCTACTGAAACTGTATTTCCTCCGATTAATGCAGTATTACCTGCTGGTCCTTCTTCTCCTGTTGCTTGTTCATAATCAATTGTTACTTCTAAATCGCTTGTTATATTACTTGGCTGACTTGTCGTACTCGCATTATATGATACTGTTACACTAAATTTTGTACTTTCACTTGCTTTTAATACTTCTCCTTCTTGTATCCCACTTGTCTCAAATATTATCGCATTATTGTTACTATCGCTTTTTTTAATTGTTTTTAATACTGCGTCTATTGATCCTTGATTTTCTACTGTCACATCATATGTGATTGAATCTCCCGGTAAATACAAGTTTGTTTTAAATGTCGCCGTTGTCTCTGTATGACTTGGCTCTTCGGCATTCTCTGCCCTTCCTATTACATTCCTACTTTGAATATCAGTTATAAGAACTTTAAACTAACTTGTTATGTTACTTGTTCCATTAATTGTAAGCTGCGTTCTAAAAGCTGCATATCCGGCTGCCATTACTAAAAGAATACTACATAGTCCTAAGATTATATAGTTTCTTTGTTTAGTATTAAATCTTTGCCTCATAAATATTTTACTCCTATCTTATTTAAAATATAACATACATTCTTAATCGTATACAACTGCACACCCCTCGTTTACTATAATTTTACGTTAACCTTTTTTCAAATTCTATTGTTTTTAATTTTAAAATATTTTTATCTAATAATTTGTCGATTTTTATGTGCAAAAAAAGTCATAAAAAAACATATCTTAATCTATAAAATACTATTTTTGTATGATATAATATTAAAAGGAAAAAAGGTGATTTTATGTTTTCAAAAGATATTGGAATAGATTTAGGAACGGCTAACGTTCTTATTTATATTAAAGGACAAGGAATTGTTTTAAATGAGCCTAGTGTTGTGGCAATTGACGAAGATACTAAAAGACCGCTAGCTGTTGGAACAATGGCTAAAGAAATGCTTGGAAGAACACCTGGACAAGTAAAAGCAATCAGACCGATGAAAGATGGAGTTATCGCTGATTTTGAAACTACCGAAATAATGCTTAACTATTTTATTAGAAAAGTAAATGGTAAAAGCTTTTTTGCTCGTCCTAGAATTTTAATTTGCTGTCCTTCAAACATTACCCAAGTAGAAAAAAATGCTATCAGAGAAGCTGCCGAAAAAACCGGGGCTAGAAAAGTATATCTTGAAGAAGAACCTAAAGTTGCTGCTATCGGAGCCGGTCTAGATATATCTAAACCAAGTGGAAATATGGTTATCGATATCGGTGGTGGAACAACAGATGTTGCCGTATTATCTTTAGGTGGAATTGTAAATTCCTCTTCAATTAAAGTTGCTGGAAATACTTTTGATAACGATATAATTAAATATATTAGAGAAAAATATAAACTATTAATCGGTGATGTAACAGCTGAAGACATTAAATTTAAAATCGGTACAGTTTATCCAGGATCAAAACAAGAAAAAATGGAAGTTCGTGGTCGTGACCTCGTAACTGGACTTCCTCATACTATAACTATGACTTCCGACGAAGTCGAAGAAGCATTAAGAGAAAGTGTTTATATCATTGTCAACACAGCTAAAAGCGTATTAGAACAAACACCTCCAGAATTATCAGCCGATATTGTTGATAAAGGAATAGTTATCACTGGAGGAGGAGCTTTATTAGATGGATTTGCCGAACTTTTAAATCATGAATTAAAAGTACCTGTATTCGTCGCTGAAAGTCCGCTTACATGCGTTGTTGAAGGAACAGGTGTCTTATTAGATAATATTCCTTTACTAGAAAGTGGTTTAAATAAAAATTATTAGACCATAATAAAACTAGAAAGGAAGAATAAAATGGAAGAAAAAACAAAAATGTTAAAAGAAAAACTATTTAGAAAATCAGAAAGTGGTTGGTACACTAGTCCTAATCTAGATGAGATTTTTGACTATGCAGAAGGCTATATCGACTTCTTAAATCACTCCAAAACTGAAAGAGAAGCCGTTAAATACTTCAAACAAAAATTAGATGAAAATGGCTTTAAAGATATTTGTGATGTAACATCACTTGCTCCAGGAGATAAAGTCTACTACATTAACCATCACAAAAACATCTATGCTGCCATAATTGGAAGTGAAGACTTCAAAGAAGGATTTAATATCATAGGTGCCCACATCGATAGCCCAAGACTCGATTTAAAACCAAATCCTCTATATGAAGATACCTCTCTTGCTATGCTTAAAACCCACTATTATGGAGGAATCAAAAAATACCAATGGCTAAACATTCCTTTAAGTATGCATGGAGTATTCATCAAAAAAGATGGGGAAAAAGTCGAAGTAAACATTGGTGAAGACGAAAACGATCCAATTTTCACCATTGCTGACCTTCTTCCACATCTCTCAAACTGGCAAGAAAAGAAAAAACTATCAGAAGCTATTGACCCTGAAAAATTCAATATCTTAGTTGGTAGTATGCCATATACAACTGAAGACGAAAAAGACAACGTAAAACTTAATGTTTTAAGTATCTTAAATAAAAAATATGGAATTGTCGAAAGAGATTTTGTCAGTAGTGAAATTGAATTTGTCCCAGCTTTTAAAGCTAGAAGCCTAGGCTTTGATCGAAGCATGGTCGCCGGTTATGGCCAAGATGATAAAGCTTGTGCCTACCCTAGCTTAACTGCTTTATTAAAACAGGAAAATTTAACCAGAACATCTATCTGTATTTTAGCCGATAAGGAAGAAGTTGGCAGTATGGGAAATACAGGAATGTCATCTCATAACTTCGAATACTTCATTCAAAAACTTATGGAAAAAACAAATACTAAAGCTAGTATTCATGAAATATATAAAAATACTCTAGTATTATCAGCAGATGTTACTGCCGCTTATAATCCAAACTATCAAGACATATATGAAAAAAATAACGAATCATATTTAGGTCACGGCCTATCACTTATTAAATATACCGGTAGTGCCTCAAAAGGTGGCGCATCAGATGCCAATGCTGAATACATTGGTTTCGTTAGAAAAATGTTTGAAGAAAAAAACATTGCCTATCAAAACAGTGAAATGGGTAAAATTGGAGTTGGTGGCGGTGGAACTATCGCCTATATTCTAGCTGACCGTGGAATGAACGTAGTCGACTGTGGAATTTCTCTTCTTTCCATGCACTCTCCATATGAAATAACCAGCAAATTCGATTTATATAATGCATACTTAGGCTATCAAACCTTTTATCAAAACGCAGAAACATTTAAAGACTAATGTTTCTTTTTTGTGTTATAATACATAAAAAGGAGTGGTTATATGTTTCCATATATCGATAGGTTTGTTACAGATGAAATAATTCCGGATAAAAAAACTATTAATGACCGCTGGTCCCTAACAAGAGACGGAAAATATATCGCCATAGTTAAAAGTGATACAGGACTAATCAGAATAAAAAACGAAGACTATTATGGTGTATTTTCTCATCCAGAAAACAAGGACATCATGCTTTTCGCCCTCGCCGATGGAATGGGAGGATATAGTTATGGCGATAAAGCGTCCACCTTTGTTGTTAACGAAATAGGTAAATATTTTAAACAAAGTAAAATTCGAAATATAAATGACTCTCAAAATTATTTAAGTTACTTAGATGAAAAAATAAAAGAAATTAACAATAATTTAAAATACGGTGGTACAACCCTAACCGGAGCTGTTGTAAACGAAGAAGATATAATAACGTTCAATATCGGTGACTCCAGAACCTACGGTTATAAAGATAAACTGACGCAGCTTACCGAAGATGACTCTCAATTATGGAGCTTATATAAAAACGGAAAAATAAAAAAAGACGACATCAGGTTCATGCACGGCAATAACATCATGACCGACGCCATCGATGGACTCAGAATTCCCATTCATCCAAAATATAACATAGTCAAAAGTAACTCTTACGATGCCCTACTTATGACGACCGATGGGATCCATGACATTTTATCCGATGAAGAAATGGAAACCATAATCGAAAACAACAAAGAATTTCCTCGAAGTATAGCCTACGAATTAGTTTTCAATTCACTATACTATAAAGAAGAAATATCAGATGAAGCCATGAATAGAATTGAAAATGTCTTATGTGAACCATTTTATGAAACAATTCCTGGAAAAGATAACTCCACCGCCGTTCTAGTATTTACTAAAAATATAAAAAGATAAGGAGAAGAAATATGAATATCATAAATATAATAATATCAGCCATAACCGCGCTATTTGGTTATCGCTTAAACAAATTTTTAATCGCTATTATTGGAATAGTAATTGGGTATAACCTAGGAACTGAAATACTACCTGCATATATAACCGACAGTAATACCGTCTTTGCCCTATCAATAGTCATTGCCCTACTACTTGGACTAATATCATTTAGATTATACTTAGTAGGTATATTCTTACTTTGCTTCTTTACCGCCTATAATTTCTTTGGAACCGTCGAAATTGGCCAAACCCAAACATACATTATCGGTGCGATAATTGGAGCCATAGCTGGATTCCTTGGAATGAGTTTCCAAAAACCAATCATAATCATTGCCACGAGTCTCTTTGGTTCGTTCTTGTTTATTGAAACCGTATCTAGTCTCCTAAACCTTCAAAGTAACTCTCTAATCACTGTTGCTTCGATAGTTTTAACCGTCGCCACCGCTATCTTTCAATTTAAATCATCAAGCGAGAATTAGTATTATTTAGAAAAATATGTTAAAATTATAAACAGAGGTGAGCTTTAAGATGCATGATGAAATAACAAGAATCTTTTTAATGGTTATGACAACCTTTTTCTTTGTTGCCCTAATCGTTCCATTTATTAAAAAAATCGCAATCCACGTCGGAGCTTTAGATATACCAAACAAAAGAAAAGTTCATAGTAAACCGATGCCAAGACTAGGAGGATTAGCCATCTTCTTTGGTTTCCTTTTAGGTTATATGATTTTTGGTGAACCTAGTAGTACCATGAACTCTGTTTTAATCGGAAGCTTTATTATTGTTTTAATTGGCGCTATTGACGACATAAAACCATTAAAAGCCTCAGTCAAGTTTATCGCTCAGTTGGCTGCAGCCTGCGTCGTTACGATATATGGTGGCCTACTAATCCAAGACGTATCAGCTTTTGGATTTTACATTGACTTTGGAATATTTGCCTACCCGATAACTATCTTCTTTATCTTAGGCTGTCTAAACTGTATTAACCTAATCGACGGACTAGATGGATTATGTGCGGGCATAAGCGCAATATACTTTGCGACAATCGGAATAATTTCGATAATAATGGGAAAACTTGGACTAGAATTTGTCTTAACCTTTATCATGTTAGGCTCAGTTTTAGGATTCTTAGTTCATAACTTCCATCCTGCATCTATCTTTGCTGGTGACTCTGGTTCCCTATTCATGGGCTTTATGATTGCTGTAATCGCATTACTTGGATTCAAAAGTGTTACCCTCACATCATTAATAATCCCAGTTCTAATCTTAGCTATACCAATCTTAGATACCGTATTTGCCATTATCAGAAGATTACTCAAAGGTGAAAAAATATCTAAACCGGACAAATCCCATCTTCACCATCAACTATTAAATAAAAACTTCTCTCATTTAACGACAGTTTTGATAATCTATGGAATTAGTATTCTTTTCTCAGCTGCCTCAATCGTCTACGTTCTCCATGATCAAAAACTCGGATATATATTATATGCTATATTGACAATCATCGTTTTAACATTTGTCTTAAAAACCGATATAGTTGTCGACACCCATGCTTTAGCTGAAAAAATTCATAAAAAGAAAAAGTAATTATCTCGCATAATTATTTTTTTTATTACCATAATAAAAATGGTGATCCTTATGGAAAAAGAAATGATGGAACTATTAGATGTTATCTTAAGAAGTTTAGTTTCCTTAGTAACCCTATTTTTAGTAACCAAAATGATTGGAAAAAAACAAGTATCCCAGTTCAGCCTCTTTGACTATGTCATCGGCATTTCAATCGGTAACTTCGCCGCCGAACTTGCCCTAAACCTCGAATCAGAATATCTTCATGGAATTGTTGCCGTCGTCATCTTCGGAATAGTTGCTTACTTAGTAAATCTAATAACCATGAAAAACTTAAAAATAAGACAGTTCTTTATTGGCAAGCCGACATTACTTATCAAAAAAGGAAAAATATTATATAAAAACTTACAAAAAAACCGATTTGATATCAACGATTTATTAGAAGGAGCGCGAAGTAGCGGTTATTTTGATATCTCCGAAATCGACTATGCCGTTATGGAAGCCAATGGTAAAGTAAGCTTTATGGCCAAACCTGATTATCAAACACCAACTAATAAAGATTTAAAAATCCAAAAACAAAGATCCGGACTGTGTTCAAATTTAATCGTCGATGGAATAGTTATGCATGAAGCCCTAGAAGCTGCCCACAAAGATGAAAAGTGGCTCTTTCACGAACTAAAAGTAAAAGGCTTAAATTTAAATGATGTTCTTCTGGCAACCCTAGATTTGGATGAAAATTTTACGGTTTTCCCTAAAGAAACAAACATAAATGACCCTGACCTTTTAAGTTAAAATAAAATATGCTAAAATAAGCATTGAGAGGTGTATCTATGTTTATTTTTATTGGTCTATATTTATTCGCATTTACTATGGTTATAATCAAACAGTGTTTTCCAAAAGTCAAAAATGTTATTGCCTTTCCCCTATCTTTAATCGGCTCATTTCTGATATCATTTATAATTAGCTATTTCCGCTTTGATATAAAAATACTTGAATCGATATATTATAACGATTTCTTTGGTTTTGAAAACTATATAGGTATATCATTTTATTTAATAATAGTCCTAATTATATTTGCTTTGCTTAAAATGAAACTGTGTAAAAAAATTACAATTACCATTCTTTCGTTTATAATTTTATGTGTTATCTCATTTGTCCTTCAATTTAACTATTGTGGCTCAGGACTCTTTGGCGATTATCATAGCAAAAAAGGATTTGAAACATTTTGTGAAGTAAAAGAAAACATTGAAAACTTTCCAGTTAATATTTTTCCGGAAATAATAACAGATGATAAAACCCATAACCCATCATATAAATAAGGTTAACATATGTTAAAAGAAGTTAAAATAAATAACAAACAAGA
Source organism: Candidatus Coprosoma intestinipullorum (assembly GCA_018713045.1). GTDB lineage: Bacteria > Bacillota_I > Bacilli_A > RF39 > UBA660 > Coprosoma > Coprosoma intestinipullorum. Next base: position 5,324 of record DVFV01000137.1, on the reverse strand, counting down.
ATTAAATAAATTTTATAAACATCTGTTTATTTACCGTTCTATTTTCTATAAAAATGTAACATTTACTGTGGAAAACGATAAATATAACATCAAAAATATTATAAAAGCCTTAAACATCAAAAATCGAAAACAAAGATTCAAATACATCTATGATGCAGCCTGTGACGAAGTCGACAATTTCTATAATCATAAAGATATCTGTTGCTTTAAAAATAATAAATGCCTAGTTCAGCAACAGCTTCAAAATGGAAACATCAATGGATGTTGCCGCCTCTGCCCATTTCAAAGTAAGCAGGGATGTAAAACGAAAAACCTGACCTGTAAATTATTTACTTGTTCCGAAGTTAAAAAAAGATGCCCGGTTATTAAATATGAAGATTTAAATCTCTTAAAAGTATTGACCAAAAGACAAAGACATATGATAAGGTCATCTTACTTTTCTAAAAGAGAATCAGTATTATTTGATCTATATATAGGTAGTATTCTCCTTTGGACCGTAAGAATAGTTATCAGATGGTTATATGGATTTTATTATGTTAAAAGATACATTAACAAACAATAAAGTCCTTTTTTTGTGAAAAAATCGCAAAAATTAAATATTAACGTTAAAAACAATTGATTTTATTTTCGAAAATGCATATAATATCCATATAAAGGAGTTGATTATATGCTTTTAGAATTCAGTGTTACTAATTTTCTCTCATTCAAAAACAAAGTTACCTTTAGTATGCTTGGAAATTCTAGTAATGTATTAGAAGATAACTTTTGCTTAAAGAGGAATAAAAAAATATTAAAAACGGCAGCTATCTATGGGGCAAACGCCTCTGGAAAAACCAACTTATTTTATGTATTAAAAGCAGTTGTATCGATGCTTGCAAACTCCAATAACTCAAATCCAAACTCACCCCTACCAATAACGCCATATAAATTAGATAAAAAATCAAAAAAATCACCAAGTGAATTTGAAATAAAATTTATTGCTGAAGAAATAGAATATGTATATGGCTTTAAAGCTGATTACAAACAAATATACGAGGAATATCTTTATAGTTATCCGGAAGGAAAACAAACTAAAATATTCGATCGTACAAATGTGAATAAATACAGTTTTACGGCCAGAGAAAAAAACAAATTAAAAGAAATTGAAATTAAAAATACTCCAAACAAATTCTTTTTAGCCACTGCGACTGCTTGGAATTATGATAAAACCAAACCCGCCTATGAATTCTTAACGAATAATATAGTTGTTTGTTTTTCCGTTGAAAATCTAAAAAGAATAGCTTTAAAAAAATACGATGACGATCAAGACGAAAAATTAAAAACCTTTGCTCTAAATTTTCTTGAACAAGCAGATATGAATATAATAGATTATGAAGTTACAAAGTTTGATTTATCTGAAGGATTTTTTAGTAAAATATCTGAAAACTCTCTGCCATCTGAACTTTTAACTACATATCAAGTTAATTTTACTCATAAAGGGGAGAATGAAGGAAAATTAAGTTTTGATGAAGAATCTAAAGGAACTCAAATACTATTTTATCTAATCCCCTTTATTGCGCAGTCTATAAATGATAGTTCTGTTTTAATTATCGATGAACTAGATAGAAGTCTTCATCCATATTTAACAAGAAAGATAATTGAACTATTTAATAATAAAGAAATAAATAAAAAATCATCACAGTTAATATTTAATACTCATGATACAAACCTTTTAAATCTCGATATTCTAAGACGAGATCAAATATGGTTTACTGAAAAAGATAATCAAACAGGCTACAGTGACCTTTATTGCTTGAGCGATTTTTCTGTCAGAAAAGATGAAAACATAGAAAAAGGATATATGCTTGGAAAATATGGTGCTGTACCATTTATTCAAAGTGATATAAACTTATGGGACATAAACGAGATAGAAAAATAAGTGAATACCGAATTGGCAAACCCAGAAATAGAAAAAAGACAATACTGATTGCCTTTGAAGGAAAAAACGCCACTGAATCACTATATTTTAAAAATTTTAATGACAGAAATAAACCCTATAATATTATAATGGCCAAAGGCAATTGTACCGACCCAGTAAACTTAGTAAAAAGTCTAATTAAACAAATGAAATATCAAGAAATAAAAGTAGAAGATGGAAATAAAGTATACTGTGTATTTGATACTGATGAAGACCCTCGTAAAAACGAACAAATAAAAGAAGCTACCATTCTCGCCAAATCACATGATATTGAAGTGATAACTTCTTCCCCATGCTTTGAAGATTGGATTTTATGTCATTTTGAGAAAACCACAAGTAAACTTACCAATAAAGAAGCGTTTGAAAAAGTCGTTAAACATATTCCCAAATATAAAAAGAGTTACGATATTTATAATGATATATATGATAAAACCGAAGTGGCCATTAAAAATGCGAAGTTTCAAGAAAAATATCATTTAAAGTCTGGACGAAATATTAAATCCACATTTGCCAATCCGTCTACCGAAGTTTACAGAATAGTTGAATATATAAAATAAGAATATATACATAAAAAAAGATAACTAATTATCATAGTCATCTTCAAAAAAATTACCAATTTTAACATTTAAACATTCTGCAATAAGCTCTAATGTTTCAATTGAAATCGTTGCTCGAACGCTCTTCGCTTCTAAATTTTTTATAAAACCATAAGACAAATTTGTTTTAAGAGCTAATTGCTCTTGAGTTAAACCATTTGCCTTACGGTATTTTTTTATGTTTTTTCCGATAATAGTATATATGTTCTTTTTCATAAGACACCTTTTTCATAAAATACTCTAAAACCATTTTATAATATAAAGTTGTCACAAAAAGTCATTTAATAGATGACTTTTCGTTTATAATGTGATATACTTAAAATAAAGGAGATGCAATATGAAAAAATTAAATATAATACTAATCACTTTGTTAACTATCGTGATACCTTCTACTGTCATTGCAAGTCAAACAAATGCTAAAGATTATCTAGTTCAAAATTTAGTAACTGAAGGAGAAGGATTGTACGAAGACAGTTATATTCAAGGAAGATATATTTATCGCGGACAAAATCCAGACAATTATATTGAGTTTAATGATGAGCTATGGCGTGTAATATCAGTTGAAAAAGACGGAACCATTAAAATCATTAGAACCACTAGTATAGATAATCAAACTTTTGATGAAACGAACCACCGTGATAAAGGAAGTCAAGGTAAAGGTGGAACCCTATGTCAAAATAGTACACAAGGTTGCAATGTTTGGTCTGCAACTTCAAATATGGTTGGAAAACCAAGTGAATTTGAAAATGGCAAATATAAAGGGACTGTTTTATTCGATTCAAATTTAAATATATATTTAAATAACGATTATTATAATTCGTTAAAACAGGAAGCTCAAAATCAAATTGTTTCAAGCAATTTTAATATTGGCCCAGCTAGTTGGGATGCCGGAAACATTGATGAAGTCATTAAAACCCAGCAAGCAAATGAAGGAAAATATGTTTGGAATGGAAACGTCGGATTAATGACTCTAACCGACGTCCTAAAAGCCGACCTTAATGCCACATCATGCACAGTAACCGATCCTGGACTAAGCTATGATCAAGACCGTTTTAGCTGCCAAGTTAATAATTACTTAAACATCGATAATAGTTATATAATCACTCCAAAATACGATTCAGAACTTTTAATCCAATATATATTTAGTGGTGAAACAGGTGAATTTAACGATAGACCATCAAATCAAAATCCAAATCAGGGAATCACCGTTGAAATATATCCCGTTGTCTATTTAAATTCTAACCTTGAACTGACAGGAAGTGGAACTGAAAACGATCCATTTAAAATAAAAGAAAACACTGAAGAAGCATCTATAAATCAAAATGATGAACCAACCGAAATAGTAAATGTTCCATCTACATCCGCATACGCACCTATCATCATTCTTTCTATAGGCATCATTTGTATAGTTGTTTCAATATTAGTAACTCATTTTACTCTAAAGAAAAATCCTAAAAATCAAAAATAATACCTTAAAGCCTTAAATATAGGCTTTTTATTTACAAAACCTAAAAAAAATGTTATAATCAACCCTAGTGAAAAAAAGGGAGAGGTATGTTATGAAACAAAGAAATATTGCGATAATCGCCCATGTTGACCATGGAAAAACAACATTAGTTGACCAATTACTTAAACAATCAGGAACATTTAGAGAAAACGAAGAAGTTCAGACAAGAGCTATGGACTCAAACGATTTAGAAAGAGAACGTGGAATTACAATTCTTGCTAAAACAACTGCAATTCATTATAAAGGATATAGAATTAATATCTTAGATACTCCAGGCCACGCTGACTTTGGTGGCGAAGTTGAACGTATCATGAATATGGTTGACGGAGTATTATTAGTCGTTGATGCTTATGAAGGAACAATGCCTCAAACAAGATTCGTTCTAAAAAAAGCCTTAGAAGCTGGAGTTGTTCCAATTGTCGTCGTTAATAAAATCGATAAACCATCAGCTCGTCCAGCCGTTGTCGTTGATGAAGTTATGGATTTATTTATCGAATTAGGTGCGAGCCTTGAACAACTAGACTTCCCTGTTCTCTATGCATCTGCCCTAAATGGAACATCAAGTACAGACCCAGACGTTACGACGCAAAAGAAAACTATGGATCCAATCTTAGATGCGGTAATTGAAAATATTCCTGAACCAAAAGTCGATGAAAACGGACCATTCCAATTCCAACCAGCCCTACTTGATTATAACGATTTCGTAGGTCGTATTGGAATTGGTGTCGTTAAAAGAGGCCATATCAAGGTAAATACAACTGTATCATGTATTAGATTAGATGGTAGTACCAAACAATTTAGAATTCAAAAAATATTTGGGTTCTACGGATTAAACAAAGTTGAAATAGAAGAAGCTCATGCTGGTGACATCGTTGCCATTGCCGGACTTCCTGATATATCAGTTGGTGAAACAGTATGTGAAGTTGGTCATGAAGAAGCTCTTCCAAAACTTCGAATTGATGAACCAACCCTTCAAATGACCTTTGGCGTAAACACAAGTCCGTTCGCTGGAAGAGAAGGAAAATTCCTAACAGCTAGAAAAATTGAAGAAAGATTGATGAAAGAAACCGAAAAAGATGTTTCCTTAAAAGTAAATCAAATTGATTCAGAATCTTGGATGGTATCTGGTCGTGGAGAACTTCATTTATCAATCCTTATCGAAACTATGCGCCGTGAAGGATATGAAATGCAAGTGTCTAAACCACAAATAATTATTAAAGAAATAGACGGTGTTAAATGCGAACCATATGAAGACGTTGAAATC
>DVFV01000136.1 GCA_018713045.1 Candidatus Coprosoma intestinipullorum | reverse complement strand
AATTTTGACAAAAAAAATTAGGGTGGCAACCATCCGATACTGGTCTATGGAGAAGCCTTAGGTTTCTGTGAAGTAGAAAAAGCTTACCGTGAGGTAAGCTAATGCCAAAATTTATTTTGGTATTTTGTTCTTTGGTGTTTTTATAGTTTTATGTTATAGTTGTGTCAGAGGTGAGTTAAATGGATTTTGAAAAAATGTACAGACAATTAGATGAGTTTATGAAAAATAAGGGTAATATGTCTGAAGAAGAGGCTTTAAAGAAATTTATGGAGCTTTATAATAGTCATGATCTTGATATAGAAGATACAAATGAAGTTATGTCTATTGAAAAGCTCGATGAGGCAATGGAGGCAAAGGATGAGAAGGATGCCAAGAGGCTGGCAAAGGAAGCTTTGAATTTAGATCCTAACAATGCGGATGCGAAATTATTTTTACTCGGGTTTGAAGATGATTTAAAGAAGTTAGATGGCCTAGATAAAATAATTAAAGAAACCGAAGATTATTTAACTAAGGAAGGATTTTTTGATGAGGATAACATCGGTGAATTTTATGTTTTATATGAAACAAGACCTTATATGAGAATTTTATATACTAAAGCGATTACTTTACTTGAAAATGGAATGGTGAAAAGAGCTCAAGAGGTTTTAGAGAGAATACTTGAACTTAATGAGAATGATAATTTAGGGGCAAGATATTTACTTTCTGGAGTTTATGCTTATTTTGAAGATAAGGATTCTTTAAATAAACTTATTAAAAAATATGAGGGTGATTTTGGTCTTTCATTTGATTTGGCTAAGTTAGTTTTAGTTTATAAAGAGGGCGATGAAAAGAAGGCTTTGGAATATTTAAAAGTTTTGAATAAAAAGAACCCTAATTTTATAGGGATTATGACTGATAAAATCGGTCATGATGAAATAATTAATAAAGTAAATTTAAGTTATTATAGTCCAGGTGATTTAAGTGAGGCTGTAAATATGATTGCTGATTTTAGTTTTGTGTTACTGCCGATGACGATGTTTTATGTTTGGATTAGAAAAAATGCGAAAAAGTTAAAATAACTATGATTATTCATAGTTATTTTTCATAAAAAGTGAATATCAAAACTCTTGAAAAGTGTATATTAAGTTTATTGATGGTGTAAATTTAAAGTGACACTTTAAATTTACGTATAAATGTGATATAATTAGTTATGAAAGGAAGCGATAATAATGGAAAAATATATAAATAGAAATATTGAGAGCGTTATAGAAAAAATGTCTAAGGGTTTTCCAGTTATAATGGTTACTGGACCTAGACAAGTTGGAAAGACAACAATGCTTATGCATATTAATAAAAATATTAATTATGTATCTTTAGACAATTTGAATGCAAGAGATTTAGCTATTTCTGATCCTGAACTTTTTTTAGAAACTTATAAAGCTCCACTTGTAATCGATGAATTTCAGTATGCGCCAAATTTGCTTTCATATATTAAAATGCGGGTTGATGAGGCAAGACTTAATAATGTTTTAAGTTCAGGGAAAGAAGTTACAACTATGTATTATTTAACTGGTTCACAGAGTTTTCTTTCAATGAAAAATGTAAGTGAATCTTTAGCTGGAAGAGTAGGAATAATTGAAATGTATGGTCTTTCGACTAATGAATTAAATGAAAAGCCTGATAAGGTTTTTATACCGGAAATTACAGAATTAAAAAAGAAAAATATTTCTTCAAAATGTGATAGTAAAAAATTATTTGAAAGAATATTTAAAGGTAGTTATCCTGAACTTTACACTAATAAAAGTATTACGTTAGATGAATATTATGAAAGTTATGTTAAGACTTATATTGAAAGAGATATAAGAGATTTAATAAATATTAGTGATGAGATTAAATTTATGAAATTTATGACAAGTATAGCAGCTAGAACTGGGGAAGAACTTAATATAACTACAGTAGCAAATGATGCAGAGATTAGCGTTCCTACAGCTCAAGCTTGGCTTTCTATTTTAGTAAATACCGGACTTGTCATATTGCTTGAACCTTTTTCTAACAATGTTATTAAAAGAACTATAAAAAGACCGAAGATATATTTTATGGATACTGGTCTTGCTTGCTTTTTAGCAAAGTATCCTAATGCGGAGATTTTAGAGGCAAGTGCGTATGCAGGTCATATTTTTGAGACTTATGTGGTGAGTGAAATCATTAAAACTTTTGCCAATAATGGGAAAAATTTTAAAAGATATTTATTTTATTATAGGGATGATAAGAAAAGAGAGATTGATTTGATTATAGATTATAATAATAAGCTATATCCTATAGAAGTAAAAAAAGGAAAAAAGCCAAATGGTGAATGTACAAAAAATTTTGAGGTACTTGATAGTTTAAATAATGAGAAAGGGAAAGGAATTGTTTTATGTATGAGTGATGAGATTTTTCCAATCGATAGAAATAATTATTATGTTCCGGTAAGTTATATATAATTTCTATCTAAATAAGGCATATTTCCCAATAAAAAAGAATAAAACAATAAAAAAACTTTATAGATAAAGGTATTAAAAAATCTATAAAGTTTTTTTGGCAATAAATTAATCAACAGTGGCTGGGAATGATACTCTTGTAAAAGATATCGAGAAATATGAAACTGATGGTGAACTTATAAGAGGCTAAGAAAAGTTTAATGAAATTTTATGATAATGTTTCTATTAAACCAAAGTTTATGTGTGTCATTGTGGGACATTATGAGGCGGTTATTCAGGATAAGGAAACAGGAATTTATATTATACCAATAACTTCTTTGAGACCTTAATTATTTTTAGGGTTGCATTTAGTTTTACATTTCATACATATAGAAAACGCAATATTTTTTGCATATGATAAACGACACATGAATTTATAAAATTTATGCATTTTTGGGTTTGATTTCTGTATCTCTCACCATTTTGAAATTGTTTTTTTTAATCCAAAAGAAGGGGCTGTCATGAAATAAAATGATTTCAGACAGCCTCTTTTCACATGTTTTTGTGCTGTTTCTTAAATGAACTAATATAATTTTTTAACTTAAATCATTAAATTCCTCTTGAATAAGATTAGAGGAAAACTATATTTTTGATGTATAATTGGTATTTCTTTATTTATTTATTGAATAGTATTTTATTCAATAAATAAAGAAAAGAGCTGTAAGAAACTAGTTATCTAATTTCATGACAGCCCCTCTATTTTATTAATTAAAACAGTTTATTTTTTTGATTATATCGTATGATTTTTTTCTTTTAAATCGATAAAGGCTATTACATGAAAATCTCCATTGATATTTTCATATATTATACCGGCATCTCCTCCAGTAAGCGTTAGTTCTTCTTCTAAAACTTCTAGGGGACTATTATATTCTTTGTTAGATGTTGGATACTCAACAAAGTAAATATAATCAAGATTAGCAAAATATGCAGTAATATTTTTGTTTTTTGATAGTAACATTACATATTTATATGTAGATAAGTATTTTGCATCATATTCAGATAAACCATTTGTTAAATAATCTTCAAACAACTTTTCCATAATTTTCTCCTATTTTTTATACAATTTTTTTAATGGCCTAGCAGTTTCTACATCTGCTTGTTGAGATTCACAAATCATATCTGAAACAAATTGAAGTTGTTGTTCGTTCATTAGATTTAAGGCCTCAGCTATTTTATCTTGGGATAAAGTTGATAGCCATCTTAATGCAACCATTCTATTTAATTCTATCCAAGGATGTGAACCACCAATAGCACGGGCGTAAACTTGACGACCATATTCATCTACAATTTGATGACTGTGTTCTTTACCATCTGCAGTTACATTATATATATGAAAAACTAATGTGCCATCATTTAACATAAACGTATCAGTAATAGCTCTATCACCGTTGCAGAATGTTTCTGTTTCTCTAGAAATGAATTTTCCGGTATTTCTGCTCATAGAGTACCTTCTTTCACTTGTGGTTATATTAGGATTATAACACAAAATATTATAATTTTATTATAATTTTATTATTTTTTTATTATTTTTATTAACTAACAAAGAAACCGATGGATTGCTGTGTATATCTAAACCATATATTAGTTTATTATAATTATCCACGTTTTCATCGATTAACATTGGAATGGTTTTATCGAATTTTGAAATGCTTTGATATGGATAAATTGATAATCCGTTTCTATAAAGATAACCATTTGTTAAATAATAGTTTAAATTACTAATAGTTTCATTATATTCTTCTGTACATAATAAGGTATTTTGTTTTGCAAAGTCATATAATAATTTAGCACTTTCAATATTAGCTTCACGTTCATCTGGAATTAAATCGTGTAATTGAGAATTTAAATTTCTATTTTGTTTTATATGAATGGATAATTCTTTTATGGTAGATATTAAGTAATTATTAAAATTATTCATATATTGATATTGAATAGCATGGAATATTTCGTGAAATAATATTGTAAGATATTCAATTATAAAATTGGTATTAGAAAGTATATCTAATTTTCTTGCTTGTAATAACATTTGAATATTTAAAATTAATTTTTTTTCCTCAAAATCATAATAGCCACCAATGTAAGACGTGTCATTTTCGAAAGAAATGTTTTTAATTTCATCGCTTAAATTTAAAGTTTTTACTATTTCGTAAATTAGAGATAAATATTTTGCTGAATCATTTTCTGATTCAGATTTTAATAAATTCCAATAAGCAAATAATAGCTCATTTAAATTTGTTGATAAATCTATATATTTTTCGCTCTTCAGACTATTTAAATTAACTGTTTTATTCATATCTTTCACCCGACTTTCGAATTATCTTATCAGAAAAGAAACTATTTGTAAATATTTTTTGCATTAAATTACTGTCAATAACTTGGGAAAATGTCCCGAAAAAAAGTAAACATTAACGGGAAAATATTTCCAAAATTTAAGCATACACATGGTTAGTGTGTGCTTTTTGTATCTGATTTTTAAAAGCAGATAATCTCCAAGG
>DVFV01000135.1 GCA_018713045.1 Candidatus Coprosoma intestinipullorum | reverse complement strand
AAAGAAGAATTAGAATTTTTGGCAGAGAAAGGAGACAATCTTATGAAAAAGATTAAAGATGAAGTAAACAGAGTAAATGATGAAAATTATTTTGCTAATTTTATTTCAGTAGAAGAAGACGAAAGAAAAATCCGTAATACATATTATGCGAACGGTGTTGAAGAAGGCGAAGCACGTGGTGAAAAACGCGGTGAAATACGTGGTGAAATACGTGGTGAAAAGCGCGGCAAAGAAAAAGCTTTACTTGAAACAGCTAAGAACTTACTTAAATACGGTATGCCAATAAATGATATTGTAAAAAATACTGGACTTTCAAAACAAAAGATTAAGTCTCTTCAGTAGATGAAATACATAACTATGAAATTCACATTTTTCATGGCTTTTTTAAATATTTAGAAACAAAGTAACTAAAGTTTGCATTCAAATCATATCTCACTACATAAAACCTTCATTTAATATAATCTTAATCGCTAAGTTTTTTAATAATTGTCATAGAAAAGTGTTTGTCAAGTAAAAACTAAAAAAACATATTTTAGTTTTTTTCATATTTATTTATGGTAAAATTAAAATAGAGGAGAGAGATATGAAGAAAATATATTTAATAATTTTTAGTTTTATTTGCTTATTCGGCTGTGCCTTTGGCGTTAAAGCCAACGAATTAAACAGTATAAATACAACTGTTTATATTGATCAAAATGGTGACGGTCATGTCACTGAAGTCTGGGACCTTACAGCCAACGAAGGAACCGAAAGCTACCACTCATTTGGTAATCTGGAGGATAGGGAAATAACTAACTTTACTGTTTCCATGGACGGAACAAGTTATCAATATGAGTCTACCTGGAATACAAGTGCCTCTAAAAGTGCAAAATCATACAAAAACGGCATTAATTATACAGAAGATGGACTTGAACTTTGCTGGGGAATCGAATATGGAACCCATACTTATACTTTAAATTATACAATCGAAGATTTAGTATGGCAGTATAGTGATAGACAAATATTATACTTTAGTTTCCTCCCACAAAATATGAATCCTGCCCCTAGAAGTTTTCAAATAACCTTTAAAGGTGATACTGCCTTCAATGACATAAAATATAGTTCATATGGATTTAACAGTGAAAACACAAACACAAATGGGGAAGTAGTCTTAAAAAGTAAAGGAAATATGTCGTCAAATGAATACGTTGTTGCCCTAATTGGTTTTCCAAATAATACCTTTAATCTAGATGTAACCAAATCTGGAACCTATGATAACGTAGTAGATGAAGCTCTAGAAGGAGCTAAATTAAACGAATCAAAATCATTTTGGAATACCTTCATTCCAATTGTGTTAACTGCTTCAATCTTTGGTTTAGTCATCTTTGCACTAGTTCAAGCATCAAAATCAAAAGACCGCATCGATAAAACCGAATTTGTAATACCAAAAGACATCAATAACTTTAGAGACATTCCATTTGATAAAGATGTCTTAAAAGCATATTATATTGGCAAAGAAGAAAGAATAATGAAAGAAGAAAACATCATGGGCGCGCTAATTTTAAAATGGCTTAAAGAAAAGAAAATCGAAATGGTCCAAACTGAAAAAGATGGTGTTTTAGATTTTAATAAAGATGATAATTATTATATAGACATTACAAAATTACAAAACCTTCCAAACAATATTGAAGCAAGCCTAGCTTTTATATTAAACGCGGCCTCTAATAATAGTGGTAAAGTAAATCCAAAAGATTTCGAAAAATATTCTCAAAATCATTATCAAAAAATCGAAAGATGGCTAGAAGATGCCGAAAGCTATTCTAAGAGTCTTTTAATAAATGAAGGATATATTATTACAGGCGAAGAAAATTATTCCAAAAAAGGCAAACGAAAAGTCTATAAATTCACTGCCAAATTACGTGATGAATTTATCAAATTAAAAGGATTAAAACAATTCCTTGAAGACATGACCTTAATTGATGAAAAGAAAGCTATCGAAGTTCATGTTTGGGATGAATATCTAATATTCGCTGAAAGCTTAGGCATAGCCGATAAAGTTGCCAAACAATTTGAAAAATTCCATCCAGCAGAATATAGTCAAAGCAATTACTATCACAGCTACTACTGGGTAAGCTCATTTAGTACCCATTCAGTAAGCGCGGCTATGAGAGCTAGAAGTGCCGCAAGTAGTGGTGGAAGTTTCTCTGGTGGTGGAATGAGCTCTGGCGGATTCTCATCAGGTGGCGGAGGAGTTCGATAAGAACTTCTTTTTTCATTTATGTAGAATTCTACATAATTTCATACAAAAAAATTAGGAAAAAACTCCTAATTTCTGTTGTAGTATTCGATAACTAATGCTTCATCGATATCGGCATTAAGTTCACTACGTTCAGGAAGTCTTACATAAGTACCTTCCATTTTCTTCTCATCGAAAGTGACAAATTCAACTCTATTGTGTAATGCTTCTAAAGAAGCCTTAACAACAGCCATCTCTTTATCACTATCTTTAAGACCGATAACATCGCCAGGTTTAACTTGATAAGATGGAATATCAACCTTTTTACCATTGACAGTTATATGTCCGTGGTTAACAAGTTGTCTCGCACCTTTACGAGTAGTCGCAAAACCAATACGATAAACTAAATTATCTAAACGACTCTCTAAAATTCTAAGTAAGTTTTCACCATTGACACCTTTAGCCTTTAAAGCCATTTCAAAAGCCTTATGCATTTGTTTTTCACTTAAACCATACATAAATTTAAGCTTTTGTTTTTCTTGAAGTTGAACACCATAGTTAGAAAGTTTTCTTCTTCTATCTTGTCCATGTTCTCCAGGTCCATAAGCTCTTTTAGCAAGCTCTTTTCCGTTTTCTAAAACAGAAAAACCTAAGTGTCTAGATTTCTTGTAAACAGGTCCTGTATATCTTGCCATACTTTTTCCTCCTTTCACATATTCGCGTGAAAGGTTACTTTGAAAAGTTATAGGGTGAATTATATCAATACCTAATTTAGCAGCGGTAAATTAGATAACCCCTATAGGGAATAATCACATTATAACCCTCAAAATAACGCTGCTTAAACACGCTTTAATAATTATATTATGCTTTTACCTAAAAGTCAAGCCCAAGAATTCCTAAAAACACTTGTAAATCAAAGAAAAAATGACCTAGTTACTAAATATGAATGTAAAATAGAATAAATCTAAACCAATTTGCCTAATAAAAATCAAATATTCAAAAAAACATCTTAAAAATTCAAATCAAAAGACTTTTCATTTTTTGACAAAAAATTTACAAAAATGTGCAAAATATGATAAAATCATAATAGGTGAGGTAACATGAATAACAACATAATAATAATGGCCATTATTGCTGGGGCCACTCTTATCTTTATATTATTAGTTTTATTAATCAGAAGAAACGCTAAAAAAAGTAAACTTCGTAAAATGCTTGACGACTTAGACTATCAAAAAAACCAAATAGATACATCACCTGTTGGCCCAGAACTTTCCAAAATAGAAAATTATAATAGCAATGAAAAAATGCGTGTCTTGTATGAAGGGTGGAAAGACCGCTTAAAAGATATTAAAGAAATCAAAATACCTAAAATAACCGACATGCTTATCGAAGCTGAATATTCCCTAAATAAAAAAGACTATAAAAGTACTATGTACAAAATAGCCAAAGTCGAAATGGAAATATATAAGGTTAAAACGGCCTCTGATTTTCTATTAGATGAAATCAAAGACATAACAGACAGCGAAGAAAGAAGCCGTGGCAGCATCACAAAGATCAAATCGAGATATCGTGAATTACTCCAAAAATTTAATGAAACCAAATCTGAATTTGGTATGTTTGAAAAAACAGTTTCTATGCAGTTTGAAAACATCTCTAAAAGATTTGAAGAATTCGAAATCCTGATGGAGCACAATCAATACACCGAAATACCGACAGTTTTAAAATCAGCCGATGAAATGCTTAATCACATGGAAGTAGTTTTAGATGAACTACCATCAATCGTTCTAATTGCCTGTGGAATTTTACCAAAAAAAATTAATGAAATAATGGAAATTTATAGTCAAATGGTCAAAGAAGGTTATCCACTAGATTACTTAAACGTTGAATTCAATGTCGAAGAAGCTAAGAAAAAAATAAGTGACATCTTAGATCGCGCCAAAGTTTTAAACCTCGAAGATAGCTTATTCGATTTAAAAGTCCTAACCGAATACTTTGAAAATCTATTCACTGATTTTGAAAAAGAAAAAGTCATTCGTAAAGACTACGAAGAAGCCAAACGCATCCTTGAAAAGAAACTTTATAAAACTAACAAACTCATAAATGATATCATCGACCAAATCGACGATCTTAAAAGAATGTACAAATTGTCAGAAGAAAACATCGAAAAACTATATGGTGTTCAGTCTAGCGTTATGCAGCTAAATGACGATTACAAAATTCTAAACGATCACACTAAAAACAATAGCTTTGCCTATTCCAAATTAACTGGTGAAGTAGAAGGACTCGCAAATCGCCTGGCGCAAATTGACGAAGACCTCGATAACACCTTAAACGTTATTGGCAACATGCACGATGATGAAGTTCGCGCTCGCCAGCAATTAGATGAAGTTAAAACTTTACTTAAAAAAGCTCAAAATCAAATTAGAACATATAACTTACCAGTTATTCCAAATAGCTATTACGTTGAACTAAAAGAAGCTAAAGAAGCGATGAATGAAATCGTCAAAGAACTGGATAAAAAACCAATAACCATTGAAACCCTAAACACTAGAGTCGACACAGCCCGAGATCTTGCCTTAAAACTATACACCAGAACCAAAGACATGATGAAAACCGCAATCATGACTGAAACCTCTATCGTTTATGGTAACCGCTATCGTTCAAGCTACAAAGAATTAGATAAAAACCTAAACTATTCTGAAAGCCTATTCAATCGTGGTGAATATTCTAAAGCTCTAGAAATAACCATAAACGCCCTAAACCAAATTGAACCAGGCATATATGATAGATTACTTAAATTATATGGGGAAAAAGATTAAAAGATGGCCAAATCCATCTTTTATTTTTTTTAAAAATATAATATAATTGATAAGCAAAGGAGTAAAAATCATGAACGAACTAATAATGATCAAATATGGTGAACTAACCACCAAAAAAGACAATCGTAAATATTTTGTCAAAACCTTAACCGCAAACATTGAAGCAACGTTAAAAGATGAAAAAGCTCAAATAATCAAAAACAACGTTAGAATGTATATCTACTGTGAAAACGCCGATAAAATCGAAGAAAAACTCAAAAAAGTCTTCGGCATTCACAGTATATCCAAAGCTTATAAAGTAAATAATAATATAGAAGACGTTTTAAAAAAATCTTTGGAAATTATGGATAGAAATAAAAAAACATTCAAAGTAATCACAAGTAGGGCAGACAAAACCTTTAAAACACCATCCATGGAATACAGTAGTAACTTAGGGGCCTTAATTCTCAAAAATTCGCACTTCAAAGTCGACGTTCACAATCCAGATATCATCCTGCACGTCGAAATCAGAACCGATGGAACATATGTATACACCAGTGAAATAAAAGGAGCTGGCGGTTACCCAGTTGGCGTTCAGGGAAAAGGACTTTTAATGTTATCGGGTGGAATTGACAGTCCAGTTGCGGGATACCTCGCTCTAAAAAGAGGAGTGTCAATCGAATGTATGTACTTTGAATCACCACCTCATACTAGCTTCGAAGCTAAAAATAAAGTATTATCATTAGCTAAAATATTAAACGAATACTCTGGAAAAATAAAAGTTCATGTCGTTCCATTTACAAAAATTCAAGAAGAAATATATAAAAAATGTCCAGACACTTATATGATAACCATCATGCGCCGAATGATGTATCGTATCGCTGAAAAATACGCAAAAAAAATAAACGCCCATGCAATTTTCAATGGTGAAAGTATAGGCCAAGTCGCATCCCAAACCTTAGAAAGTATGGTCTGTGTAAATAATGTAGTAAGTATGCCAGTCATAAGACCTGTAGCTTGCTTTGATAAATTAGAAATAATCGCCTTAGCAGAGAAAATAGGAGCTTATGAGACAAGCATCTTACCTTATGAAGATTGCTGTACCATCTTTGTTCCTAAACATCCAGTAATCAAGCCCAAACTCGAAAACTGCATCTCTTACGAACAAAACCTAGATTACGAAAAACTAATCGATGAAGCCATCGATAATATTGAAGTAATTACTAACTTTGAAAAACCAAAATATGAAGATCTTCTTTAACAAAAATTTCCAGTTTAAAAAAAGTATTAAAATTCCAAATGTACACAATATATAAATGTACAGGAGGTGAAATACATGACTAACAAAAGTAATCGTTTAGTAGTTCCTGGTGCTAAACAAGCAATTGAACAAATGAAATACGAAATTGCTAACGAATTAGGTGTTAAAATGGGACCAGATGCCACTAGTAGAGCCAACGGTTCAGTAGGTGGAGAAATTACTAAAAGACTTGTACAAATGGGTCAACAAAATATTTCAGGTTCAAACAACTATAATAAATAAGACCTGTAAAGGATAGTATTAAATCTTTTACACGAAAACAGCGCATTAAGCTGTTTTTTATTTCTAAGAAAACTTAAATACCATTAAATATGATACTTTATTCCTAAAAAAAAGAACAAAAATTATTATCTAACTCTGTTCTTTTTCTATAACCTTATCGATAAGACCATAATCCAAAGCCTCATCAGCTGACAAAAAATAATCTCTTTCCGTATCATTTTGAATCTTTTCTAAATCCTGGCCCGTATTTTTACTTAAAATCTTATTAATCTTTTCCTTTAACTTTAAAATATGTTCGGCCGCAATCTTAATCTCCGTTGCCTGTCCCTGCGCCCCACCTAAAGGCTGATGAATCATAACCTCACTATTAGGTAGAGCATACCGAAGACCTTTCTGTCCGCAAGAAAGTAAAAAGGCCGCCATACTTGCCCCCATTCCTATACATATTGTTGACACTTTGCTTTTAACGTAATTCATTGTATCATAAATTGCCATGCCCGCTGTAATACTCCCACCAGGTGAATTGATATAAAGACTAATCGTATCGTGATTAACCGAATCCAAATAAAGAAGCTGTGCCACCACCGAATTAGCTAAATTATCGTCAATCTCGCCACTAAGCATTATAATTCTGTCGCGAAGCAACCTCGAATAAATATCATAAGCTCTCTCACCATCACTACTTTTTTCAACTACACTTGGAACTAAAGCCATGTTATCCCTCCTTCTACTATTTATAATAGATGTAAACGCGTAAATTATTCACTAAAAAAAGTGACAAAATAGTATATTTTTGGTAAACTGTTTATAGTAATAAAAGAAAATATAAGGGGGAATAGACCTTGAAAAACGTCAAACTAAAATACAAAAACATATATATCGATAACATCGTTCCGGGAACCAAGCTCTTTGAAATAAGTAAAATTGTTCAAGACGAATACAAATATCCAATCGTCGGAGCCAAACTAGGTGAATTCAACGTCGGCTTAAACACTGAAATTAAAGCCAACAACAAAGTTGAATTTTACGACCTTTCAACCACAACCGGCAATAGAATATACGCAAGAAGCCTTGAATTCTTAGTAACCGTTGCCGCCAAAAAAGTCATCGATGAAACATCGGATATTTTGATAAATTATTCACTCGATAATGGAATCTTTTGTGAAATAACTGGTCAGAGAATAACTAAAATAACCATTCAAAAAATTGAGGAAGTTATGCGCGAAATGGTTCAAAGACAAATACCCTACCAAGAAATGTACGTCGATAGATTTGAAGCAATTAATTACTTTAAAAAACACCATCAAATGGATAAGGTTGAAAACCTTAGATTCACAACCAATAAAACAATCACCCTTCATTCTCTAGATGGTGTATACGATAATTTCTTTGGCCCACTAGTTTACAATACAGGAGTAATTGATAAATTTAAAATAATTTACCTCAAAGAAAATAGCTTTATAATTACATATCCTGGTCAAGATGACCCAGAACATATCAAAGAATATGTTCATCATAAGCAGACCTTTGATACCTATAAAGCCTATCAAGAGTGGGGAAGACTAATAGGTATAAGCACAGTTTCTGACTTAAACAAACTAGGAACTGAAAGTGTTTACGATTCAGCTGTCGACCTCTTTGAAGCTCATTACGAAGATCAGTTATTTGAGGTATCTAAAAAAATCAAAAAAGACGAAGATAGAATAAAAATCATCTTAATTGCTGGACCTTCATCGAGTGGTAAAACGACGACCGCTAACAAACTTTCTCTTTACTTAAAAGTTCAAGGAATCACTTCATATCGTATATCTTTAGACGATTACTTTGTCGATCGAAGTAAAATGCCCAAAGATGAAAATGGAAATTACGATTTTGCCAGTATTAAAGCTATCGACACTAGACTATTTAACGATAACTTAAATAAACTGTTAAAAGGTGAAAAAATTAAAATTCCACACTATGATTTTGTCAGTGGGGAAAACACGATAACCGATAACACATTGCACATCAAAGAAAATGACGTCATCATTGTCGAAGGAATTCACACCTTAAACGATGAACTTACTAAAAGTATTCCAAGAGAAAATAAATTTAAAATATTTATAAGTCCGCTTATGCATTTAAAAATTGATAATCACAATCGTGTCCATACGACCGATGTCCGTAAAATCAGACGAATCGTCAGAGATAACCGTACCAGAGGAACTAAAGCCGAAGATACCTTAAAAATGTGGCCAAACGTCGATAAAGAAGCTAGAGAAAACATCTATCCTTATCAAGATGATGCCGATGAAGTTATCAATTCATCATTAGGCTATGAATTAAACGTCTTACGTACCTACGCCGAACCACTTTTATACGGCATTGAAAGCTCTAGTAAAGCCTACCCTGAAGCAATAAGACTTATAAACCTATTACGTAACTTCTTGCCGATCACCAGTGAAATAGTACCGAAAGACTCGGTCCTAAGAGAATTCATCGGTGGCGGCATTGAATGAAAGGAATGATATAAATGATAAAAGTTGCGATTAATGGATTCGGAAGAATCGGAAGACTTGTATTTAGAATAATGGAAGAAGACCCAGAATTAGAGGTCGTTGCCATCAATGATCTAACAGACTCTGAACAATTGGCTTACCTTTTAAAATACGATACATCACATCGTAGTTATTTAAAAAACGAAATATCTTATACTGACGACGGCATAATCGTCAAAGGAAGAAAAATAAAAGTCTATGCCGAAACAGACCCAAACAATTTACCATGGAAAGACTTAGGCATTGATGTTGTCTTTGAATGTACAGGTAAATTTACAAACAAAGAAAAAGCTGAAGCTCACATAAATGCCGGAGCTAAAAAAGTTATAATTTCCGCTCCAGCTAAAGGTGACCTTAAAACAATAGTTTATGGGGTTAATGAAGAAACTTTAGATGGCAGTGAAACTATAATATCTGCCGCCTCTTGTACAACTAATTGCCTTGCCCCTGTAGTTAATGTTTTAAATAACGAGTTTGGTATAAAAAAAGGACTCATGACAACTGTTCATGCCTATACTAACGATCAAACAGTCTTAGACGTTGCTCATAAAAAAGGTGCAAAATCAAGACGTGGAAGAGCCGCTGGCGCCAATATAATTCCAACCTCAACTGGTGCGGCTAGTGCCATTGGTAAAGTAATCCCATCATTAAATGGCAAATTAGATGGAAGTGCCTTAAGAGTACCTGTAACAACCGGTTCAATTGTCGATTTAACCTTAGAGCTAAATACCAAAGTAACTAAAGAAGAAATCAATCTCGTTCTTAAAAATAATGCCAATGAAACATTAGGTTATACTGAAGACCCAATTGTCTCAAGCGATGTCATCGGAGAAACCCATGGTGGAGTAGTTGACTCCCTCCTTACAAACGTTTTGGAAAAGGACGGAACTCAGCTTGTCAAAGTTGTTGCTTGGTATGATAATGAAATGAGTTATTCTGCCCAAATGGTTAGAACAGCTAAATATTTATTCAAATAAAAAAAAATCACTTATCTACGTGATTTTTTCTTTGTATGGCATCTAATATAAAACATCTCTTCCATGTATTTATTTTGCCACTCTTCCTTTTTTTCTGGTTTTTCTTCCGCGCTTTCTAAAAACAACTTAGTAAGCATCCTATAATCGTTATTTAAAGCTCTGTGGCTAGCTTCAATCATCTCGTCTTTGGAAATTTTCGTTAAATCGAGACAAATCCCATTTATTTTAGCCAGTTCTTCGGTAAACTCTCTTTGCGTTCTCCCGTTTCCTTCCCTAAAAGGGTGTAAAGCATTTATTTCAGTAAATAGTTTTATCAAACAGGCCATTGTTTTATTAAAGTCGTAATCCAAAAAATAATTTTCATCCCTTAAACCATTAAAAATTCTTTCTGCCTGATCATCTATATTTTGATATGGACAAAAAATATGACCTTTAGCCACATCGACTAATCTTTCCTTGCCGGCCCAAATATAAGCATCTTGAAATAAATATCCGTGAATTGCTTTTAAATGCCTAAAATCAAACCTTCCACGAATTCCATTTTTAAAAATCTCCGCAATCCTTAAAGCCACTGCCTGACTTTCGATTTTTTCTAAAACATCCTCATCATGAATATCCCATTTGTTTTTTAAAACCATTGTATTTGGATAACAATACATAGGATCTCCATTATTAAAACCATCTTTAATTGTCATTTTATCGAACCTTCTTTTTTTCTTCTAAAATATCATCCGCAGATGCTTCTCCAAGGGCAATCTTTTTAATATTTTCTAAAGTATCTGAAGATAACTTCATACCTTCTTGAGCCATTGCCCCCTCGACTCGTCTTACAAAATCGTCGATATCTCCGTTATATGGAGTAAGTTCTTTTTTATCGCTCATATAAAAAGTCCCTCCTTTTAAATGCTTATATTATACACCAATTTTCAAAAATGTAAAATTTTCCTTTGAAAATGTTTGATAAACTTGTTATTAAACATTATTTGCTTTATAATAAATATAGGTGAAAGATATGAAAAAAGGATTTACGCTGGTTGAACTACTAGCTGTTTTAGTAATTTTAGGTGCGATTATTTTAGTAGCTGTCCCTTCACTTATCAGTACTAATAAAGCATCTGAAGAAAACGAATATAGTGAATTTAAGACTACTATTGAAAACGCAGCTGAAGCCTACGTTGAAATTCACCCTGATAAATATGCGGACCTAAAAAATGGAACTACAACTTCGGTAACCATCCCCACTGAAACTCTTGTTTCAGCCGGACTCGTCGAAGGTAACATGGTAAACCCGCAAACCGAAAACCGTATCATAAGCGAAGCAAGCTACGTCAGCGCGCAAAATAGTAGTGGTGTCATAACATATACATATGTTGCAGGATAGGAGAGAAAACATGAAAAAAACAATAAAAGATTTTGATTTAGATGGAAAAAAAGTAATAATAAGATGTGATTTTAATGTTCCGATGAAAGACGGTGAAATCACTGATGATACGCGGATAAAATCGAGCCTTCGCACCATCAGATATGCAGTAAATCATGGAGCTAAAGTTATTTTGATGTCTCACCTTGGTAGAGTAAAAACCGAAGAAGATAAACTAAAAAACACTTTAAAGCCAGTATCTGCTTGTTTATCTAAATATTTGCGCAGAAAAGTAACTTTCATAAATGAAACAAGAGGACCAAAATTAGAAGAAGCCATCTCTAAAATGAAGCCAAAAAGCGTTATCTTAATGGAAAATACCCGCTTTGAAGACTTGGATGGCAAAAAAGAAAGTACTAATGATGAAAATTTGGGCAAATACTGGGCAAGTTTAGGTAATATCTTTATCAACGACGCCTTTGGAACAATTCACCGCACTCACGCCTCAAACGTCGGCATTGCCTCTAATCTGCCAAGTGGGATAGGGTTCCTCGTTGAAAAAGAAGTTAAAGAACTCTCAAAACTTCTTAAAAAGCCTAAAAAACCATATACGATTATTTTAGGTGGGGCCAAAGTAAGTGATAAATTAGCTCTTATAAATAACCTCGTTACCAAAGTTGACTATTTGCTTATCGGCGGTGGTATGGCCTTTACTTTCTTAAAAGCTGCTGGCTTTAACGTTGGTTCATCTTTAGTTGAAAAAGAAGAAATCGAAAATTGTCAAAACCTTTTAACTAAATATGAAGATAAAATAATCTTACCGATTGACGTTATAACATCTAAAGAGATGAAAGAAAATGCCAAAACAAACTTGAGATTTATCAATGAAATCGAAGAAGATGAAATGGGTCTAGATATTGGACCAGGAACCATTAAAACCTTCTCTCAGTATTTAAACGAAAGTAAAACTATCTTTTGGAATGGACCAGTTGGTTGTTTTGAACTGTCACCTTTCCAAGATGGTACAAAAAAACTATGTGAAGTAATCGCTAATACCAAAGCCTATAAAGTAATTGGTGGGGGAGATACCGCCAGTGCGGTCACTAAATTTGGCTATGCCAAACAAATGAATCACATCTCTACCGGTGGGGGAGCCTCTCTTACCTTCTTAGAAGGTGTATCCCTAAAAGCACTGGACATTATCGGCGAAAAAGACTAAAATAAACTTATAAAAACATCTCAGATATTCAGTGTTTATTTTTTTAAACTCTAGGAGGTCAAAATGCGAATAGGAATATTTACAGATAGCTATCCACCGTTTATTAACGGTGTTTCAACAAGTATCGTTATGCTTCAAAAAGCTCTAGAACAGCAGGGTCATCAAGTTTACATCGTTACAGTAAATCCTAAAGATATGAACTATAAATTTGAAAACGACGGTAAAATCATTAGAATACCAGGCATTCCAATTGGAATATATGATTATCGTCTAACCTCAATTTATCCTTTTAGAGTAATTAAAGAAATTGCCAAATGGAACTTAGATGTTATTCATTCTCATACCGAATTTGGAGTAGGCACCTTCGCCAGACTAATTGCTAAAGAATTTCACATACCTTTAGTCCACACTTATCACACGATGTATGAAGACTATATCGAAACCATAACCCATGGTTACTTTGATAAAAGTAGTAAAAAAATTGTCGAATATATAACTAAATTTTACTGTGATAAAACGTGTAATGAACTGATCGTTCCAACTAAAAAAACCTATGATTTATTTAAAAATAAATATAAATACAATCGTGAAGTTTATATAATTCCAACTGGAATTGAAACCGAAAGATTTTATAAAGAAAACTTTAAAAAACAAGAATTAAATAATTTAAAAAAAAGGTTAGGCTTCGCTGAAAATGACTTTATCATGCTTTATATCGGCCGAATCGGTAAAGAAAAAAACATCGAAATGGTTATTGAAATCGCCAAAAGCTTAATCAAAAAACATAAAGACGTCAAATTACTTTTAGTTGGTGATGGCCCAGACCTCGATTACTTAAAAAAATTAGTCTCTAAATATAAAATTGAAAAAAACGTTGTCTTTGCTGGTAAAGTACCTTATGAAAAAACTCCAAAATACTATAATATATCGAGTATCTTCATTACCGCCAGCCATTTTGAAACCCAGGGACTAACCGTCATTGAAGCCATGTCCGCTTCAGTTCCAACCATATGTATTGAAGACGAAAGCTTCAGTGACGTTGTCTATGGCTTAAACGGCTACCTTTTTGCAAATAAAAAAGAAGCCCTAAACCAAATTGAAGGCTTAATTAAAGATTCAAAACTTTTAAACCATTTAGGTAAAGGTGCGCGTAAAACCGCTGAAATGCACTCATCTAAATACTATGCTGAAAAAGTAATGTACGTCTATAAAAAAGCCATCGAAAAACAAAAACCAAGCAAAAGAGAAAAATTCAAAAACTTTTTAAGGAGGATCGGTATATGGAAAAAATCCTAGTATCAAATCAAAAAATGAGTTTCGATAAACTAAAAGATGTCGAGGAATATATATCAAAAATGAAAGACTACAAAGATAAATTCATTGTCGCCCCATCTAATATATATTTAAAAACCTTTGCCGACAGTGGCTTTACCTGTTCTGGCCAAAACGTCTATAGTCAAAACAAAGGAGCCTTTACTGGTCAAACATCTGCCTCTGCTATCAAAGACCTGGGTGCTAAATACACCCTTATAGGTCATAGTGAAACTAGAAGTTATTTAAAAGAAGACGAAGAACTAATCAATGAAAAAGTCAAAAACGCCTTAGAAACTGGTTTAACTGTTTTCCTTTGTATTGGCGAAAGCTTAAAAATAAAAGAAGAAGGCAAAACCAAAGAATTTTTAAAAAAACAATTAGATGTTAACTTAAAAGACGTTGAAGACTTATCAAATCTTTATATTTCATATGAACCAATCTGGTCGATTGGAAGTACACCGCCATCAAACGAAGAAATCGAAGACATCGTCAAATATATCAAATCATTATTTAAAGAAGACGTAAGAGTTCTCTATGGTGGAGGCGTAAACGAAAAAAACATCGAAGAATTAAACAAAATTCCCGATATCAATGGATATCTAATAGGTGGGGCCAGTATTATCCCAGAGAAGTTTATTAAAATTATAGAAGTTACCAAGTAGTAGCTTCTTTTTAATTAATAATGACATTCGACAAAACTAGCTATTTTTTACTCTAGAAAACCATGTCAATATTTTGTATAATTTTTTACAGTAAAGGAGAAAGAATAAAAATGGACAAAATAAAAGTTTTAATGATTGATGATAACGTAAATTTAATTGAAATGGTAAAAGAATACTTTAAAAACAATGACAAAATAGATATTGTTTTAGAAGCACATGACGGCCTAGAAGGAATCAAAGTAGTTGAACAAAACCAATCTAAATTTGATTTAATAATTCTAGACTTAATAATGCCTCATAAAGACGGAATCTACGTTTTAAGCGAAATGAAAAAAAGAGGAATAAATAAAAACGTCATTGTTGCCACTAGCTACAATGCAGCTGAAGTAATTAGAGAAGTATCTGAATTTGGTGTAAATTACTATATTCTAAAACCCTTTGATCTAACCGATTTAGAAAAGAGAATATATGAAATTTCAAACAAAAAACAGGGAAATAAAAACATCGACTTCTATAATAGTAACCTTCAAGTATCGATAACCAAAATGCTTCACGAACTTGGAATCCCATCACACATCAAAGGTTACCAATATATAAGAGAAGCCGTCGGTATAATATTCTCCCATCCAGAAATGATTGGTGGTATAACCAAAGAATTATATCCAGAACTAGCTCAAAAATTTGACACCACCACTTCAAGAGTAGAAAGAGCTATCCGTCACGCTATCGAAGTATCTTGGAATAGAGGTAACTTAGATTTCATGGAAGAACTATTTGGATTTAGTGTCGATATCGATAAAGCTAAACCAACAAATTCTGAATTTATTGTAACCATTGCCGATAAACTAAGATTAGATTTTCACAAGATAGGATAATTACCTAATCTTTTTATTTTACCTTGAAAAAACTACACCTTTGATGTTATAATTAAATTAAGATAAGGAGAATAAGTTATGCGAAAAACAAGAAAAAGTAAATTAAAAGGACAAAAACAAATATTATTAGTTGGTCTATTTGTTTTTGTTACCCTAATGACCATAGGCTATGCCGCCTTCAACACCAACATAACTCTGCATGTTAAAGGAAATATTAAAGAGATGCCTAATTGTGAGATGGGTGGAATTAAAGTAAATACTGTAACTGATGGTGATGGCTTATATAAAGATATTTATGAGGAAGAAAGATGTGTTTATCGCGGACAAGATCCAGATAATTATATAATGTTTAATGATGAACTTTGGAGAATAATAGCAAAAGAGACCGATGGAACATATAAAATAATAAGAAATGATGTTTTAGCAAAACGAGCTTTCGATAATCAAAATCGAACAGCATCTTCTACTTATTGTACTCATGCATCTGGTTGTGGAGTATATGCAGCAGTAGACGGAGAATTTTCTTCCCCTAGTGGAAGTCAAAAAGGAACAGTAACTGAAGATTCAAGTATAAAAATATATTTAAACGATGATTATTATGTAAATGATATAAACGAAACAGCCAAAGAACAAATGACATTACATTCATTTAATATAGGGGCAGTAGAAGAATTAAATCAAAGTGGTTCTCAAGCTGATAGTATAGAAAAGAATATAGCCGGAGAGAAAATGTATCAATGGACAGGTAATGTGGGACTCGCCAACGTAAGTGATATATTAAGAGCAAGTACAAATCCACTATGTACATCAGCAACAGTTTCTTGTAATGGCACTAATGAATGTAATAGTAATTATTTATTAGATAAAGGAGAAGCAAGTACATTATATTACTGGACAATAAATGCTTATTCTAGAGAGTCTGGTGGCTATTCGCGTAACGCCTGGGATGCTGTTCGAGATAGTGGTGTTGTTGGCATAGGTTACTATAACGCCTATCATGATGACTATGATGCTCCCCGCCCAGTTGTCTTTTTGAAATCTGATACTACTTTGTTAGGAATTGGAACTTCAGAAGACCCATTCACAATAGTGCAATAAATACACAATAATAAGAATAAATTAGTAAAGGCGAAGCCTTTATAAAAGGACCAGTTTGCTTAGCAAACTGAGTCCTAAAAGACCGCTCTTCATATGCGAAGCAAGTGAAGAGCGCGATGATTATAAAGCAAAATAAGGGGTAATATTAATAAGTGGAGATGCTTATTCTAACGAGTCAGGTGGTAATTCGTATTATGCCTGGTATGGTTATGCGGGTAGTTCGTATGCGCGCGTGAGCAGCAATTACGCCTATTATCGTAGTAATAGCGCTCTCCGCCCAGTAGTCTTCTTAAAATCTGATATTACTTTGAGTGGAAGTTGAACACAATCTGATTCTTAAAATAAATTAGGAAAACCAATAAAAGTTCACCACATTCGCAAAAACCGATAGGTTTTTGGAAAAGTGGTAAGCGGTGTTGCAAGCGAAAGCGCAGACCTCGCAAAAAGATGTCACTTGCCTTAATTTTAAGGCAAGTGACATAAAATTTATAGGGATAATACTAGTAATATGATTTTGTTTTAACAATTCTAACGGTGAGTTAAACGTGAATAACTTTGAAAGTATCAATAATAAATTGATTTATACTCAGCTAAAGATAAAACATATTCTTACAAAATATATTATACGAGGTGATTTGACTTGAATAAAAAAGGATTTACCTTAATCGAACTTTTAGGAACAATTATTATTTTAGTGGCTATAGCTTTAATCGCTTTTCCAGCTGTTTTAAATATGTTAAACGAATCTCAAGGTGAAACAGACAAAGCTATGAAAGATATAGCCATCGGAGCTACAAGAGAATATGTAACAGATAGGGTAGATGATTTTCCTAAAGCTTTAGAATCATCTTCTAGTATTAAATCATATGGAAATAAAGGTAATATAAAAATAACCGATTTAATAACTAATGGATATATTTCCGAAGATCAGATAAATGATAATAAAAACTGTGAAATGAAAAACGATTATGTCAAAGTAACTAGTAACTCTAAAAAATATATCTATGAATATGTTGAAGTAGGTGGGGATTCATGTTAAAAAAAGGATTTACTTTAGTCGAACTTTTGGCTGTAATTGTCATATTAGCTGTAATTGCTTTAATAACCACACCTATTATTATAGATTCATTAAATACATCTAAAAAAGAAGCTTTTAAAGATAGTGTTAATTCTTTAATAAAAGTTACTCAAAACTATTATGCTGGAATAACTTATAATGATGAAGGATTATTACCGGTTAAAATAACTTATAATAATAAAATTCCAACTGCTAAAGGAATTGATAAAAGTAATAACTGTAAAACAATATCTAAAAATATCTTAGATTATCAAGGAGATAATCCAGATAGTGGAAGTATACTGATAACCAAAGAAGGTAAAGTTATAATAGCTTTATATAATAAAAACATCCAAACTTGTATTCAAAAAGGGGAAGATGACAAAACTGCCAAGTTTGTCGATAAACCAGAAAGTGAATGTAAAATAACTCAAAATGCATGTTAAAAATAAATTTTTTATTGTCCTAGTTTTATTAACTATCGTCAAAATATTCCTATGTTGTTTCTTACCAAACTTTTATATTGAAAGCTATGGCTATGATGACATGTTGATGATGAAATTAAGTGACAATATAAGTAACGGTCTTTGGCTCGGTAATTATACAGACACCACTTTAGTCAAAGGCTTTTTCTTTCCCTTATTTTTAAGCACTCTAAGATACATAAACATCTCATCTGAACTAGGTATTAGTTTGTTATATATAGTCTCTTCAATTACCTTCTGCTATGTAACAAGAGATTTATTTAAAAATAAAAAATTTTCTTATATCTTATATTTAATTTTATTACTTAATCCAGTCACCTTTAGTAGTGAAACATTCCAAAGACTATATAGATACGTTCTTGGACCATCTCAAGTCCTATTTTTACTAAGCTTTTTATATGGAATATATAAAAATACTGAAATAAAAAAAATAATCCCCCATCTAATCGGTTTATCCCTAACATATCTATCTGTCATATACACCAGAGAAGATTATTTGTTTATGAATGTTTTATTAATTATAATGTTTATCTTATACATTTATAAATTAAAAAGAAAATCATTAATACTAATTGTTTTCCTTATCATCATTATTCCTACTAATCTCTTCATCTCATCTTTAAATCAAAAATACTATGGAGCTAATACTAATAATGAAATCATAAACTCAAACTTTTCTAAAGCATATCAAAACCTAATGAAAATAAAACCAGATAAAGATATCTACCGGGTATCTATCCCTAAAAGTAGTTTAGATAAAGCAATGGATGTAAGCCAAACATTAGAAACCCTAAAAGAGCTAATAAATGAAAATTATAAAGAAAGTCCGGATATCAAAAACGGCGAACTAATAGATGGCTATATGATATGGTCTCTAAGAAGAATTGCCTCTAATAAAGGCGTCTATAAATCATTTAAAACAAGTGAAGAATTTTGGGGACAAGTAAATAAAGAACTAGAAAAAGCTTTTCAAGAAAATAAACTAGAAAAAAGATTTACTATTCCCTCATCCTATATATCTCCGCCAAGCCCATATAATTTAAAAACATTTATTAAAACCATCCCCAAAACAATAAAATATGTCTTAACTTATAAAGACTTTATAACTTATGATTATAATACCTTAAAAAATTCAAATAAATCATATATAACCAAAGCTGACATAAGTAAAATAAATTATTATCCTTATTATTCTCTAATCATAAAAACTTCAAATACCAATGACCTTGGGAATATGACTTATAAAGGAGTAGGGGGAATATTTAACATAATTACCTTTGCTTATCAAAAAATATCCCTAATCATTAACCTATTAGGTGTGATTTGTTTTATAATATTGTTATTTAGTAAAAATAAAAAAATTATAATTCCAGTGCTTACCTTATTAACAACTACTTTATTAATATGTGGGATAACTTATACTGATGCCACATCATTCAAAGCCATTAGATACTTCTATCTGGCTCCAGTCTATATAACCTTAATTATCTTTAGTATAACATCGATTTTCATACTTTGGGAGGACATACAAAATGGAAAAATACGAACTAACTATCTTGTTACCATGCTTAAACGAAGAAAAAAATCTTCCAAACTGTCTAAAAAAAGCCCTAAAATTTCTTACGGAAAATAATATAAAAGGTGAAATATTATTAGCTGATAATGGAAGTAGCGACGCATCTAAAAAAATTGCAAAATCATTAAACGTAAGAGTAATCGATGTCAAAGAAAAAGGTTATGGAAATGCCCTTAGAGAAGGCATAAAAAAATCAAATGGAAAGTATATAATTATGGCCGATAGCGATGACTCCTATGACTTATCAAATATTTTCGAATTTTATGAGGCCCTAAAAGAAGGGTATGACTTTGTTATTGGCAATCGCTTTAAAGGAAAATTAGAAAAAGGATCAATGCCTTTTCTAAATAAATATGTGGGAAATCCAATCTTATCATATATCCCAAAGAAAATATTTAAAACACCAAATTACGATTACCATTGTGGTTTAAGAGGCGGATCCAAACAAAAACTAATTAACTTAAACTTAGAAAGTGAAGGAATGGAACTAGCAAGCGAGATGCTTATCAAAGCTTTTTTAAAAAAATATAAAATTAAAGAAATAAATATAAGCTATTATAAAAGCAAATATTCAAGAAAGTCCCATTTAAAACCATTTAGAGATAGCATAAGACATCTTAAAAAAATTTTTGAACTAAAAAAACTTTAAAACACTAAAATACTGTTTTAAAGTTTTTTTCAAAAGAAAAAATAAAAAACCTAGCTTAAGCTAGGACCAACTAAGACTTGGCCTGGTGGCCTCCTCTACCTAAATTGTATTATATTTTATTAAATAAATCAATATATTATGTGCTATTTTATAAAAAAAGTTTGAAATAAAAAAAGGAAATAAGCCTTCAATATATAATAATTATAATAGAGGCAGGCAAAGCTAGGTTAAGTCTTTAGGAAAATCCTCCTTCTTTAAATAGAGGAGGTGATGAAAAGTGGAAAGGAAATATGGAATATTTAACTATATTAGTTGTAATCCTATTTCTTCTAAAGGATCATCCAAAGAAAAAATAAAAAAACCTAGCTTAAGCTAGGCCAAACAAAACTAAAGATTTGGCCTGGTGGCCTCCTCTACCTAAATTGTATTATATTTTATTAAATAAATCAATATATAATAAGTTTTTTTATAAAATTAAAAAGTTTGAAATAAAAAAAGGAAACCCGAAGGTGACACACTATAATTATCTATGAAGGAGTTTAAAATATCAAAGCAAAAACATATTATAAACTTATTAATGACAAAATGTTTAAAGCCGTCCTTTGTACGCCTGGTAATGAACAAATACTAAAAGAATTCATAGA
>DVFV01000134.1 GCA_018713045.1 Candidatus Coprosoma intestinipullorum | reverse complement strand
TATTATTTTATTTGTTTTCTTTCTTCCATGTCTTCCTATTCTTCTCATAATTCATCTATACCTCATAATTCATCTATACTATGACATATTATGTCGTTATTATAAATATAATATTTATAATAGAAAATGTCAATAATTAAACGACATTTAATATCGTGTTTTTAATAAAACAGCTATGACATAATATGTCTAGGTGAATAAAATGATAAAAGAAAACAGAATAAAAAAAGGATATACCCAAGAACAATTAGCTGAACTCATCGATATTAGCTGGCGCCAACTTCAAAGAATTGAAAAAAATGAAAACAATACCAAAATATCAACTTTAAAAAAAATAATTCGAATTTTAAACATTCCCGATGAAGATATATTAAAATTTTTTAAAAAATAAAACTATTCAAATCTGATGAAATATTCATCAAACATGAATAGCTTTTATTTATGATAACTTTCATTATTGTTTATCTTAAAACACCTATATATTTGTTCAAGCAAAACAACTCTAAACAGTTGATGCGGAAAAGTTAATTTTGAAAAAGAAAGCCGATAATTACTTCTTTTAAGCACATCTTCTGAAAGACCATAAGACCCACCTATGACAAAAGTAATTACAGAGTGAGTATTAAACGTTTTATCGATCAAATCTGCCATCTCTAAAGAATCGACCATTTTACCGCCAATTTCTAAAGTTATCACAAATTCGTTTTCTTTTATCTTCTTTAAAATCTCGGCTCCTTCTTTTTTCAAAGAAAGATTACTATCCGAAGTATCAGGAACCTCCAAAATTGAAACCTTTGTATACTTTGAAAGACGCTTTAAATACTCATCTATTGCTTCTCTATAAAACTTCTCTTTTACCTTTCCGACGCACACTATCTTTATCATACCTCATACACCTCTGTTCTCTCGTGTTGATAAGAAATAACCACCTCTGGAAGTTTTAAATTCTCCCTCTCAAAAGTTTCTTTCAAACAACTAAGTGCAAGCTGTGGTGTATTATTAGATTCACTCAAATGGATTAAAACGATTTTTTCAGTTTTAGGACCCACAACTTGTGACAAATAATAAGAAGTATCTTTATTAGATAAATGACCCTCATCGCTAAGTATTCTTTGCTGAAGACGATAAGGATAAGGCCCTTCTCTAAGCATCTTCACGTCGTGATTACTTTCGATTATATATAAATTTCGATTTGTAATTTTATCGAAAACTCTTTTATTTAAATAACCAGTATCTGTAATATAAACAGCCGTTCTGCCCTTATGCACAAACACATAACCATTACTATCGGCCACATCGTGAGAAGTCTTAAACGTAATTACCCCTAAATCAGCAACCTCAAGCTCTTCCCCGATAAACTCGTAATTTGGAAGATCGAATTTAAGTTCCCTAAGCATAGGCGGAGTTAAAAATACCTTTGCGCGGTGTTTCTTCGTAAAAGTTTTAAGCCCAGCCGTATGATCCGAATGCGTATGCGTTATAAATATAAAATCAATATCATCCGCATTAACACCAATATCTGCTAGAAGTTTCTCCTCCTGCGCGCAGCTAAGTCCAATATCAACTAAAAACCTCACCTTGCCCGTTTCAAAATAACTTGAATTACCTTTACTACCTGTAGCTAACTGACAAACCTTCATTTAATAAACTGACATCGGATTAATCCGGCAGTATTCACAACCTTTCCAAATTTCGTAGTGAACGTGAGGTCCAGTTGCTGCTCCAGTCATTCCAACATATCCAATAACTTGACCACGTGAAACGACATCACCTACTTTAACAGCTATTCTTGACATATGACCATATAACGTATAATAACCGTTGTTGTGATTAATAATTACGTGATTACCATAACTATAATGATAACCAGCCTCTATTACTCTACCATTGTTTGTCGCATAAATATTTGAACCATATCCAGTACCACTTATATCAAGACCACCATGTAACTCACGTTTACCATTAATTGGACTAGTACGCCATACATAACCACTACTTAAAGTCCAACCACTATCAGTTGGCCATCCCCAACTAGTCGTACTACCGACATCAGGAATAACTTTACTACCTTTAACGATAATTCTCGTAACTGGATCTTTTAAACTCTCTTTACCTTTAGGATCGACATAAACGATTGTTCCGTTAATTTTTCTCTCCATCTGAGAAACTCGGTCCATACCGTTTTCACCCTCTTGAATAACCTTATCTTGACCGACAACCATTGTATCGTCATATCTCTCCTCAGTTGTATATTGACTCTCGATGTCCTCTACAACATAAGTCTCTTCAACCACACTGATTTGTGGATTAGTTTCTGCAATCGTTAATTTTTGGCCAGGATAAAGCAAATTCGTCGTACTAGTTAAAGTTGGATTAGAAAGCAATAATTCTTCTGGACTGACCTGATTGTTAAAAGCCACATTCTCGATTGTATCACCCGCACTAACTGTATACTCACTAGTATTATAATCGTTCCCATAAAGTAAATAACGTGCAAGTTCATCGGCATCCGTATATATCTTCTCGTTTACCGAAATGTTAGTTTCCTTAAAAGTGATATCCTCATCGATATAAACATTTTCGATATTTTCCCCAGTAGTTTCAATTTTAACTTGATTATCATCTAAATAAGCCTCGTATCTATCCTTACCGACAAAAGTCTCTATTAAAGCCTCTATCGCTTTTTTAAACACTTTTTTATCTAAAACATAAATAGTTTTCTCTGAAGTTTCTTCACTTCCATCATCGTTAGTTGTTTGCTTTTTTATCTTGAACTCATAACCTTTAATCGTAAAATTAGAATCTTTTGAAATCTGTTTATAAACATCTCTAACCGATGAAACCTTATCGTTATAAGTTGTAATCTTTTTCACTTGTAAATCAGTTGGCGAATAAACCTCATTAACTCCGTATTTGTTCTTATAATAAGATCCATTAGTATTAATATAATCGTCGAGTTCGTCCTTAGATGCAATAACACCTAAAGATTTATCCTTCAAATAAACCTCGTAATAAACATTAGGCTCGGGTGACTTCTGATAGCCAAAACCTAAACAGACAACCCCAGCTATTGCGATAATTATTCCTAAAAAAACAAATTTTTTCAAACATTTCACCTTCTAACTATTTTCCATATTGAAAAATGAACCAGTATTTCGCTTAAATATCATATCAACCGTTGCCGTCGGTCCATTACGGTGCTTAGCGATAATAAACTCACTCTTACTAGTATCCTCATCGATCGCACTTTCCTTATTATAATAATCATCACGGTAAAGGAATGCGACAATATCGGCATCCTGCTCGATTGAACCAGATTCCCTCAAATCACTAAGAAGTGGCCTTTTATCTTCCCTGCCCTCAACACTACGTGAAAGCTGAGCAAGAGCAATAACCGGAATACCCAATTCCATCGCCATTGTCTTAAGTGACCTTGAAATCTCAGATACTTCCTGTTGCCTTTGTCCGGCATAACGAGCCGATCCACTAATAAGCTGTAAGTAATCGATAATCACAATATCGAGACCATCTTCCGAATTAGCCAGTCTTCGGCATTTAGCCCTCATCTCACTGACCGTCATTCCTGGTGTATCATCGATAAAAATTCTCGTATCAGCAAGCCTACTTATCGCCTCGTTCACTCTCTTCCAATCTTGATGTTCAAGCCTACCTGTTCTAAGCTTTGAAGACTCGATTTGTCCAACAGACGCCAGCATTCTCGTAATAAGTTGTTCGGCGCCCATTTCCATATTGAATAAAGCTACGCTCTTCTTCGCATTAACAGCCATATTAACCGCCATATTAAGAGCAAATGCGGTCTTTCCCATTGCCGGTCTAGCCGCAATAATAATAAGTTCATTATCGTGAAAACCTGAAGTAAGCTTATCAATATCGTAATAACCAGTTGGCACACCAGTTATCTCATTTTTCATCGAAGAAAGCTTCTCCAAATCCGCCTGAGCTTTAAACAAAACATCTTGAATAGTCTTAAACTCAGACCCTCTTCGATTCTTTACAACATCGAATATCTTCTTTTCAGCTTCATCTAAAACCTCACCGATATCATCTGGTGATGAAAAACCTAAGTCGGTAATCTCTGTTCCAGCCTCGATTAAGTTACGCCTCAAATACTTATCTTCGATAATCTTAATATATTGATCGACATTAGCCGCCGTTGGTACGACATTAACAATCTCGGTTAAATAAGCGACTCCACCGATTTGATTCAAAAGCTTCTTTTCTTCAAGTTCATTCGTTACCGTTGTAATATCGATTGGAACTTTCTTATCATCGAGATTTTTCATAACCTCAAATATCTTTTTATGAGCATCTAAATAAAACATATCTTTGTTCAAAGACTCTACCGCCTTCTCTAAAGCCGTCTTACTTAAAAACATCGCTCCTAAAACTGATTGTTCAGCATCGATTTTTTGTGGCATAACCTTCTCGTTCATCTAATCACCTACTTCACTAATCTAATCTTTAATTTAGCCTCTACTTCCTTATGAAGTAAGACACTAACTTCGGTAACTCCCAAAGTATTAACCGGAACATCTAATCTGATTTTTCTCTTGTCGACATCGATTCCCTTCTTTTTAAGTTCATCAGCAATCTGCTTAGTACTAATTGTTCCAAAAACCTGATCGTTCTTTCCCGTTTTAACCTTAAACTCTAAAGTCATTTTCTCGAGTTTTACCTTCAACTCTTGACATTCTTTTAAAATTTTTGAAGCCTCAGCTTGAGCTGCTTTATTTTGCTCGTCCAAAACCTTCTTACTTCCTTTAGTCTCTAAAACAGCGAGCTTATTGTTTATTAGATAAGTTCCATAACCATCTTTAACATTAATAATTTCACCGCTTTTACCTTGTTTCTTAACATCTTTGAGTAGTATTACTTTCATATTCATCCCCCTCAATTACCTTTGTAAGCTCATCGATTATCTCTGTCTTACTCTTATTTCTTATTTGTGCCGCTGCACTAGCTAGATGACCTCCGCCACCAAGCTTTAACATCATCGCCCCGACATTAATATCACCCATCGATCTTGCGCTGACACCTATCGTATCATCGGAAATCCTTCCAATTGTAAAAGCCGCCTTTACTCCGTCAAAACTGAGTAAATCATTGGCAATTAGTGATAAATCGACCGGACTGTAAATTTCGTCGTCTAAAACACATACATGCATCTTATTAGCTATTTCATAACTATCCTTAAGCATCGCATACCTTCGAAGCTTCTCTTCCTTTGGTTCCTTTAAAAGCTCTTGCTTTAAAATTAAATCTGCACCTTCTCCAACTAAATAACCTGCCATTTTAAAAGTATTTTCCGTTGTCTTCAAATTATAAGTATTCGTATCTATTTCCATTCCAGCAAGAAGCATTGTTAAAGTCACCTTATCGAGCTTAAACTCATTATATTTTAAATATTCAGCAATCATCTCGACAACACTAGATTTTTTATCATCCTCATAATCCATAACTGTCGAATTAATTAAATTATCCATCTTACAGTGATGATCGATCACTATAATATTAGCTGCATTATCTATAATCTTTGGACTTTCGACAACCTTCATACTATTTGTGTCCAAAACGATAACCAGTGATTCCTTATCAAGCATTTTTAAAATATCATCTTCTGAAGTAAAATTCAAATCAAAATCATTATTGTAAAGATTTATCGCTCTCTCAAGTGAATAATTAGTAATAATTTTCGGTTTGACAATTAAAACTTTTTTCCCTAAAGATTCTATAAACTTCTTTAAAGCACAAGCACTTCCCATTCCATCCAAGTCAGGCCTTGCATGAGTCATTAAAATAATCAAATTATGATTCTTTATACTTTCAGTAAGCTTATCAAATACATTCATCCAAATCACCTTCATCATTTATTATACTATAAAATAACCTTTCTGTCTTCTGTCTTCTTAAAATTCTTTAACAGTATAAATGTTTCTTATATCTAATTATATTTTCTTCATAAAATCATAAACATAATAAAAAAGTACTATCTAACTTTGGAAAAACAAATTATAATAGTACTTTAATTTTTTTTCATATTTTTCTAACTTATTGTATATGGATTACTCTGAGTTCCATCTCCACTTAAAGAAATACCAGAATTTATATATACCGCAGGTCTAACATTTAAAGGACTACTAGCATAAGCACCAAAATCAATGGAACCCTTACTGTTAAATTTCATAAGATAATTAGAATAAGTGGTACGTGGTGATATTAGCCAATAACTGTCACTTACAGGAACCAAATAATTTGTAGTTTTACACACTGATAAATTTGAATTAATATCAGCAACACTTTGACACTGTTCTTGATTACTGTTTGCAAGTATTGAATCACTAATTGATAATAAAGCTACCTTTCCCTTCCATGTTATTTTCTCTTCGTCCAAAATTGATAAATTTGAAGTTATTGTTATATCATTTTCTGATGGAACAGGTCCTACATTCCATACGTGATTTACCACTAATCCTTGTGCCATTGGATTTAAATTATTATAATATTCTCCGTTTAAATACGTATTTAAACTAGCATCTTTTAATACTGTTCCCTGTATTATTTTACTTTCTGAATATTCATTTACATAATTATCATTAATTGCCCAGGCAGTACATCCCCCTGAATTAGTCGCACAATATGTTCCACCTGCCCCTTCACTCTTTGAATCTCTATTTCCACTTTCGTCAAATGGAATTTTTTCTGAAAGAACATCATTTCTAACTATTTTATAAGTTCCATCTGCTTCTTTGGCAACTATTCTCCAAAGTTCATCATTGAATTCAATATAGTTATTTGGATTACTTCCTCGATATACATATCTTCCTGCTCTTGTATCGTCAACATATAATCCATCTCCACTTTCTACTACCGGTATTCTTACACCGCCTATATTTGTAACTTTTTCTACTGCTGTTTCTTCTCCTGTTGCTTGTTCATAATTCAATGTTAATTCTAAATCACTCGTTAAATTTTCTGGTTGACTTGATGTACTTGCATTATATGAAACTTCTACAATAAAACTTGTTTCATCTCCAGCTTTTAGTACCTCTCCTTCTTGCATACCCTCAACATTAAATATTATTGCTTTATTATTACTATCAGTTTTTTGAATTGTTTTTAATACAGCATCTATACTTCCTTGATTTTCTACCGTTACTGTATATCTCATACTATCTCCAGGATTAATTAAATTTGTTTTAAATGTAGCTGTTGTCGCTGTATAAGTTGGGCTTTCTGAATCACTTGCATTCCCATTTAAAACACTACTTTGTATACCAGTAATTAACACCTTCCACTCACTACTAATATTACTTGTACCATTAATAGTAAGCTGCGTTCTAAAGGCTGCATAACCAGCTACCATTAATAAAAGTATTGAACAAAGACCTAATATTATATAATTCCTTTGTCCAGTATTAAACCTTCCTCTCATAAAAACATCACTCCATTTCTATTTTATAATATCATTATACACCCCCCCCCCCAGAAAATTCAAGCTTTTAGGGGGAATAAAATTACTTAACTAATTTATTTTGTAGATTGCCGAATTAATTTACCCGCTTTTTATCGATTTATTTTACCCACACTATAAACTACCTCAAAACATCTTATTTAATTTATTTCTGTTTTTCTATTAAAAAACTTGA
>DVFV01000133.1 GCA_018713045.1 Candidatus Coprosoma intestinipullorum | reverse complement strand
TTCCTGATAAGAGTCTTCCTGCAAGCAAAGAAGAGCCAAACTGTGCTTGTATTGAACTCAATTTCAACCCTGCTATTTACCTTCACACTTATTGTCACGAGGGTCCAGGACAAGCACTTACACCAAAAATCATCGCTAAACTATTTCCTGAGATTTAAGAAAGTTAAAAAATCAAATCCCTCAGCAGAAAATAAAAGATATAAAAATAACGGAGAGCATTTGCTCACCGTTATTTGTTTACGTCTTCTGTTTTTAAAGTATAGGTTGGAATATCTGATTCAATGATTTGCATCAGTTGGTTACGGTAAACGGAAACTTATAAGACTTATATATAGCCTATTTTACCCACTCCAATTACACCTCGTCGTAAAAATAAAATATCAAATTTTTCGTACTCAAACTCTTCATAGTCAAATTTTTCATGCTCAAACTTTTCATATTCAAATTTTTCATACTCAAATTTTTCGTATTCGAATACCTCAATACCTATTTCTTCCAAAACTTCTTTTGGAAGTTCATAGTTTTGGTCTACCAATCCAAACATAGTAAAGCCACTGTCAACACAGAATGACATAACAGCAGAATAACCTGCTGAATACGCTACTGAACCAATAATTGAACCTATAAAGCTACCAATCATAAAACCTAATACCGGAATTTCTATAATTCCTTGACTAATTCCACCTACACATAACGAACAAGTAGAAACAAACATTTGTTTTACAAGTTCATTAGTTAATTCTTGTCTAGTCATTTCTCCTTTAGCAACTTTAAAGGAATTCTGTATAGTATTCATCGCAACAAC
This sequence comes from Candidatus Coprosoma intestinipullorum, assembly GCA_018713045.1. GTDB lineage: Bacteria > Bacillota_I > Bacilli_A > RF39 > UBA660 > Coprosoma > Coprosoma intestinipullorum. The sequence goes on along the minus strand of DVFV01000133.1, from coordinate 2,278 downwards.
GGTGACCATTCCGATAACCGAAGGATTAATTTCTTTTAAAGATAACCCCAATAATCCAGATTGACAACTAGTGGTAAGCGCTGCAGACACACACCCCCTGATGAAACCTTCACTCGCTCCAGTAACAGCTGCTAAGCCAATTGCTTTATATTGTTGTTCATCTATTTTACCATTTTGAATCAAGTAGCTTATAGCTTTTAGTATTTCAGGAGCTGTCCTAAGAACTAAGGAGATAACAGCAGCAGAAGTTCCAGATTTAAAAGCTTCCTGTATAATATCTGAATTTTGTATCAAGTTCTCTGTCGTCAAACCAAGTTTTTCAGGGTCCACAACTCCTTCCTTAGATAACTGAGCAATTCGTCTTGAATCAGCTTCTGTAAGTGGAATGGATTCAACTCCATTATTATCAGAAACTCTGTCTGTTAGCATTGCTAATGTTTCTTTCAAGCTTGGAACTAATTCTGGTCGATTTACTGACTCTTTTGCAATTTTCTTTTCCAAATATGCTATTGCATCTTTTAGCTGGTCTGCTGGTATAACCCTAACTTGTCCTTCATAAACTGCACTGTTTAATGCAGAGGTATCAGAATAACCTCGTTTTCCCAAGAATGATTCTATTGAATCTTTACCTCCTTGTGCCTGATATTCTTTATACCTCTCAAATACATTTTTTGACTGCTGCTTTGCACTTGCAACACCATTTTTATAAAATTTTAATCCGGCTTCAAGATCAAAGTTTTTTCCACTTACATCAACTGAGCCAAAATCGTGACTTCTATCAACCATAAGTCGGTGATTCGAACCTCTTACTGATGCTTTAATGTTAAATGTACCGGCATGCCAAAATTCTGCGACATCCCCTTTTAAAGTACTGATATTTGCAGCAGTCCCATTAAAGTTATTTAGTGATTGTATAGTCTTATCTATCTCAAGTTCAACTTTATCAATGTACTGACCACCCAAAAAGCTACCCAACAATGCACCATTATTTTTCTCAAAGAATTCTACACCTTCCCTAAAGCCATCCATATTAATCCTCCAAGAATTTAGCTAATCCTTCTCTATAAAATGCAACCACTAGTGTATGATATTGTTGTTGTTTCATTTTCTTTTGTCTATTTACTGATACAACTTTACTCCCAATAATACCTGCACCCGCAACACCAACAAGCCCTCCTGCAGCTAAACCAGCTGCAAGACCGCCTGCGGTCATCGCAGCTTTAGTAAATTTATTTTTAGAAAATAACCCTTTGGTTTTCTTGTCTACTGTATTTGACACTGTCTCTCTAAAATCCTTAAATTCAATTTCTTCAAAATCAAGATCAAAGTTTAAGTAAAGTTCTACAAATTTATTATACTCTTCCTCATCATCAATTTCTGTAGTTACGCGCAACACGCCACGATTTCCCAACCAGCCATAGGTCATACCAAACTGGTCATAATACATTTTCATACCACTGTTACATTCTTTTTTACTTACTTCACCATTGCCTAAAAAAAGTATGTGTTCTTTTGAAGAAATAGTTGCCTTATTATCACGATAGTTTTTTTCTGACCAAACCACAGCTTCAACAGTTCCATCTTCGATACCCACTACATCGTTCTCGGTATCATCTTTTGAACTAATTAACTGTAGAAGATAATTACCATATTTTTCTGTCTTATTATCACACACAATAATCAATTTTTTCATATTATTTCCAAACATGTTACATTCCTCTTTCTTTTTGCTCCCAGATAATCAACTCGGTTTCTGCTTGTTCATCTTTGACTTATTCTACACATCTTAGACGATCAGCTTTAGTCGGTTCTCTGTACTTTTCCATTTTAGTATATTTCTCGCTAATTTCAATAGATTCAAAAAAATATTATTTATAATAGAGGGTCGTCTACTCCTCTTTTTCTAATATTCTTACCTTATCTCCTTGACTTCTTAGCCAAATTTCAAGGCCTTTACCAAAGGCTTCTGCTCTGGCTATTACACCTTTCTCTGTTTCTTTTTCGATGCGGACTGTTGGGAGCCTGTCCAGTAAGGCTTCTAAAACACCTGTAAATTCGAAACGAATTGTTTGTAACTCTCCACTATACATGAATGGCGTCCTCTTTTTAAAACCTGCTTCATCATAACCCCTAGGGTCTATTGTAAAGGTTTCATTAGTGATTTTTATCGTTTCAATTCGGTCAACTCTAAATATAATTGGATACTCAATCGTTACATCCATTGGAAATGCCAATAGGTAAAAATAAAATTCCGAAAAAACAATTCCAACAGGCTTTA
>DVFV01000132.1 GCA_018713045.1 Candidatus Coprosoma intestinipullorum | reverse complement strand
AAAATATTATGGTAATGAAAAAAATCTAACCAAAGCCGTGAACGGTTTAAACATGACTGAAGAAGAAGGGGAGTTTGTTGCCATTATGGGAGCCAGTGGTTCTGGTAAAACAACACTTTTAAACTGTATATCTACAATTGATACGATAACCAGTGGCCACATATACATAGACGGCGAAGATATAACTGAAATAGATGAGGATAAACTATCTGACTTTCGCCGTGACAAACTTGGCTTTATCTTTCAAGATTTTAACCTCTTAGACATCCTCACCATCGAAGAAAACATCGCCCTTGCTTGCGTTATTAATGGAAAAAATCAAGATATCGATAAAAAAGTTCAAGACATCGCCAAAAAACTCGGCATTGAAAATATCTTAAAAAAATTTCCATACGAAGTATCTGGAGGTCAGAAACAAAGATGTGCCTGTGCCAGGGCGCTTATCAATAATCCCAAACTTATCTTAGCTGATGAACCAACAGGTGCCCTAGATTCTAAAAGTGCGCGCATGCTTCTAGAAACCATGGAAAACATGAACCAAACATTAAACGCCACAATCTTAATGGTTACTCACGACGCTTTCAGTGCCAGTTTCTGTAACCGCATTCTCTTTATGAAAGATGGCAAAATATTTAATGAAATAGTCAAGGGAAGCAAATCGCGAAAACAAGTCTTTAATGAAATTCTAGATGTTCTAACCCTATTAGGAGGCGACGTACAAAGTGTTAAATAAACTTGCCTTTAAAAATATCAAAAGAAGTGCCAAAGATTATTTAATATACTTAGTTACTGTAACTATCGCATTCTCTCTAATCTTTGCCTTTAACCTAATCTCAAACTCTAAAGACATCCTCGATCTTTCAAGCATGATGAAAAATTTTCAAACCGCTATGTATTTCATAAGTGCGATAATTATTTTCGTCATTGCCTGCTTAATCGGCTATACAACCAAATTCATCTTTAAAAAAAGAAGTAAAGAATTTGGAACCTATATGTTACTAGGCATACCTAAAAAACAAGTATCAAATTTGTTTTTAAAAGAAATCATTATATTTGGCCTAATCGCCCTAATGATTGGTTTTATCTTAGGCTATCTATTAAGCATTTTAATGTCTAGTATCATCATGAACATCTTTGGACTTCCTTACGAAATAAAATTTACCTTTTCGCTAAATGCTGTTTATCTAAGTCTTCTTTATTTTACCCTTATCTATCTAGTCGTTTTACTCTTCATGCACCATAGATTTAAGAAGATGAAAATTCATGACTTATTATATTTTGAAAACAAAAATGAAAACAAAATATTAAAACATAAAACAGGTCGCAATATCCTTTTTATAATCTCTATATTATTAGGTATAATCGCCTTTTACCTCTTTGATAATACCTTTGTCAAAATTGGAACCGAACCATCTATGAGTACTATTTTAATATGTATAATTATGCTTATAATTAGTATCTATGGTGTGACCTTTTCCATCTCTGATTTTATTCTAAACATTTGTTTAAAACATAAAAAAATCAAATACAAAAAACAAAACCTTTTTTTGGCTCGAAGCTTTGCCTCTAAAGTTCGCAGTATGAGTTTTACCTTGGCAACCTTATCCGTATTGATAACCATAACCCTTGTTTCTGTTAATTTTTCTTTACTATTTAATGGCATCTTCGAAAGCCAAGTTGATATGGAATCACCTTACGATATTACCATATCAGATGATCAAAATAAAATAAACGAAGATCGTAAGCTTATCGCTGAAAACTATACCATCGAAGAAGAATTAACCTATAACATATATAAAGACAAAACATCTCCAATCGCTAGCCTAATTGGTAATACCGAAGACTTCAGATGGCTTGAATACGATCCCGTTATGAAACTAAGCGATTATAACACCCTCCAGAAAATGCGCGGAAGAAAAGAAACAACCTTAAAAGAAGATGAATACCTTTTAACATCTGAACTGACAGCTAGTGACTACATGGATCTAAAAGACATTCAAGGCAAACAGATAACCCTTGAAAATGGTGAAACCCTAAACCAAAAAACATTATTGAAAAATGACTTTACCTATGCTTGGATTAGTGGCAGTGGTTACCTAATTGTCGTTCCTGATTCTAAAATAAATGGCTTAGAAGTAGGAAAGACCAATCTATCAGTAAATACCAAAGAAGAAACAACCGAAAAATTTGAAAGCACCCTAACCGAAAAAATAAGCACCGACATCTGCCAGACAGTTGATGAAAGAACAGTATGTTATGATAGTGGCGACGTTCAAGTCAAAGGCTATTTCTTGGCTCAAAACCGTAGTGTCATTACGATTATGTCATTTGCCCTGTTTTATCTAGCCTTTATCTTCACCGCTGTTACCGGAACCATTCTTGCTATTCAAAACCTAAGTGACTCAGCTGAATATAAATACCGCTATATAACCTTAAACAAATTAGGACTGAGTGAATCAGAAATAAACAAAACCATCTTTAAGCAACTACTTATATTCTTTGCTTTTCCAGTCATCTATCCATTAATCTCTAACATTTTAATTTCTAAAAGTTTAAACAATGTCTTTAGTACCTTCCTGCCTACAGATAAAACCTACATTATCTACATCTTAATCAGTACAGCCTTATTTATGATAATCTATATAATATACTTTTTGGCAACATACTTTGGTTTTAAAACCAATATCCAAAATACTAAATAAATGTTATAATATTTAAGGTGATTTTATGAATATACTTATCATTGAAGATGAAGAAAACATCAGAAACGAACTCAAAAATCTCTTAGAAAAAGAAGGTTACCAAGTAAGTCTCGTTACCGAATTTACAAAAAACTTAAACCTCAAAGAAAACCCAGACCTTATCTTACTGGACATTAACCTGCCTAATGAAAATGGTTTTCAAATATGCAAGACCATCAGACAAACATCTAAAGTTCCAATCATCTTTGTAACCAGTAGTCAAAAAGAAGAAGATGAACTTAAAAGTATTATCTTAGGTGGCGATGATTTTATCACTAAACCCTACAACACATTCATCCTCTTAGAAAAAATAAAAAGAGCTTTATCTAAAAAAGAAGATAAAATAACTATTAAAGGCGTCACCTTTGACATTCCATCCTCAACCATTAAATGCGAAGGAAAAGAAGTCGAACTGACTAGGAACGAGCGCAAAATCATGTATTACTTTTTTACTAACCCAAACAAGATAATTACTAAAGATGAACTTATCGAATACCTTTGGAATGACAAATACTATTTAGACGAAAATATTCTAACCGTCAACATCAACCGTTTGCGAAAAAAACTAGAAGAAATAAATATAAATAATTTTATAGTCACCGAAAGAGGGAAGGGATACCGTATATGAAAAAAACGCAGTTTATCGAAGAAAAAATATTTTTCATTCTAATGAATATCACCTTTCTTTTTTTCTTAAATATCTATCTTTATTCCTTAAATATCTACATCGTAAACCTCATCATCTTAGATCTAATTTGGCTTCTTATATTTATTACCTTTTTCTCACTTGAATACATAAAAATAAATAAGCGTTATAAATACATAAAAAAATTAACTGATAATTTAACCGAAAAATATTTAATCGCCGAAATTCTTCCAAAACCTCAAACCTTAGAGGAAAAAGCCTATTACTATGCCTTAAAAAAAGCCTGTAAATCGCTAAACGACAAACTGACCGAAATCGAAAATAAATATCAAAACTATGAAGAATATATCGAAAGTTTTGTTCACGAAATTAAAAGTCCAATCTCTGTTATCTCCTTAATTGGTGATAATGAAAACAATCAAACCATTAAAGAAGAAACTAGAAAAATAGATGACCTTTGCGAACAAATTCTCTTCTTCTCCAGAACCAAAAATCCTGAAAATGATTACTTTATCAAAAAGATAAATTTAGAAGATGTAATTCATAAAACTTTAATTGATTATAAAAATATTATTTTAAAAAACAAAATTAAAATTGAAGTCAAAGATACTCAAAAAATTGTCTACACCGATGAAAAATGGTTAAAATTTATAATCAAACAAATACTTCAAAATTCTTTAAAATACTTAAATAAAGAAGCCAAAGAAATTGAAATAAAAACCAAAGAAGAACCTCATAGTATAACCCTTATAATCAAAGATAATGGAGTAGGCATTCACGACTACGACTTACCTAAAATCTATAACTACGGCTTTACAGGCAGCGATCGTAAAAAAACTCATTCGACTGGAATCGGCTTATACCTTGCCAAAAAACTATCGGAAAAACTAAACCTAAATTTAAAAACGACATCTGAATATAACAAATATACGCAAACTGAAATTACCATACCTAAAGAAAGTACGTACATTATCAAAGAAGGTGATCCATGTTAGTAACCCATGAATTTCCTGCAGAATATGATGAAAACAGTAAAATATTAATATTGGGTTCTATCCCTTCAGTTAAATCAAGAGAAAAGGTCTTCTATTACATGCACCCTCAAAATAGATTTTGGAAAGTTTTATCAGAAATCTTTAATGAACAAGTACCTCAAACAATCGAAGATAAAAAGAAATTTTTAAAATCTAAAAACATCGCCCTTTGGGACGTCTTATCATCATGTGAAATAACAGGTTCAAGCGATAGTTCCATTAAAAACCCAGTACCTAATGACATAAACAGTTTAATTAAAAAAACAAAAATTAAAACCATTTTTGTCACCGGCAAAAAAGCTGAAAGCCTTTATAATAAATACTGTCTAAAATACACTAATATCAAACCGATTTATTTACCATCAACATCTCCTGCCAATCAAACCATAAAATATGAAAGACTTTTAGAAGAATACAAAAAGATATTAAAATACTTAAAATAAATATCTTTTTTTCTTGTGTTTTAGCTAAAAAAATATTATATAAATGATATAATAGGTAAAAGAAAGGTGAAACTATGAAAGAAGAAATATTATTAAAAGCCGAAAAACTGATAAACATGTATAAAGAAGGACTTTTAGGCGGACGTGTTATGCCAGAAGACAGTAATCCTGGCCTTCCTAAAACATCTTTAGAAAACTATTTATATTTTACTCTTCCCATGGCCCTCAATTATCAAAGAAACTCATACACCTTATGGGAAAGTGCCTTAAAAACATATAACGATGAAGAAACCAAATTCTTATTTAACCCTAAAGAAGTAATTAATAAACCTGAAAGTGAAGTTCAAAAAGCCTTAATTAAATATCGTCTCGCTCTTCAAAAAGACAAACAGACAAAAATATGGATTACATTGTGTCATACATTCGTTAATTTATTTGACGGTGACATAAGAAAAATATTTGACCAAAACGAAAATGACCCAGATAAAATTAGAAAATTTATGCAGATAAAACACAAAAAAGAATTTCCATATCTCTCTGGAAATAAACTCTGTAATTACTGGATGTATGTAATTTACGAATACACCGGTCGAACATACACTGACCTATCAAAATTAACTGTTGCTCCAGACATTCATGTTTGCCGGGCAACCTGTAAACTAGGATTAATAACCGAAGAAGAATTAAATAGTTCCAAAGTTCAAGAACTTGTTATTCAAAGATGGCACGAACTTATGAAAAATTCAAAATATAACGAGATAGACGTTCACACACCTTTATGGCTTTGGGCTCGTAATAATTTTAAAGAAATTAGGTGAAACTATGAAAGAAAAAATAATAAATAATAAAATTCCGATTTATGAAATGATTCCTGAAACTTTAGACGAAATAATTATTACGGTTCATGGTTTAGGTGGAAATAAAAAAGAAATCTCAAAACTCCCACAAGAACTTTTAAATGAAAACATCGGCTTCATTTCTTTTGATTTTCCATATCACGGAACAAGTAAAGAAGATTACCAAAGCTATACTGTTACAAGATGTTTAAACACTATTGACCAAGTATATAATTATGCCTTAAGCACGTATCCATGCGTTAAAGTAAATTTTATCGGTAACAGTTTAGGCGCCCTTTATTTATACATGTATCTTCAAACCTACCGCACACCTTGTAAAGTCATATTTAAATCTATGCCTTTAAATAATTATCAAAACATGAAGAAAAAATTTATTAAAAATGACTCTAACGATTATTTTGAAGTAGGTTATGGAAGACGCCTTCCCAAACAACTTATTTCTGACATTAAAACATTAGAAGACAGCTTAAATGAACTTACTTTAAATAAAAATAATATTCTTTTTATAAACGGTACTGAAGATAAAATATCTGATATCAATTTAATTAGAAAATTTTGTGAAGAATATAATTATAACCTTTGTGAAATAGAAGGAGCATCCCATAACTTTAAAAATGAATATCTAGATAAAGCCAACAACGA
>DVFV01000131.1 GCA_018713045.1 Candidatus Coprosoma intestinipullorum | reverse complement strand
GTGTTTCTCCTGACTTTTAATCAAAGGGTCTCGGGTTCGAATCCCGAACGGGTCACCACTTTAGATTATCAACCCTTTATCTTTGAAAAAGGGTTTTATTTTGTCAAAAAAATATAAATATACGTATTTTTTCTGGTGAAAAACGCATAAAATATAATAATAATTGAAAAAAATCGAAAAATTATTCAATTTTTTGTAGATTTTCCTCAAAAGTATGTTATAATGAATATGTTCTGTTCATATTGAACATTTTATAACATGCCTGAGTGGCGAAATCGGTAGACGCACAGGACTTAAAATCCTGCGGGAGTCAAATCCCGTGCCGGTTCAAGTCCGGCCTCAGGCACCACGCGGAGAAATACCCAAGTCTGGTTGAAGGGACCGGTCTTGAAAACCGGGAGGTCGGCAACGGCGCGGGGGTTCGAATCCCTCTTTCTCCGCCACTGATATCGCGGGATGGAGCAGTTTGGTAGCTCGTCGGGCTCATAACCCGAAGGTCGTTGGTTCAAATCCATCTCCCGCAACCATGGTTCCGTAGTGTAGCGGTTATCACGTCTGCCTGTCACGCAGAAGATCGCGGGTTCAATTCCCGTCGGAACCGCCATGGCTTTGTAGCTCAGTTGGTAGAGCAGGGGACTGAAGATCCTCGTGTCGGGAGTTCGATTCTCTCCGAAGCCACCATTAAAGAGAATTAAATCCTTAAAAAAGGATTTTTTTTATTTTGTTAATAAACTATTTCACTTATCTAAAAATAATGTATAATGATATTATAGAAGTGAGAAGTTGAGATGTTAAAAGAGAGAAAAAAATTAAAAAAATTATTAATTGTATTTTTATTATTTATATTAACAATAGGGTTTATTTATGGTGGCTATAAAATATATCTTCATTTAACAATTGGACCTAAAATAAAAGAAAAAGTTCTTCTTGAATATGGAGAGAATATAAAATCAAGTGACTTTATTAAAGGCAAAAACCCTTATAAAATAGAAACAAATCCCAGCCTAAAAAAATTAAAAAAAGTAGGAACATATAAAATAACCTTAAAAATAAAAGGTGAAAAATTTTCGAGCATCCTTGAAATCAAAGATACAACCCCGCCAACATTAGAACTACAAGATGTAACTATTTATCTCGATGAAGACCTTCCTCTTCCAGAAGATTTTGTCACTAAGCTCGAAGATAAATCGAAAGTAGAATTAAAAATATCAGAAATAGAAAAAGTCGCCGGTGATCAAGAAGTTACCATAACTGCCACTGACCAGTATAAAAACAAAACCGAAAAAAAAGCTAAATTAACCATTCAAGAAGATACCGACGGACCAGTCTTTGAAGGATTAAATACTATTTCTATATATACAGGAGAAAGGCCTGATTTAAAAAACGGCGTAACCGCCACTGATGGACGCTTTGGAATTACAGAATTTACTGTCGATGATTCCAAAGTAAATTATGATAAATCGGGAACGTATAAAATTTACTACACCGCTAAAGATGAACTTGGAAATATGACAACTAAAACTAGAACCATAAAAGTTAAAACACGTACATATATGATTGATAACTTTCCAGTGTATAAACAATTTCCAAACTACCCAAGTGGCTGTGAAACAATCGCTCTTTATACCTTGCTGAAATATTATGGAGTAAATGTCAGTCCAGAAACCCTTATAAATAATTTGAAAAAAGGAGATGGACCGTACTGGGAAGGGGATATAAGATATGGTGGTAATCCAGAAATAGAATTCGTCGGTAACCCCAAAGCAAGTAATGGTTATGGTGTATATCAAAAACCAATCATCGCTCTAGCAAACCAATATAAATCGGGAATAGTCGACTATACTGGTCACAGTTTAAATCAAGTTCTCGAATTAGTTAAAAATGGAACCCCAGTTCAAGTTTGGGTATCCATTAAACTTCAAAATACCAGTGTTTGCGCTACTTGGATAAATAAAGAAACCGGTAAAGAAATAGATTGGATCTGTCGTCTTCACAGTCTCGTTATTGTAGGTTTTAATGATAATTATGTATATACATCAGACCCATACACTGGTAAAACGGAAAAATACAGTCGTTCACAATTTCAAAAAATATATAATCTTTTTGGAAAGAGAGCTATATACTATCCTAACTAAAAAGCCGAAACCATTAAATTTCAGCTTTTTTTATGTAAAATAAAACCCTTGAAAAACAAGGGATTATAAACTAAATGGTCGGGAAAACAGGATTTGAACCTGCAACCCCCTGGTCCCAAACCAGGTGCTCTACCAAGTTGAACTATTTCCCGAGATATGGCGCGCCCAGTAGGAGTCGAACCCACAACCTTTTGATCCGTAGTCAAACGCTCTATCCAATTGAGCTATGGGCGCAAGCGTATGATAGAGGTTGACTCATCAATACACAATAAATAATATCACAAACTATTTTAGTAGTCAAGAATATTTTATGATTTTATTCATAGAAAGTCCAACAATAAACAAAATAACCCCAAGTATACCGTTAAAAACACTTATTTTAAGGCATATTATATCTTTACATATCAAAAATAAAGAACCCATCATAAACCCCAAAATAACACTATATGTTGCCGATGTATGATTGTTTAAAAAATAATTGATAATCTTCATTATAATAAAACCAACAATAGCAAACCCCAAAACAAATAATAACAAATACGAAAATCTTGTCTTAATCAAGCCTATTCCTGTAAACAAGTCCAGCAATGTCTCGTACCACCCAAAAGCCATAAAAATAGCGGTTCCACTAATACCTGGTATCAAAGTCGTAAATGCCTCTGTAATTCCCATATTAAAATAAAGTTGACCGTTAACATCAATATTGCCATATCCACTTCCCAAAGCCTCGATTAAAATTATAATTGCAAAAGCAATTATAAATAACCCTATATTTTGAAAATTAAATTTAGTTTTTAAAACCAAAGAAGGAATCCCGCCGGCAATCATTCCAATAAATAAAGCCATCGTCGTTAAATAATGTTTATTCAAAAAAAATTTAACTATCCCGGCAAAAAGAGTTATTCCAAGTAAAATCCCAATCATCAACCAAAATAAGTATATGATGTCTCGCATCCTTATCTCTCTTATATTTCCTGCAATGTTTAAAACTCTCTCATAAACTCCAAGTGATAAAGCTAAAACTGACCCACTTATACCAGGAATAATCTTCGCAACCCCTATTACAAAACCTTTCAATAATGTTAAAATACTTTTCATATTCAATTATATTTTCAAAAAAAAGAAATATGCTATAATTGGAAAGGTGATAATATGAAAATTGTAACATTTAATCTTCAAAATGATTTAATCAAAGAAACAATAGATAAAAAAGAACTACTTATAAACTTTATAAAAGTGGAAAATCCAGATATCATCTGTTTTCAAGAACTCAACTTCAAACTAAAAAAATATATCGAAGAAAACATTCAAAACTATATAATAGTTGGAACATCTAGATATCAAACAAATAGCTTTATCGACGAATATAATTCTATCCTAATCAAAAAAGACATTGATCTTTTAGAAACCAAAACATTTCCCTTGTATAAAAGGTTTAAACATGACTTCTTTTCTATTTTTCCAAGAATATGTACATATGTTAAATTAAAAAAAGCAAATCAAACATTCCAAATATATAACACGCACTTAGACCACTTGTTTAACTATACGCGAAAACATCAACTTCAAATATTAAAAAAACACCTTAAACACCATGAAGATATTCCGACAATTATAACCGGTGATTTTAATATGACCAAAAATAATCCCAATCTCGAAAACTTTTTAGAATCTAAACTGATAAACACCGGTTCTTCACTGACCAAATCCACCCTAAAATATATCCATCATCTTCCAATCGATTTTATAATCACCTCCAAAAACATAAAATGTCAGTCGATAAAAATAGATCAAAACACCCATATAAGTGACCATTATCCCTTAATTGCCCATCTTAAATTGAACAGTTAATTTAGTTTGACTGTTTTTATAATATAAAAATATTTCATTTCCTCATAAAGTCTGATATAATTACCTTAAGAGAGTAAGGAGTTGTGAGTATGATATGTAATATGTGTGGAAGCACGAACGAAGTTGGAGCTAAATTTTGTTCACGTTGTGGACATGACCTTCAAAATAAGGATAATAAAATCGAAGATAATGTCCATAATTCAGTTATCAGAAGAAGCATCAAAAAAGACGCTAAATTAAAAAACAAGCGCGCCCTATATGGCACTGTCACCCTACTTATCGGCATACCTATTGTCATCTGTGCAGTATACTTCTTTGTTGTTCTTTTCCCACTTATGCAAAACGTAGTGCCTTCATTTGGAACCATTCTTTCTAGTTCCTTGATATTTTTCCTATTAATCTTGGTCTACGTTATTATAAGTATTTTTCTTAATTTTGGTATTGTCAAATCAAGTTTAGATATCAGCCGAGATAAACAAGTTACCTTAAAAGACGTTTTAAAATCATCATTTAAAAATATCTCAGCCTGCTTAAAAGTTTTTGCACTTACCTTTATCATGAACGTAATTATTGGAATTCTCGCAATAATTCCAATAATTGGCCTAATTGCCGATATTGCTTTAGTTGTTTACTTTATTCCAGTCATCACTATGGTAACCTTTATGCTTGCCGATAATCCAAATGACAATATGTCACTTACTGACCTTGTCAAAAAAGGCATGGAAATAATAAAAAATCACCGTATAGAATTTTATGGTTTAATTCTAAGTTTTGCTGGATGGTTTATTTTAAGCATATTTACAGCCGGATTATTGATGATTTGGTTAATGCCATACATGAATGTTTCACTGGCCAACCTCTATCGCCGGTTAACAAAAGAAACCAAATTCGAAGATTCTAGTGAAGGCCTAAGCAATGGTGCGATTATTGGAATCACCGCAATCCTTTATGTCCTGTTTTTCGCCTCAATCATTATTATTTTGATAAAATATGCTATCCCACAAATTGAGAAAAACGAGGACAAAGAAATCCAAATATATGATGATTTTGACTATAACTATGACTATGATTACGATTATGACGACACCTTAGATGAAGAAGAAGATTACAGTAAAAACATTCAAATAATCTCTGGTTTAAACATTTATATTCCAGATGGGTATAGCCGAACTACCGTTGATGGTTATGATGAAGCATATCAGTCATTATATGGCGATGTTATTATTGGTGTCATAACTCAAAAAATTGGTAGTCATACAAATCTATCTGATTTTACAAGTAACTATAAATCGATAATGAATGATAATTATACATGTGGTATTTCGACAAATAAAAAACTTAACGGAACAGATTGGGAAATATTTGACTGTGGGGATGACAGTATTACCTTAACTAACTACATGACGCTAAGAGATAACAAAATATATGCCGTTATTGTAACACACATAAAAAGTTCATCATCTGAAGTAAATGATGAACTTGAAATAATAGAAGATAATTTATCATTTGTCTATTAAAAAGTAGTGAAAACTACTTTTTTATGATGTCTACCAAACGGGGTTCACATCAACATCAAGGTTTTCTTCTAATATCTTTAATTTCTGTAAGGGGTATAAGTTCGTTTTCTATCGTAATCAAATGAGTCGCATTTCTACCAACGATTCTCTTTGTAATCTCACCACTATTAGTCTTTATAATCACATCAGCTTTATAAATATAATTTGGCGAATTAAAAATATCGTTAATCTTTTGATTTACATTTCGAGAATCATTTATTTTACCCTGTTGAACACTTTCTCTCACCTCGTGACTAGAATAATAAACATCTTCATTATTACCTGTCTTTTTATCCACCTTACCCGCAAAAATTCCTGGAAGCTTTTTTTCCATAAAATCACCTCTAAAAAAACATATGTCAAAACATCAAAAAAATTCATATATGTCAATAGTTTTTGAAAATGTCATAAAATTTTATCAAAATTAACTTATGAAAATGTCATAAGTAATCTTAAGCACAAATGTGCTTAAGCAAGCATAATTGTAATTAATTTGAGATTTAATTTTAAACG
>DVFV01000130.1 GCA_018713045.1 Candidatus Coprosoma intestinipullorum | reverse complement strand
TTCTAAAAAGAGGAGGTGATGAGAAATGGAGAAGGAATATGGAATATTTAACTATACTAGTTATAATCCTGTTTCTTTTGCGGGAGAGTCCAAAGAGAAAATAAAAAAACCTAGCTTAAACTAGGTCACCCAAATTCAAAGGATTGGCCTGGTGGCCTTCCTCTACTTAAATTGTATTATATTTTATTAAATAAATCAATATTTTAAATGTGAAAAATGATGGTTTTGTCATTTTTTTGTTTAAATAAAAAGGAAATGGGGCTAGACACAGTATATATATAATAGAGGCAGTCAAAGCTAGGTCAGCCTTTTGGAAAAATTCACCTTCTAAAAAGAGGAGGTGATGAGAAATGGAGAAGGAATATGGAATATTTAACTATACTAGTTATAATCCTGTTTCTTTTGCGGGAGAGTCCAAAGAAAAAATAAAAAAACCAAGCTTAAGCTAGGTAATTCATTACAATAGGATTGACCTGGTGGCCTTCCTCTACTTAGATTGTATTATATTTTACTAAATAAATCAATAGATTATATGTCTTTTCTATTTAAATCGTCTGTAGTAAATGTTTCTTTAGTTTTTTTATTAACAAAGTATATTTGGTAGCCGCATGTACTGGCAATTTTTTCTATTGTTTCAAAAGAGATAATTCTCTGTTCATTTTCATATCGTGAAAGATTTTGCTGGGAAATATTTAGTGATTTAGCTAAAGTCTCTTGTTTTAAATTTTGACTTTTTCTCATGTATTTTAAGGCTTTTCCAATCATATAATCACAATTTAAAATATACCATTTTGGCGTTTTTTTAACTTGGCATACACCAAATTGGTGTATATAATTATATTATATGATAGGAGTGAAGTATTATGCGCGGAAGATTTAATACAAGACAAAGAAACTATATAATCTTAGGTCTATGTAGTATTCTTTTAGTAATGGCCGCAGGATATGCAGCTTTTAGTAGTAGGCTTACAATTAATGGAACAAGTAATATAACAAGTGAGTTTAAAGTATTAATTACTGATATTCAAAGTAGTGTTTTAGTAGGTGAGGCAACAGATGCTGAAACACCAACGCATACAGAGACAACTGCGACATTTAAAACAAATTTAGTAAGTCCAGGAGACAGTATGCAGTATGATATTACGGTAGAAAATCAAGGAGATATTGATGCGGTTTTAGAAAGTATAGATGTAAATACATCAGATAACGCGGCAATATTATTTGAGGCTACAGGAATAAAAAGAGGAGATAAACTTTTACCAGATGAAAGTGATATATTGACTGTAACAGTAACATATAATCCAGACGTAACAAGTCAACCAGAGAATTTAAATGCGACAGTAACAGTAACCTTAAATTATGTACAAGATAATGGAACAATACTTCCAGAACCAGATCCGATTGATATAGGTGGAATAGAAGTAATGCCTGTAACAAGTGGAGATGGATTATATGGAGATGAATATACATCAGGAAGATATGTGTATAGAGGAACAAATCCAAATAACTATATTATGTTTAATAATGAACTTTGGAGAATAATATCAAAAGAAGCTGATGGAACATATAAGATACTCAGAAATGAAGTATTTCCAGATATGGCATTTGATAGTAGAGGGGCAAGAACAACAGGATATTGTTCACAGACTTTTACCTCTTATGATGGCTGTAATGCATGGGCATCAACCGCAAATATAGTAGGAAGTCCAAGTGAATTTACAAATGGAAGATACTCAGGAAGTGTTGATAAAGATAGTGAAATACTTACATATTTAAATGGTGAATATTTAGATAGTATAACGTTTAATAAAGACAAAATCGTCAGTCATGATTTTAATATAGGAAGTGTAACCAATGAAAACAATGATTTACAAGGACAAATAGAAAGTGAAAAAAGTTATAAATGGAATGGAAATGTCGGTCTAATAAGTTTGAGTGATTATTTAATGGCAAATAGTGATATGGAAACATGTGGGACATTTAGTACAAATAATTTGGCTTGTACTACATGCATAAATACTAACTGGATGGTTATAGGTGATAAAGAAAACTGGTGGACATTGTCACCGCTTTCTGACGATCCTTATTCTGTGTTCCGGATATTTTTTACTGGTACTACCACTTACAATTCTGTATCTGATACAAAAAGAGATGTTCGCCCTTCGTTATATCTAACTTCTAGTCTATCCTTAAGTGGAAGTGGAACAGAAAGTGATCCTTTTGTAATTAATTAGCTAATTTATAAAACATATTAACTCTTCGTATATTTTTGATAGATGAAGAGTTTTTAAATGTTGAGAAATTAAAAAAGTTTTAAAATATTTTTATTGTGGAAAAGTGGTGCATAATTTTGGAACAAAAAAACAGAATCAAATTTATGATTCTATTTTTGTTTTAGAGGTGACTTCTAACAAAATTTTATTATATTTTGATAAATAATTCAAGAGTTTTTTTTCGATGTGACAGGTGTTATAATGAAAGAGAGCCAATCATACTCTCGGGTATGATTTTTTTGTTAGGAGGTTGTTTTATGGCTAAATATGTATTTGTAACCGGAGGTGTTGTTTCTGGTTTAGGTAAAGGAATAACGGCTTCTAGTATTGCATTACTTTTAAAATCTAGAGGTTATAAGGTTTTTATGCAGAAATTCGATCCTTATATTAATGTCGATCCTGGAACTATGAGTCCATATCAACATGGTGAGGTTTTTGTAACGGCTGATGGAACGGAAACTGATTTGGATTTAGGTCATTATGAAAGGTTTATCGATGAAGAACTTAATTATACTTCAAATATTACAACGGGTAAGGTATATTCGTCTGTAATCGAAAAAGAAAGACGCGGGGATTATTTAGGGGCAACAGTACAGATTGTGCCTCATATAACTAACGAGATTAAAAACAAGGTTTACGAGGCAGCTAAGACAAGTGGAGCTGATGTGGTTATTACAGAAATCGGCGGGACAATTGGTGATTTAGAGTCTCAGGCTTTTATTGAATCACTTAGACAAATCAGAGGGGAGCTTGGAATTGATAATACTTTGTTCGTTCATGTAACTTTGGTTCCTTATATTTATGGGTCTGGAGAACTTAAAACGAAACCTACTCAACATTCGGTGGCAGAAATGAGAGGTCTTGGTATTCAACCGGATATTTTGGTTTGCCGGGCACCAGAGATGCTTAGTGATAGTATGAGGGAAAAACTTGCTTTATATTGTAGTGTGCCTAAAGAAAATATTATTACGGCTAAAGATGAGAAAAATATTTATCATATTCCAATTAATTTATATGAACAGAAGATGGATGAGATTATTTTAAAACAGTTTGGAATGAAAGTTAATAAAATTAATTTGGGTTCATGGGAAAACTTAATTAAAACTGTGGATAATTTAAATAAGGAAGTTGAAATTGCTTTAGTTGGTAAATATACGGGATTACACGATGCTTATTTATCGGTAATGGAGGCACTAAGTCATGCTGGATATAAACACAAGGTAAAGGTAAATATTAAGTGGGTTGATTCAGAGAGGCTCGAGAATGAAAATTTAGATGTAGTATTTAAAAATACTAAAGGTATAATTGTTCCTGGCGGTTTTGGCGAGCGCGGGATAAAAGGAATGATTATGGCAATTAAATATGCCAGAGAGAAAAATATTCCATTTTTAGGTATTTGTCTTGGAATGCAACTTGCAGTTATAGAGTTTGCGCGAGATGTTTGTAATATTAAGAAGGCTGATTCAGTCGAGTTTGACAATATGTGCGAAGAGCCAATTATCGATTTGATGGCTGAACAGAAGAATATTATCAATATGGGTGGTACACTTAGACTTGGTAATTACGATTGTCAGATAAAGAGAGGAACTTTAACTTATGATGATTATAAGAGTGAAAAAATAGCCGAGAGGCATCGTCATAGGTATGAGTTTAACAACAAATATAAAGAGGTTTTAGAGAAAAATGGTATGGTGTTTAGTGGGGTTAATCCGGAAAGTGATTTGGTAGAGATAATCGAAATTCCGAAACACAAACATTTCATCGCATGTCAATTTCATCCGGAATTTAAGAGTAGACCGGTTAGATGTCATCCATTATTTGATTCATTTATCAGAGAAAGTTCAAAATAGGTTTGAACTTTTTTATTTGGTTGACTGGGTTGGTTTAAATTAGTATACTTATATAAGAGGAGATAAGTATGAAACAGATAAGAAAACTTATTTTTTTACTAGCAATTATAATAATTATTTTTGTAATAGTTTACGTGTTCTTTAAAAGGCCTAATTTAAAGCCAGTTAAGGGACAATTAGATGAGATGGATTTGACGAATTACAACAAGGTAATGGTAATTTCTCATCCTTCAGATGAAACGATTTATGGGGGTGTACATCTACTTTCAGATAATTACGTAGTGGTGTGTGCTTCATGCGGAGTTAATAAGAGCAAGGATGAGGCTTTAGAGAAGGTTTTAAACGAAACTGGAGATAAGCTTGTAAAACTTGGTTATCCAGAGAATTTTTATTTGAGTAGTGATTTAAAGAAAATAAGAAAGAAATTAAAAATAATTGCAAATTATAAGAATTGGGATTTGATTGTGACACATAATCCCGATGGTGAAGATGATAATACCCAGCACAAACAAATAGAGAAAATCGTGACGGATGTTTTTCCAAATGAGAGACTTTATTATTTTGGAAAGTACTATGACAAAAAAGAACTTAATAAATTAGATATGGAAACAACTTTAGATAGTGATTTGCTTAAGACTAAGGTCAATAAGTTAGTTAATTTTTACGATAAGAATACAGTAAAAAAATATACACATATGTTTCCGTTCGAGGACTGGATAGGAGCAGGTTCATGGAAAAGTTAACGAGAAAAGATAAGTTTAATGTATTTTGGCTCATTTTAGTTTATTTAGGAATTGCTTTAACGATAACTCATGGCGAGAATGTTTATGGTTCAGCCACAGACTGGGGTTACCAACACACGGTTTTTCCGGATTTTTTTAGACAGCTTTTTTATGAGAATTTCGACTTGCTTCCTGATTTTGCGTTTAATATAGGTGGCGGTCAAAATATATTTTATTTTGCCTATTATGGTTTGCTTAGTCCGATAATTTTGATATCTTATTTACTGCCTTTTGTACCGATGGGTATTTATTTGGTTTGTTTATCTTTGATTATCGGAATTATAACAGTTTATCTTTTTTATAAGTTTTTAAGGGTGAACGGTTTTAAGGAAAACGAGAGTTTTATTTTAGGATTTATTTTTACAGTGGCTTCACCGATAATTTTTCAAGGTCACAGACATTTAATGTTTGTAAATTATATGCCATTTTTACTTTTGGGATTGTTTGGCGTAAAAAGGTATTTCGAAAAGAATAAAAGAAGTTTACTTATTATAAGTGTCTTTTTAATGATTATGACTAGTTATTTATACAGTGTAGGTGGCCTTTTGTGCATTGCTATATACGGAGTTTACGAATATTTAAGAAGAAAAGATAAAGTAACATTTAAGTGCTTCATTGTCGATGGACTTAAATTTGCTTTGCCAATTATAGTTGGAATAATGATGTCTTTAGTTATATTGCTTCCAACTTTATATACGTTGTCAAATGGAAGAAGCGATAGTTCGTTTACGACTTCTTTAAGTGAGGCTTTGAGTTTTAATTTAGGAGTTAAGTATTTACTATATGATCCTTATTCAGTTGGGCTTACGGCTATAAGTATGGTGGCAACAATTTATTTGATTTTTATAAAGAAAAAAGAGGTAAGGTTTTTAGGAATATGTCTTTCTCTACTTGTCCTTACTAATTTATTTGTCTATCTTTTAAATGGAGGACTTTATTTAAATGGTAAAGCTTTAATTCCATTTTTACCACTCTACGTTTTAGGAATGGGTATTTTCTTTAAGAATTTGATAGGTAATAAGGTTAGTTATAAAATTTTATTTATAATATTTGGTCTTACTGTTTTATGGGCGCTTAGTCTAGAGACGGCATTTGGTTATTTATATATTTTAGATGGAATTATTTGTTTTGGAGGTTTAATTTTATATAAGAAGTATAAAAATCCTGATATGATTTTTTTACCGATTATTGTTATCGGGAGTATCGTTTGTCTTTATGTCAACATGTGTGACGATTTACTTAGTAATGATGATTTTTATAAGAGAAGCGATCCAAAGCTACAGGAGATTGTGACAGATATTACAAAGAAAGATAAGAGTCAATACAGGATGGCTTTTAACTTGTCTTCATCTTCTCAGCTTGTAAATAAGGTTTATAATGCGAATTCAAAGGTGACAACGATTTATTCATCTACTTATAATACGGATTATAACGATTTCTTTTATAATTTTAACAACAATAGAGCTTCAAGAAATATGTTTATTACAGGAGAGACTAAAAATACGTTATTTGAGTCTTTGATGGGGGTCAAATACTTGGTTACTGATAGGGCACCTAGTCTTGGATATAAGCTTTATAAAGATTATGGAAGGTACAAGGTGTATATAAATAAGAATGCATTACCAATTGGATTTGCTACTGATAAGATTATGAGTGCGGATGATTATAAGAAACTTGGGTTTCCAGATAATGTTTGGGCTTTACTTGGAAAAGTTGTTGCTGGGGATGAGAGTAGTTATGATTACGAAAGTCCATTTGAGGAGAAGTCTTTAGATTTGATGAGTGGTGAGAGTGATAATTTAAAGATAGAGAGATGGAAGAAGGGTTATAAGGTTACAGTTAAATCCGAAGAGGGCGGAGAGATAAATATCGATTTAGGAGAGAGTATTAGAGATAAGTTTTATTTACTTAGATTCGATGTAAGTCATCCTCAAAGTTGTGATAAGGGTGATACTTATATAGGCGTCAACGGGGTAAATAACAAATTGACGTGCAGGGAATGGAAGTATTTTAATAGCAACTATACTTTTGATTATACTTTATCCAGTTCTAAGAGTTTTAGAGATGTGAATATTACTTTTTCTAAGGGTGTTCATTATATCGATAAGGTAGAGCTTTATAGTTTGGATAACTATTTGGTAAAGGAGCTTGACAATCAGGTCGATGGATTTAAGATGAAGACCCAAGGTGATAATATTTCCGGTAGCATCGATGTTTCAAGCGATGGATATTTTGTCTTAAGTATTCCTTACGATAAAGGTTTTAAAATAATTGTAGATGGAAAGGAAACGAAATACGAAAAGGTCAACGAAAGTTTTATCGGTTTTAAAATTAACAAAGGAAGTCACGATATAGATATTACTTTCGAGGCTCCATGGTTTAATTTTGGAAAGATTTTAAGTATTACCGGGTTTGTAATTTTTGTCCTAATTATTATATACGAGAAGAAAATTAGTCAGAAATGATTAATTTTTTTTGTTTAAAACTAGAAAAATACAAAAAAATTAAAAAAATTGCTCAAAAAAAAAGGAAATCAGGGGTGGACCCACTATGATTATCTATGAAGGGGCAAGAAAGGAGATATATGAAAAGAATAATCAAATTTTTAGTTTTAGCCTTAGTTTTAATGACCGGGTTTAAAGCTAGTGCTTTAGAAAGTACGACTATTACTTATAATAAGCTTCATGGAATAGCTTATAATATTACTGTCGATGGAAAGTTTATGTCGAATACGGTTACGCAATTTCAACTTGGCGATAGAATAGCTTATTGTATCGAACCAGGTGTGGAGAT
This sequence comes from Candidatus Coprosoma intestinipullorum, assembly GCA_018713045.1. Taxonomy (GTDB): domain Bacteria; phylum Bacillota_I; class Bacilli_A; order RF39; family UBA660; genus Coprosoma; species Coprosoma intestinipullorum. The sequence goes on along the minus strand of DVFV01000130.1, from coordinate 15,677 downwards.
TAACGAGAAGTATTATGATATTTATACGGACTGGTCGGCAGTCGATATGAGCGATGAGTTAAAATCGACTTTAGAGAAAATAGGCTACTATGGTTATGAATACCCTGGTCATCAAACGAGTAGATATTATATTGCAACTCAAGAGTTAATATGGAAAGCAGTCAGACCGGATATGGAATCTGTATGGACAACCGGTGAGAACAAGACAGGTGAGATAATCGATATTACAGCTGAGAAGGATGAAATAATGAGGCTTGTGAATGAACACGATTTACTTCCAAGTTTTAGTGGCGAAGTTGTCAAAGGAGCAGCTGGATCTAAAATAGTTTTAGAAGATGAAAATAACGTGTTACAAAATTTTGAAATAAGTGAGAGTAAGTATCACGATATTAAAGTCAATGGAAATAGTTTAGAAATTACCTTAAATGATGAGAAGGCTCAAGATGAAAAGTTAACTTTGACAAGGAAGAAGGAATATTACGATAGTGCGCCACTACTTGTTTATAGTAAGGGTGATTCACAGAAACTCGCATCTTTGAGGATTACAATGGATGATATTAAAACGGATTTAACTTTAGAAAATTACGAAGAAATCGATGTTCCAGATACTGGAGTAAATACTAGTTCAATGCTCATTTTAAGTTTGATAATTTTTGGTTCAGGTGTATTTTTACGTGTTAAAAGTCATTAAAAATGTATCGTTAATCTTGATAATTTTAGGTCATTATGCATTTTGTGGTTATGTTTTAAAGGAGGTCCACAAGGCACTTGATTATAAACCTGTTTTAACGACTTATGGTGAGAAAGAGGATAATGATACTTTAGAAGTTACACTTGAAAATGATACTGAAGATGAGCCTATCTTGGCATCGGAACCCGAAAAAAAGGTTTTGAAGAAAAATTATTTGGGAGTCATAACGATCGAAAAGATTGGTTTAAGACAATATTTTTACGATAAAAATTCGAGTTTAAATAATGTCGATAAAGGCATCGAGGTTTTAAATGCTTCGGATATGCCCGATGAAAATTTAGGAAATTTCATTATTGCTAGTCACAATGGTAATTCTTCAATCGCTTATTTTCACAGATTACATGAACTTGTGAATGGTGATATTGTAATGGTCAATTATAATAATGTTTTATATAAATATCAAGTTTCTAAGATATACGAGGTACCAAAAACCGGGAAGGTTATAATAGACAGAGATTATAGTAAGAAGACTATTACGATGATTACGTGCAGTGGAGAGGATAAGCAACTTGTTGTAGTAGGTTATCTCGTTTAGGAAAACAGTTTTAAACTGTTTTTTCATTTTATATTTTATAAAAACATATATTTTAATGGTGATTTTAATGAAATATAAATTAGTTGGCATTTTTACTTTGATAGCTTTCATGTGTTTATTTAATTTTGTTTATGCGAAGGATAAGGCTTTTCCCTTAATAGGAAAGGTTATTTATTTAGATCCAGGTCATGGGGGACCGGATAGTGGAGCTTATTATAAAGATATCGAAGAGGCTAGTTTAAATTTAGAGATAAGTCAAAAAATAATGGGAGTTTTAAAAGAAGAAGGGGCAGTTGTCTATTTGACTAGATATGGAGATTATGATTTAGCTGTTAACAATGCTTGGAATAGGAAGAGAAGTGATCTTTCAAGAAGAGCTAATATTATAAATAATTCAAATTGTGATTTATATTTGTCTATTCATTTAAATGCTAATGAAAGTACTTCACAGTCAGGAGCTGAAGCTTATTATGATACGATAAATCCTGAGAATAAAAAAATTGCCGAGATTTTTCAGGAGGCTTTTAAGCGGGAACTTGGTTCAACAAGGGATTATAAGGAGAACAGTACGAAGTATTTGCAAAGAAGAATTACAAGGCCTGGGGTTTTATTAGAAGTGGGTTTTCTTTCAAATAGTAGTGAGAGGTACTTGCTTAATACAGATACTTATCAATATAAAATCGCGCAGACAGTGGCTGGGGCTGTAAATAAATACTTTTCTAGTTAAATATTTCAACTAATTATCATAAAAGTTAAGGGAAAATGTGCTATAATGTTTAATAGGTGAAAGGTATGAAGAGTAAGATATTTAAGACTTTGGATGAACAGATTCAAATTTTAAGGTCCAAAGGTTTAGTTGTAAATGATGAAAAAAAGGCTCGGAATATTTTATTTAGAGAAAATTATTTCTTTATAAGTGGGTATAGACATTTATTTATGAAAAAAGATGTTAAAGATACCTTTTTACCTGGGACGACGTTTGAGGAGCTTTATGCGACTTTTGTGTTTGATAGGGAAATAAGAAATACGTTTTTTAAAAATATTTTGATCGTGGAAAACAATATTAAGTCGATAATGAGTTATCAACTTTCTAGGAAGTACGGTTTTAAGGAAAAGGATTATTTAAATCCGGATAATTTTGTTCAAGATAGTTTGCAAACTAGACAGGTTCATGATGTTTTAAATAAAGTAAGAAGACAGATAAGGGTTAATGGCCGAAAACATTCAGCAACGATGCACTATATCGATAATTATGGTTATATCCCACTTTGGATTTTAGTTAAAGTTTTATCATTTGGAATTATGTCAGAGTTTTTCAACATTTTGAAGTATGAGGATCAGAAGGATATTGTTCAATACTATAATATTTCAGTTGAAAACATGGAAATCAATTTAAATTTACTTTCTAATTTCCGAAATGTATGTGCGCATGAAGATATTTTATACGATCATCGAACTCAAAGGTCTATCCCAAATTGTAAGTACCATGAGCTTCTAAATATTCCAAAGGAAGAAGATGAGTATATTTATGGGAAAAACGATTTATTTAGTTTAGTAATTATTTTAAAACAAATGCTTAGTAAAGAAGATTTTAAGGATTTAATGCAAGAAATAAAACACGAGGTAAAAAAACTCGATGATATTGTTTCAACGGTTCCTTTAACAGGAATTTTAGAGAGAATAGGTTTTCCAAATAATTGGATGGAAATAGAAGATTTAGATTAGGAGGCAGTTTATGCGCGAGAGAATTATACATATTGTAGTGATTATTGTGTGTGTAGCTTTAGCTATTTGTGGAACTTGGTATTTCATGAGAAATAATGGTGAAGTTGTTACAGGTACTAAGAAAAACGTAACAATTAAGGAAGATAATTCGATTAGTGAAGCGATTGACAAAGTTTACGATGCGGTTGTCGTAGTTGACAATTATAGTCGTGGTAGACTTACAGGTTATGGTTCTGGATTTGTCTACAAGAAAGATTCTAAGCGAGGTTATATTTTAACTAATTATCATGTGGTTGAAGGTGCTGATGAGGTTAAGGTAGAACTTACTTCTGGCGAAGAGGTCGATGCCGAAGTTTTAGGTACAGACGAGTATACAGATATAGCTGTACTCGGAATTGATCCAGATGTAGTAACAACAGTTGCAGAACTTGGTGATAGTTCTGAGGCTAAGCTTGGTGATACGATATTTACAGTAGGAACTCCAGTTAGTCAAGATTATGCAGGTACAGTTACTAAGGGTATTATTTCTGGAGAGAATAGAGAAGTTACTTTAGAGAATGATGGTCAAGAATACGTAATGGAGGCTATCCAAATCGATGCATCTATTAACCCTGGTAATAGTGGTGGTCCACTTGTAAATATGAACGGTCAAGTTATTGGTGTTAATTCAGTTAAATTAGTCGAATCTTCTGTCGAAGGTATGGGATTTGCCATTCCAATCGAGGTTGCAACCGCACAACTTGATAAACTCGAAAATGGTGAGGAAGTAGAAAGACCGGTGATTGGTGTTTCATTATACGATGTTGATAATACTGCAGCTTTATATCAACGAGGTATTAAACTTGATGATAGTATTAAAAATGGAGTAATTGTTAACTCAGTTGAGGCTGGTTCTGATGCTGAAAAGGCTGGTTTAGAGGCCGGAGATGTAATTCTTAAAATAGATGGTACAGATGTTAGAAATTCTGCTCATTTGAAATATATATTATATAAACATAATATTGGCGACAGTGTTAAGTTGACAATTAGTCGAGATGGTAAAGAGAGAGAATTAACACTTCAGTTAACCAAAAAATTAGGAGATTAATTAGGAGACTTTAAAAAAAGTAGTTAAAATTAAAAAGTAAAATTAGTTTATACTATTTTACTTTTTTGCTTGATCAAATAAATATATAAAATAAAAGGACTTTTCGGTCCTTTTAACGTATTTCCGGGCAAACGCCTGGAGCTGGGGCATAGAAGCAATGATTTTTATATCTACCAGTATTGTATTGGTCCCACCATGTCGATTTACAGCTTTCACCCGAGGCTGGGGCATAGAACCATAAAGCATTTGTGGCGGGATAGTAGTATTCACCTCTTAAGACTCTGTCAGCTAAATTTCTTTCAATTGTTGTTGGATTACTGAAAAATAGTGGACTGTCAACGCCAGAGAAACCGCCTGGATTTTGATAGATGACATCGGTTATTGTTCTGACGTTATTAAAAGTTAAGCAGTTAGCAAGGGCTCTATTGATGACGACGTCGCCAACCATAAGCATTCCAAGGTCACCTTCACCAACAGCTTCAGCTCGCATTAATCTTGCGAGTAAATCTCGTTCGTTGCTCGCATAATTTATAATTGCCATAGATATCACCGGTTTATTATATGCGTTTAGATGGTTAATGTTCGAATGATGGGTTATTTTGTCTGAACGTTATTTTCTAGAAAAAATTTTTAAAAAAATATCGTTCGAGCATTAAATGGGAATTTTTTGTTATAATTTGTATTTTGTTATTAAATGATTAAGGAGAGCTTTTGTGCCTTTTTCTATTTCTTTATATGTTAAATCAAAGTTACTGGTATACCACGGGTCGGCAATGTCTTTGGAATTATCTGTGAAGTCTAATAGTTTGAATATCTTTTTATTTTTGTCGTTTTGAAATATTCTTTGTAAATTGCGGTAATTAGATGAATCCATGACAATGAAATAATCAAAATCATTATATTCGTTTGCCATAATTTGTGATGCAAAGTGAAAGTTATATGGAATATTGTGTTTTTTTAGTTCTAAAGCAGCTTGGGGGTGCAAGTGATTACCTTGTTCTTCATTACTTGTTCCTTTAGAGGTTATGTAAAAATTATTTTGAAGGTTTTCTTTGGTTACAAGATTTTTAAATACAAATTCGGCCATTGGTGAACGGCAAATATTTCCAAGGCAGATAAAACATATTTTAATCATATTCATTTTCCTTTCTTTTTTTATTATAACATTTTTAACTATAATTTTTCTATTGTTTTTAAATTGACCTTTTTTTAGGAAAAATAGTATAATGGTTATAAATATGGAGGCGGATTTAATGGATAATGAGAGGATAAAAGAGTTATCAGAGAGGTTAGAAGAGAATATAGACGGGGCATCAAAAGTTTTTATAGTCGGTCATAATAATCCCGATTATGATGCGATTGGATCGGCTTTAGGTATTGCTACTATTGTTAAATTTTTAGGAAAGGATGCATATATTATTATTAATGATGGTCTGTCAAAGCTTGATTTAGGTGTTCAAAATATATTAGCGGCTAATAGTAGTTATTATAATATTATTACTTTAGAGGATTTTAGAAAATTAGTCGATGATGATTCTATGTTAATTACGACGGATGTCAATAAGAAATATATGGTGTCAGTTAGAGATGATTTGAGGAGCTTTAAAAAGGTAATGATTATCGATCATCACCTTGATGACGAGTTTACGATTGATGCTGATTATAAGTATATAGATGTAGCAGCTTCTAGTGCGAGTGAGATTGTCACAAGGGTTTTAAAAAAGATGAATATAGATTATTCTTTGAAGTTAGCTAATGCGCTTTTAGCGGGGATTATTTTGGATACAAAACGGTTTCAAAAGAATACTTCTTTATCTACTTTTCAAGCAACCGAGGAGTTGTGCCAGCGGGGTGCGGATTATGAAGCGGTAAATCGTTTGTTTGTTTCAGATTTTAAAGAGGCAACAGAGATTAACTTTTTGATTTCGGGAAATGAGGAGTTAAGTAATACAAGGATAGTCGCATATCCTCAATTGCTTGGCGCACCGACAGTGTCTTTTACAGTAAATAGAAATAAGCCTTCGACGATGTATAATCAAGTGACTTTAGCTAAGGCGGCTGACCAGATGCTTAATTACAATGTGGATGCGAGTTTTGTTCTTGGATATGTAAGTCCTGATGATGTTGGAATAAGTGCGCGTAGTCGAGGAGATTTTAATGTCGGTGAGGTTTTGGCAAAGTTACAATATTTAGATTTACCACAAGTAGAATTATTAGCTTTTAATCCTTCAGAGATTGTAAAAAGTGGTGGTGGAAATAAACAAAATGCTGGGGGCCGCGTTACGACGACTGATATTTTCAAATTAGAGAGAGAAATTCAGAGGCAAGTCGAGGAAGTTTTAGAGGTTAGTAATGGTCCAGTGTCACTTGTCGGCGATGATAATCAATTATCAAAAAGATCTTTTAAAAGGTAAAGAGCATGAAAAATTTCATGTTTTTTTTTGTTAAATAAGCATGTAAACAATATAGATAAAAAGGAAAATTTAATAATGGCTTAGAAAAATGGTGATATACCTAAGGATAGGTGTATATGGATTTAAAAAAATTATTTGGTTATGAAGGAAAAAATGTTGTGATTACAGGTGCGACTTCAGGAATGAGTAGATCGGCAACAGAGTTACTACTTGAGCTTGGAGCTAATGTTTATGCAATCGATGTCAATTCAATTGATTTACCTGTTAAAAGGCTTATCAAGCTGATTTAAGTGATAAGGAACAGATTGATAAGGTAATTTCTTCTTTACCAGAGAAAATTGATGCATTATTTTTATGTCATGGTATTGCTGAGTTTAAGGGTAGAAAGTTATTAGTTCAAAAAGTTAATTTTTATAGTCGAGAAGTATATGACTGAACAGTTAATCGATAGAATTAGTGATCACGGTTCTGTAACATTTATTGTGTCTGTCGGTGGCTTTGGCTGGCAAACAGGTTTATCCTAAGGCGGTTGAACTTGTCAATTTAAAGTCTTGGGATGAGGCGATGAAGTGGTACGATAAACATCCGAAGGAGATTGAAAGTTCTTATGTTTTTGCTAAACAATGTTTACTTTCTTATGTGACTTATAAGTGTATGAGTACAGAATTTATTAATAGAAAGATTAGAATTAATGCGATTAATCCGGGTGATACAACGACGGGTTTAACTGATGATTCTAATAGGTCAACTAGTCCAACCGGTAATGCGGAAGAAGGTGCTCAAATGATTGAGAATATTTTTCTCAAAAGCTGGAACGGATATGCAGATGAACCTAAGGATGTGGGTTATCCAATGGTCGTAGTAGGTAGGGATATTTGTTCTTATATGTCAGGGCAACTTATTTATATTGATTATGGTTTGACTTCAAGTTTGACGAGTATGGCTTTACTTAAATCCGATGATAAAACTATCGAAGATATTTCACACGAAGCGAATGAAAAAAAATCTACATGAAATAATTCATGTAGTATTTTTTATAATTTTTTATGTAATTTTAATAAGGAAATTAACATTTTGTCGCGATATTCAGCTAATGAAGCATCATCGTTTCCAATTTCTTTTGGCCTGTTTTTAAGTGATTCTTCGACACCTTTTCTTGCTATTTCTGGGAATTCTTTAGGAAAATCCTTAAAATCGGCCATATCATGAAGCCAGAGACTAATAGATGAGTCTAGATGTTTCATAAGTCCATCGATATGTCCTTCTCCACCACCTAGTTCGAAGACTAAACTTGGTCCCATAATGGCCCATCTTAGGCCTGGCCCGTAAGTTACGGCTTTATCAGCGTCTTCAATGGTACAAACGCCTTTCATGACGAGGTTACAAACTTCACGGTAAACAGCCATTTGAATACGATTACAGATGAAACCTAGGGCTTCTTTTTGTAAAACGACGGGTTCTTTATCGATTTTTTGATAAAAATCTTTAGCTGTTTCTAAGACTTTTTCATCAGTTTTTTCACCTTTTGTAAGTTCAACTAAAGGTATTAGGTGTGGTGGATTGTAAGGATGAGCTCCAATGAATCTTTCTGGATGTTTAGCATTTTTGGTAATTTCAGTTACCAAAAGTCCAGAGGTTGAAGAGGCAATGATGGTATCTTCTTTTGTATATTTTTCCATTTCTTCAACCATTTTTTGTTTTATCTCATAATTTTCTGGTCCAGATTCGGTGATAAAGTCTACATCTTTAACAGCTTCTTCCATATTCGTAGTATAGTTGATGCGATTTTCAATTTCTGAAATTCCTTCATCGGTTATGACATCATTTTGTTTTAAGTTTAGTAAGCTTTCGTGGATTCGGGTTTGGGCAAGGTCTAATTTTTCATCAGTTAAGTCATAAACGTTTACTGATAATTTTTTTAGTGAATAATATAAGGCCCAACTATAGCCTATAACTCCAGCACCAACGCAAGCTACTTTTTTTATGTTTTTAGCTTCCATATTATACCTCCAATATAATTGTAGTTTTAAATTTTAAAAAAAGCAAGATATATTGTTTTACAGATTGTTAAAAAGTGTATAGAAGTTTTCTAAATAAAAAAAATGATTTTCTTTTGTAAGAAAAATCGGTAGTTTTCTCATAGTATGGAAACAGAATAAGTTTTTAAATTCTTATTTTAATTCGTCTATTTTTACTTCCTTAATAATATGAACAGGAAATTGTAATAAATATTCATAAAGAGGACTATCAAGCTCAATATTATATCTATTAGTACAATTCCAATAATCATTTGCTAACTCGGACATAATAAAATTCACATTCCCTTTTAACAATCGCATATTATGCTTTTCGCAATATTTACTTTCAACTTCATATATTTTATAGTCTTCAATTTGATTTTCTGATAAAAATTTCAAAACACCTGCTTTATCAAAAGCAAAAAAAATTTCATAACGAGAAATATTATTTGGAAAATTCAACAATCTTTCATATTCAAATACAATATCAATCATAAAAGAAATGTCATTAATTTTATTCGCATAATAATGTTCCCCATGAAACGAAATACCATTTTGATGGTATTTTTTTAAATTATTCTCAAACATATTACCAATTACAGTATCCATATTAATAGATACTTCTTTTCTTAAGTTTAAAATTCCACAACTTAAATTTCCACTTCTATCAATGTGATACAGCTTCAAAAAGAAATCACACCTTTAAAAACTTGGACTTCATCAAATTTTAGATATTTCTTAATCTTCTGTTTCATAGTAATAAGATGTTTCTACACCTTTAAAATATGTTTCTAAGCTAAAATTGTCTGTCAGATTATTTTCTATTAAAGTTTTAATTTCTAATGTATTAATCGGACTTCTTTCCATTGCTTGTAAATATAATTTTTTATCTATATTTTCCCAATTAACAATTTTATTCAATCTTTTTTTTAATATTAAATCTAACCAAATTCTCGTAGCACGCCCATTGCCTTCCAAAAATGGATGAGCAATATTCATTTCAACATATTTATTAATAATATCGTCTAATGTGTTTTCTTTCATAGTTTCGATTTTTTTCAAAATATCTTCTAAATATAAAGCGTTTGCAAATCTAAAATTTCCTTTGGAAATATTTTTTTTCCTAATTTGACCAGCAAAATCATACAAGCCATCAAATAAATATTTATGTATTTGCTTTAATCCTTTTACCGTGCCAACTTCAATGCTATTAATGTCGTTACTTGCAAATAATCTTTTCGCATTCTCTAAACTTTTTTCATCTACTTTGTTCATTATTAGCACTCCTAACAATTCTTATATAAAAGGCTCTGTTATACTTTGTGACTGATAAATAATATCATTAAGTTTTTATATGGTTATATAGACTATCTGTTTTAAATTATCCTTGTATTTGTTGATATATATTGTTGTACTTTCTTATCAGTCATTTTGTTTAACACAGCCATATATAAAAAAAGATTTAAAATCTTTTTTATTTCATATTGGCAGGGGTGGCAAGACTTGAACTCACGACATTCGGTTTTGGAGACCGACGTTCTACCAACTGAACTACACCCCTAAATGTGTTACAGATAGATTATATCATATTTTGAGTGATGATTCAATAGTTCTTGATTTGATAATATGGTGAAAAATGAGGTATAATATTAAAAGAAAGTGAAGGTGATTAGATTGAAGTATTGTCCAAATTGTGGTAGTGAAAATGAGGAGGATGCAGTATTTTGTAAGATATGCGCGTTTAGATTCGATAATGAAAGTATTTATGATAATAAAGATAAGGTTGTAACTAAAACTAAGACTAAGGTTAAAAGAAAAGGTGGCAAGGATAGGACGAAGGTAAAATATAAAGAGGGTAAAATTGAGAGAAGAATGAGTTTTTTTGAAAAATTTATGATGTTTTTCTTCATTTTACTTTGTATTGCTTTGATAGGGGCGTGCGGAATTTTAGCTTACCATATTTATGAGACGGAAAATATAGAGGTTCCAGATGTTTTAGGTGAGACTTATGATGGAGCTTGTAAAATATTAAAGAGTTCTAATTTGAATTGTTCAGAGGTTTTAGAGGAGACTGATGATGAGGATGAAGTTGGAATTGTTTTAAAGCAGAGTAAAAGAGGTGGTTCTAAAGCGGCCGAAAATGCGGTTATTAAACTTACAGTTGGAGTTTTAGATACACATGTAGTTGTTCCAGATGTTGAGGGGATGAGTTTAGAAGATGCTTTAGTAAAGTTAAATGAGGCTTCAGTAAATTATAAACTTGAATATGAAGAAACTGATGATAAAGATAATATTGTATTAAAGCAAAGTGTTAAGGCTGGTAAGAAAATAGAAAATACGGATGTTGTTACTTTGACTATTGCAAGACATAAAGAGCAGCCTGAAAATGAAGATACAAATACAGATGATAGCGAGGCTAATACTGATAATGGTACAGATATGGATAGTTCTAGTGTAGATGAATAAAAAGTGTTAAACACTTTTTTGTTTGAGAGGAGTATTTAATGATTAAGCATGATTTTATAAATTATAAAGGAAATAATTATTCTTATATTTATACGTATGGAAATAACGATAAACTAGTTGTGATGATTCACGGCCTTGGAATGGATAAAACAGGTTATGGAAATTTCGATATTTTGGCATCTAGATTGTTTGATGCGGGGTTTGATAGTTTAAGGTTTGATTTAATTGGTCATGGTGAGTCTTCGGGAAGCAGTTTGGATTTAACTTTAGAAGGAACGCTCGAAGTTTTGGAAGAGTTGTTAAAGGTTTGTGATTTTAAAAAGCTTTATTTGTTTGGGGCAAGTTATGGCTGTGCGGTGGCAACTTTATATCCTAAGACGTGTGAAAAAATTGTTTTATGGAGTCCGGCTTTTGGTTATAAAAAAGAAATAAATAATCCTAAAACATGGTTTGTAAGTGAGTTTTTAGGGGAAAAGGCGATAGAGAAAATTAAAAAGAATGGGTATGCGAATTTTGGAATTACGGGTCCTAAATTTAACATGAATTTGATTAACGATATAAACAGGTATGATCCAGTAAGTGTTTTAAGAGAAAAAAGATGCGATATTAAGATTTTCCACGGAGATAGTGATAAGGTTGAAAGTTATGAGACTTCTTTGAGGCTCGAGGAGATGGTACCTAATGTTTTAGTGGAGATAATTAAAGGTGGTAGCCATTGCTTTAACGATGGGACGAGTGGTGAGGTAATAGAAAAAACAATTAACTTTTTAGAGAGCTAATTGTTTTTTATTCGACAGTTACAGATTTAGCTAAATTTTTAGGTTTATCAATATCGCAGCCTCTTAGTTTGGCTGTTTCATAAGCTATTAGCTGTAATATTGGTACGACTTCTAAGGTTTCAGTAAATGGCGATGTGGCTTTGACGGTGATGTCATTTTCGCTTGTTTTGAGTTTGTCTGTAGTGATGATAAAGGTTTTCGCACCACGTGATTCAACTTCTTTGATGTTGGCAAGAGTTTTGTCTCTTAGATTTTCATCAGTTATTATGCCAAATACTGGCATATCTTTAGTTATAAGAGAAATCGTTCCGTGTTTTAGTTCACCGGCTTCTTTGGCTTCGCAGTGAATATAAGATACTTCTTTTAGTTTTAAACTTCCTTCTTGGCAAATGGCATAATCTATTTGTCTACCGATAAAGAAGGCATTTTCATTTTGATATATTTGTTTGGCAATATCTTGGTAGTTTTCTCTTTTATCGATTATTTCTTTAACGAGTCTAGGCACTTTTTTAAAGTCTTCGATTATTTTATCAGGTTCTTTTAGATTGTGCTTAGAGAGGTTAAAGGCGATTAGAGAGATAAGGGCTACTTGAAGAAGGTATGCTTTAGTCGTTGCAACGGCAATTTCTGGTCCGGCTTCGATAAAGAGAGGAATATCGGCTTCTCTTGCAATAGTCGAAGTTTTAACATTGACGATAGCCATAGTAGTGATACCTCTTTTTTTTGCTTCACGCATGGCAGCGATGGTGTCAGCCGTTTCACCAGATTGTGAAATTAAAATAACCAGGGTTTTACGATCATAGATGTTGTTTTTGTAGCGGTATTCACTGGCAACTTCAGCTTGACACGGGATAGAGGCATATTTTTCAATTAGATATTTAGCTATAAGACCGGCATACATAGCTGAACCACAAGCAACGATGTGAATTTGTTTGTATGAGCTTAAATCTGGAAGAAGATCTGGATTTTCTAGATATTTTTTGATTGTTTTTTCTAAAACGATAGGTTCTTCCATAATTTCTTTAAGCATAAAGTGCTCGTAACCTTGTTTACCTTTGTCTTTTTCATCTAATTTAATGGTCTTTATTTCTTTTTTAATAGGTTTTAAATTAGAATCGTAAATGACTATTTGATTACTAGATAGTTTAGCTATTTCTCCTTCTTCTAAGAAGATGAATTTATCCGTATAATCGGTTAGAGCGGTTAGGTCAGAGGCAAAGAAATTTTCATCCGCTTTAAGACCTAGTAGTAAAGGAGAGTCTTTTCTGATTGCATATATATGATCTTTATCAGTTTCACTGATAATACCTAAAGCATAGCTTCCAGTTATATCGTTAGTAGCTTTTTTAATAGCCTTTAATATATCGCCATTTAGGTAACTGTCGATTAGGGCAGCAACGACTTCAGTGTCGGTTTCGGTTTTAAAGCTATAACCTTTTTTTATAAGGCGTGTTTTAAGTTCATCCATGTTTTCGATAATACCATTATGAACGAGGGTAATTTTACCGACTTGATGAGGATGAGCATTTGTTTCATTTGCTTTTCCGTGAGTTGCCCATCTCGTATGAGCAATTCCGCTTGTTGCTTTTATGATTTTTGTTTTGGTTAATTTTTCTTCGAGGTTTTTAATGCGACCAACGCTTTTAATTATTTGTATTTCTTCGTCGTTTCTTAGGGCGATGCCGGCAGAATCGTAACCACGATATTCTAGGGCTTTAAGGCCTGTCAATAAAACGGATTTAACGTCTTTTTTTCCGATGTATCCAACTATTCCACACATATTATTTTTCCCCCTGTCTGTGTGATTTTTTCTTGTAGAAAATAAATACAAAAACAACAAATATTATTATCAATAAGATCAAGACTAAATGGGAATATTTATCGAAGATTGAGAGTAATGATTCCCAGTTTTGGCTGGCAACAGAACCAGCAATTGTTAAAACGGTATTCCAGATTAATGAACCGATGGTAGTATAGATAAGGAATTTTTGCATTTTCATTTCGCTCATTCCAGCAGGAATGGAAATTAGACTTCTGACGATTGGAATGAAACGGCAGAAGAAGACGGTTTTTTGACCTTTAGTATCAAACCAAATATCTGCTTTTTCAATATCTTCTTCTTTAAGTCTTAATATTTTACCAATTTTACCAGAGACTATTTTTTTTAGTCTTTCTTTGTTGAGTATTTTTCCGATATAATACAAAACAATCGCACCTAAAAGGGAACCTAGAGTTGCGGCAATGATTACGATGGCAATATTTAGTTTGGTATAGGTTGTCATAAAACCGCCGAAGAGTAAGATCACTTCTGATGGGATTGGTGGGAAGACGTTTTCGAGGGCGATTAAAAAGAAAATTCCAAAATATCCAAAATTGTTCATCATTTCAATAATAAATTCTTGCATTTTTTCACCTACTTATTTTTTTCAGTATAACATAGATTTGAAACTCTGTAAAATCAAGTGAAAATTAAGTGACATATTTGTAAGTTAGAGTTAGATAAATAAAAAGACAGATTTTTGTTTTTATTATATAATGTTAAATAACGGGAGGAGTTTTTATGAGTTATGTTGTAGCTTTGAAAACAGCAATTTTTGTGTTTCCAATTTTAGCTTTTTTCTTTACTTTTCCATTTATCTTGAATCAGTATCACAAGTATGGCTCAATTAGTAAGCTTAGAGCTTTGATTATATATTCGTTTATTTTATATATGATAACGGTTTATTTTTTAGTTATTTTGCCTCTTCCAGACAGAAGTGAGGTTACACATTCGGCGGGGGTTAGATTAATTCCATTTTCTTTTGTTCTTGATTTTATTCGGGAAACTTCGTTTGATATTACTAATCCGGGTACTTATTTAAAGGCGTTAACTGAACCTTGTGTTTATACGGTTTTATTCAATATTATAATGACGGTTCCATTTGGAATTTATTTAAGATATTATTTTAAGTTTAGTTTTAAGAGGACACTTGTTTATAGTTTTTTACTCAGTTTATTCTTTGAGGTTACGCAGCTTACTGGTTTGTATTTTATTTATCCTTATTCTTATAGAATTTTCGATGTCGACGATTTAATAATGAATACACTTGGAGGAGTTTTGGGATATTTTATATCAGGCTTTGTTTTAAAAGTTTTACCTAGTAGGGATGAAATAGATAGGAGAGCTTTAACATTGGGAACTGAGGTTTCGGGATTTAAAAGAATTACTTTATATTTCTTTGATTTATTTGTGTTTGTGATTTTTCTAACTATTTTTAATATTTTTTATAGGTCAGTAATTATACCGTTTATAATTTATTATATTATTATTCCTTTGATTTTTGACGGGAGAACGCTAGGTGGAATGTTTATTAACGTAAAGTTACAATTTTCAAAAAGAAGATTTTTGAATTTGATTTTGCGAAATATATTTTTAGTTATTTATTATTATTTGATTCCGATTGGCGTGATGTGGCTTGCTTTATTTATGAATGATTATTTAAATTTAGGTACTTTTGAAATTTTGATTTTTGATGGTGTTTGTTTGATTTTAATTTTAATATTTTATCTTATTAATATTATTAAGGTTATACGAAATAGAAGAATATTTTACGATGATTGGTTTAATGTTTCTTACGTTAGTACGATTAGGGCATTAGATGATGAAAAAAACTACACGGATTAGTGTAGTTTTAATGTTTTCTGTTTGATTTCTTCATCAGTTATTTGAAGTTCAAGGTCAAGGGCATGTTTTAACAGCTTTAGATTTTGTCTGTTTGTTTTTAAGTCGTTTAATGATGCGCGCTTTAGGTCTTGGTTATTTATTTGGTCTATTAAACTATTTAGTGAAAAGTGCGGTGTAGTATCTTCTTTGATAAAGGAATTGAAATGATTTAATAGATTATATATATTGGATGTTTCAA
>DVFV01000129.1 GCA_018713045.1 Candidatus Coprosoma intestinipullorum | reverse complement strand
AATTAAATATTTGGTATAATATAGTAAAAAAATTTGGAGGCACTTTATGGAGAAATATGTTTTAAGTAAGATGTCAGATAAAAATTTTGCAAAAGCTGTATGTATGATTTTTTTACAAACAAGTTATAACAATTTGCAGTATCCCGAATATAGAAAATGGTTTTATACAGTGAATTTGCCAAGAATAATAGATGGTGGCGGTGATGTTATTTTTCATTTGGATGGGTTAGAAATTGTTAATTTAGCAGTTTTAAAAAATACAGATGAGAAAAAGATATGTACGCTTTTGGTTAATGAAGATTACCGAAAAAAAGGTTATGGACGGGAAATATTAGAAGACGCTTTTGAATATTTAGGTACAGAAAAGCCACTTATTACAATACCAGAGAAAAGATTATTAGAATTTTCTTCATTCGTAGAAGATTATGACTGGAATAATACAGGCGAAAGCGATAAGTATTTTAGCAAAGAATTAATATTTAATGGTAAGAAATAAAAAATTCTCATTTGAGAATTTTTTGTGTGCAATAAATGGTCGGGAAAACAGGATTCGAACCTGCGATCTCTACGTCCCGAACGTAGCGCTTTACCAAGCTAAGCCATTTCCCGGACAAGATAATTGTATCACATTTTATGATAATTTGTTATTTAAAATGAGAAAAATAAATTTTTTTGGAAACTCAACTTCAAGTTGAGAGGTTTCAACTTATATTTTATTTTCTTTTTTTACTTTTTAATTTAAAATTGTTAGTGGAGGTAAAAGTATGAAAAAGAAAAATATTGTTATTATATGTTTAATTATTTTACTAATTTTAGGAATTATTATTGGAATTTTTATTTTTAACAATCAAAAAAATGAATCTCTTCCAATCCCAGAAGTAACTTCTGGTCTTAGAGGAGAATTTGGTATCGATAAAAATATAAATGAAGAGACTATCGATAATTATTTAGGCAGAAGTGATTCTGTTTATAGAGATATGAGAATGCTTAAAGATCCTGGTGATTATGAAGCAATCGGAGGAGATAGTTATTTATCTGGGTTTGTGAAAGGATTTGAGGTTGTTCCTTATCCTTATTTAGTAAATGTTTCTGGACTTCCAGAAGAAGTAGGGGATACTTATACAGGAAAAACTTTATTTACGGAAAAAGATGGGGAATATACGGCTAATTATGAAGAGTCAATGGATATTTTAGAGTATTTATTTCCAAAAGATAAAAATATATTCTTGATGTGTGGTGGCGGAGGATATGCCGGCATGACAAAGAATTTACTTGTGGCTTTGGGCTGGGACGCTGATAAGATTTACAACGTCGGTGGTTACTGGTATTACGATGGTGACAACAACGTAGAGGTTAAAAATACCAAATACGGAGATACTACTTATGATTTTTGGAAAGTTCCTTATCACGATATAGATTTTGATAGTTTACATGAGGTGTAGTGATGAAAAGAAATTTATTTGTTTTAACTATTGTATTAATGACGGTAGCTTTACTTATAGTAGTATTTCAAAAAAGTGGTAATCAAAAATTTTATTTAGAAGATAAGTATTATGGTAATGGAAATTACGAAGAGATTGAAGCTAGTGAATTAGATGCATTGATAGATGATAGAGAATCTTTTGTTTTATTTGTTTATCAGCCAGGATGTGTGAATTCGGCTAATTTTGAAAAAGTTTTAGATGAATTTATCGATGATGAAGATATTTTGATTAAAAGAATAGCTTTTTCAGATATTAAAGATACAAGTATAGGTGACGATATAAAATATTATCCTTCTTTTGCAATTTTTAATAAAGGAACAATGGTAGACTATTTAGATGCAGAATCTTCGGAGGATTTAAATTATTATAACTCTTTAAGTGATTTTAAAGATTGGTTTACTAGTTATGTTAATTTGAAAGAAGTAGAGGCTTCTTCTGATAATGTTAAAACCGAAGAAAACATTTCTGATGAAGATTTAGATGAGGTAGCTACAAATGTAAATTTAGAGGACGTTACTTATAGTGAGGATAAGGTTAATATTTATTTCTTTTGGGGAAGTACTTGTCCACACCGTGAGGAAGAATTTAAGTTCTTTGAGGAAATAGAAGATGAATACGGAGATTATTATAACTTACATGCTTATGAAGTGTGGGAAAACCCTGATAACTTAAAGATTATGTATGCATTTGGAGATGCACTTGGAGAGGATGTTACAGGTGTTCCTTATACGATTATCGGAGATGAGAGTTTTACTGGTTTTAGCGATTCTAGAAAAGATGAGTTTATAGAGGCAATTATTTCTAAACATGAAAACAGTAAGGATATTTATTTTGATAAAATTAAGTCTTAATCAGGTATACGATTAAGATATTGATATTTAATTATATGAAAAAGCACTCAAATCGAGAAGATTTAAGTGCTATACACAAAATAAATTTTGGTAAGTACTTAGGTATAATATTTAAGTACTTCCTTTTATTATATTCAAGTTTCCTTGACATATACATTGTAACACAAATCTAAAATATATAACAAAAAGTTTAAAAATAATTATAATTTTATTGTTTTGTGAACGAATGTTTGGTATAATTTACCAAGGGAATACTTTAAAAACCTGAGTGCTTGCCAACTTCAATAGAAGGAGGCATGGTAGTATGTGTAAAAAAGATTTTTTGATTTCATCTTTAATCACTATCATTTTTCTGCTTATAGTCTTACTTTTTATTTTAGTAATAAAGTAGTTCTATATATGAAGAAGCACTCAAATCGATAAGATTTAAGTGCTTAAACCAAAAAAATTATTGGCAAGTACTTAGGTATAATATTTAAGTACTCCCTTTTATTATATGAAGTTTCCTTCATCTATATACATTGTAACATAAAATAACAATTTTAACAAGTTTTAATTTGAAAATGGTTTTGGTATAATTTAATTTATAAATGTAGGAGGATTCATGATGGAAGCTCAGTTTTTAGGTATTAAATATAAAAATGAAAAGCCTTTTTTTTTACTTTATAAAGATAAAACGTTTATTGT
>DVFV01000128.1 GCA_018713045.1 Candidatus Coprosoma intestinipullorum | reverse complement strand
TTTGAATCTCGGTAAAACCTAAACTATCCATTTTACTTCTTAAAAACTTGATAACTTCACTTCTAAACTTAATAACCTCGTGAACCTTAGGATTTCTTAAATCTAAATATCTATATTTAAGTCTAACCTCTTCATTGACGTTCTTTGAAGTAATAATTTCAAATGGAAGCTCGTTATTAGCCTTACCCAAAACCTTAAACTCTGAAGCTAAAACTTCGATCGTTCCAGTACTGATCTTTGGATTGAAATTCTCTTCGTCTCTCATTCGAACCGTACCCTTTAAAGTGACAGCTGATTCCTTAGTTAAACCTTCAAACATCTTATCGTCATTACTTACAACTTGAAGCATTCCTGTCTCATCACGAACATCGACAAATATAACCCCGCCGTGATCGCGAATATTCTCGACAAACCCGCAGGCTCTTATCTCTTTTCCGATATAATCTTCAGATAAATCTTTATTATACTGCGTTCTATAAATATTCAAATCAAAATCACCTCTTCTCTATCTCTTTAGCCATCACATCGCGAGCTAAACTTGGATTAGCCGTTCCGTGAGTTTTCTTCATAACCTGACCAACTAAATAATTGACCATAGCTACTTTACCATTTTTATATTGTTCGATAATATCTGGATTCTCATCCAAAACCTCATTGACGATTCTTTCAATCTCACCAGTATCGGTAATCTGTTTAAGACCTTTTTCTGAAGCGATATCCTTTGGACTCTTACCACTCTCTAAACTCCCGGTAAACACCCCTTTAGCCTGCTGAGAAGAAATTTCTCCATCCTCGACCATTTTAATAAGCTCAGCTAAATGACTAGGCGTAAGCTTACACTCTTCGATTGTAATCTCCATTTTATTTAAATTACCAAGTAAATTAGTCGTAATCCAGTTAGACGCACTCTTTGGATTAGCCCCTAATTTTAAAGTCTCCTCGAAGAAATCAGCTACTGGTTTTTCCTTGACTAAAATACTAGCATCGTATTCAGAAATTCCGTATTCCTTCATATACATATCTTTTCTCTCGTGAGCAAGCATCGGTATAGATTTTCTAATCTCTTCTAGCCACTCTTTAGAAATCTTAAACTTCGGAATATTAGGCTCGACAAAATACTTATAATCGATTGCATCGACCTTTCCACGCATAAATATTGTAGATGCACTTTCCTCATCCCATCTACGAGTTTGCTGAGGCATCTCGTCGTATTTACCGTCCTCTTTTAAATCGATTTGTCTTTGAATCTCATAGTTTATCGCATCTCTAACTCCGCTAAATGAATTGACGTTTTTAATTTCAACCTTAGTTCCCCAATTATCGGGATTACTATCATCTAAATCCTTATCCATAATAGATACGTTGACATCACATCTAACTTGACCCTTTTTACTATCAGCTTCAGAAATACCTGCATACTGATAAATACTTCTCATCTCTTCTAAGAAAGCAACCGCCTCATCAGCTGAACGAAAATCAGGTTCCGTAACAAGTTCGAGTAAAGGAACTCCAGCTCTGTTATAATTAATCCTTGAACAACTAGTATAGTGATCAGAAGAGGCTGCATCCTCCTCTAAATGTAGATTGTTAATCCTAACAACCTTTTTCTCGCCCTTGCATTCATAAATAAGCTTACCATAACTACCAACTGGCGCAGGTTTAGTCTCTTGCGTAATTTGAAAACCTTTTGGCAAATCTGGATAATAATAATTCTTTCTTTCAAAATATAAATACTCAGGTTGGCTGCACCCTAAAATCATACTTGCCATAAGAGCCATTTTAACAGCTTCCTTATTGACAACCGGTAAAGTTCCTGGAAAAGCCATATCCACAGGTCTTACATTACAGTTAGGAGTCTCACTAAATGAATTCTTCGCACTTGAAAATACCTTAGTCTTCGTCTTACTAATCTCGCAGTGCATCTCAAGACCGATCATTACCTTGTAATTCATCTAACGCACCTCCTTGCAAACTTGACCCTTAAAGTCCATCGCACCCTCTAAAGCATAAGCGATATTTAAAATCTTCTCATCTTCATAACAGTTACCAGTAATATTAACGCCAACTGGAAGACCATCTATAAATCCATTAGGAATTGTAATAGAAGGGAAACCTCCGAAATTACCGATTTGTAAATGGTCCTCTAAAATAGCTGTATTCTTGTCTAAAGCATCTTTAGAACCCTCAAGCTTCTTAGCTGGACCAGAGCCAACCGGTAAAATAACTGCATCGTACTTTTCAAATAACTTTTTCCACTCGTCGACTAAAAGTCTTCTAACTCTTTGAGCATTGTGGAAGTAACGATCTTTATTTTGTGCCTGCAGAACATAAGAACCGATGACAAATCTTCTCTTAATAAGTGGAGAAAAGCCTTTAGTTCTGTAGTTTTTCATCTCTTCATCCCATTTATCTCCAGAAGCACGTGGGCCAAAAATAAATCCTGTTAAATTAGACATGTTTGAAGTCGCTTCCGCACATGAAATAACGACATAAGTGGCCGGAGAAGCCTTAAGTAAAGTCTCATCGACTGAAACTTCATCTACTTCCATTCCAAGTTTTTTACATATATCTATAGTTTTCATGAAATTATCTAAATGAGCTTTAAGTTCATCTGACGCATTTGGATAATTTTTAATATCACAAATCTCTTTAATATAACAAAGCTTTTTTGAAGAAACTTTGCCATCTAAAGCATCTAATAAATGAACATCCTTTGAATCCCAAGAGGTCATATCGTTCTTATCAATTCCCTTCATCGCATCAGTTACGATTGCTGCATCTCTAACACTTCTCGTTAAAACACCGCAGTGATCCAAACTACTAGCAAAAGGAAATAGTCCATATCTTGAAATCATTCCATAAGTTGGTTTATATCCGACAATACCACAGTAAGCAGCCGGTTTTCTAATAGAATCTCCGGTATCACTACCAGTCGCATAAGGATAAACACCTGCCGCAACTGCTGCCGCTGAACCAGCTGATGAACCCGCACACATTCTCGTATGATCCCATGGATTTGTAACAATTCCAGTGTGTCCAGTTGTTCCAGTTCCGCCCATACCGAACTCGTCTAAAACCGTCTTGTTAACCATAACGGCTCCGGCCTTACTTAAATTATCGATAGCTGTAGCTGAGAAAAATGGAACATAATCTTTTAAAGTATTAGATGATCCCGTACTTAAAACACCTTTGGTACTATAGTTATCCTTAACACCATAAGGAATACCTGATAAAAGACTATCTGTAACCTCTGTTCCTTTCGCATCATCTAAAATAGTCACAAAAGCATTACATTTATCTTGAACAAAATGTGATTTTTCTAAAGATTCCTTTACAAGTTCATCACTTGTAACTAAACCCTTCTTTAAAGCTTCATGTATCTCTTCGATACTCTTATCCATATAACTCATTTAACCCACCATCCTTGGCACTTGTACTTCTCTATCTGTGTGATCATCACAGTTAGCAAGTAAATCTTCAATCGGCACAGATTCCTCTGGCTCATCTTCTCTAAGCACATATTCAAAATCATCTAAAGCATGTGTCATCGGTTCAACCTTTTCGATATCTGGAATTTCATTGATCATATCGATAGTCGCATCGATTACCTCAAATTCATCTAAAACCATTTTATTTTCTTCTTCCGTTAACCCAATTAGCAGTTTATCTGCATAATCGTCAACCATTTCCTTAGTAAACTTCTGCATAAACCATTCCTCCACATCTATATAATTTTTTAAAACATACAAAAAAAGATGGCGCTTGATGTAGGACTCGAACCTACGACCCAGCGGTTAACAGCCGCTTGCTCTACCAACTGAGCTAATCAAGCATAAGATTTAAACAAAAAGCAGTTAAACATCCGTAAGGACGAATAACTGCAATTCGCGGTACCACCTTATTTATCACAAAAATGTGATCACTCTATAGTTTCCATCTTTCTGAAACATATAATATGGTAACGGATTACAGCCGACTTAATCTACTAAAAGCTTCGAATAAGTAACTCTGTGGTGTTATTCATATAAGCCTTACTACTAGCTTCCACCCACTCTAGCTCTCTCTAAGCAGACACTTATATTACTCCTCCACTTCAACGTATTTATATAAAAATTATTAATTACAAAATTGGTGACCTGTACGGGATTTGAACCCATGAATCCATGCGTGAAAGGCATGTGTGTTAACCGCTTCACCAACAGGCCAAATAATGGTGGGCCTGGTAGGACTTGAACCTACGACCCCACGCTTATCAAGCGTGTGCTCTAACCAACTGAGCTACAGGCCCATTATGTCACATGACTCTCTAAGTATAACCTATTTTCTTTTTTTTGACAAGTATTTTTACGAAAATTTTTTATTTTTTTAAAAAGTCATGTTTTTTATATCAAATAACCCTCTTATAAATACTAATGTTTTTTATCTTTAACGAGATTTTTTCCCATCTTTTTAATATTAGTTTTCATCTCAGAATTTTCAAAAGCCTTATAAACATCTCGCCATAAACCAGTCATGACAAACTTTTTAGCAAGCAAATCCGTAATCCCTGGAACTTCTCTTTCAAACTCTTTGAACACCTTTCCAATATGATTTCTAATATCATCACTTAAAATAAAACTTCTTCCATAGTTTACTGCCCACTTGCTTGTCGTTATCTCCGTATCCTCTAAACTATTTCTCATTAAAAATGCATCTTTACCAAACGCTTCTAAAAAAATAGTATCATAATTTTTTCCATTAAAACCGACATACTCTAAATTCGTCTTTTCTAAATCAGAAGCTAACTTTCCATCGGTATAACCTACATAAGTATCATAATTGTTAGCCTTTAAATCAGCCTGAATAGTCTCATTGTTTAAAGAAAGCCTAGCTAAATAATCTCCATTATCAGATGAACTCTCACAAGACAAATTCAAATAACCATCTTCATAACAAAAATTAATCGTCTTATCGTCATTAATAATATCGATTGCCGTAACCTCATCATCGTGCCATACGATGACAAGCTTACTTCCTAAACTATACAAACAGCAGCCATCTTTTCGCATTTTTGCCGGCATAATATTTCCGTTAACCATGTTGATCAAAACAACATTACCCTCATTCATTACAACCTGATAATTAAGTAATTCCAAAACACTCTCTAAATTTTTCTTCATAAACTATTTCTCCCTAAATTCACTTAAAACACCGTGCTTAACCTCAAAACCATTATTTGCAACTTTAAAAAGTGGTAAATCGGCCTTAGTTGAATCCGAATAAAAATTTTCTATCTCATAATCCTTTATAACTTTATTAAGCCGTTTTATCTTCTCTTCACCCTTGCAGTTTCGTCCATTTATCTTACCACTCTTCTTATCCGCATCCGTTCCAATTAACACGACATTTTTAAACTTATCTGCAAAAGGTTTGATAATAAACTCAGGTGATGCTGAAATAATATAAGTATCTCTTTTCTTTTTCATATTATCTAAAAAATACTGACAAATCTTCTTTTCATTTCTTTTCCAAAAATCATCTAAATAATCATCAATATCCGGAATATATCTGACAAACCTTAAAAATCTATCTTTAAATTCTGTCAAATCGATTACATGTAATCCCATTAAAATTCCATTACCAATTATCTTAAAACAAAAAGGAAGTATTTTCTTATTTCTCTTTAACGAGTATTTAAAAAAATCTACCGTACTATCTCCATCATAAATAGTACCATCAAAATCATAAACATCAATTTTTTTCAAAGTTTTTCCTCTCCAAACTAAATATCTAACCTAATAATATTACATATGAATCATAAAAGCAAGTTATTTTTAAAATATAATAAAAAAGTTACTTCACTTA
>DVFV01000127.1 GCA_018713045.1 Candidatus Coprosoma intestinipullorum | reverse complement strand
GAACAGCGAATTATTAGATAGGCTTATGGCGCTTAAAGATGATATGATAAATGTTTTAGTGAACAAGAAAATTATTTTAGAAAACATTTTTACAAGCATGGATATTACTCAAGGGATTGATGAGGCGTTTTCAACTGAGGGAATTTTATTTAAAAGGTATTTTAATTTAATTAAAAATGCGAATGACAGTGATGAATATATTTTAGAAATTTCTAAAATTAATTCCTTACTTAGCGATTATGAAGATTTTAGCTTAGATAGGACATTTTTAATTAATGAAATAATTTGTGAGTACTGCGAAGAGTGTGGCGCAGGAATTCAAGCTTTTGATAATGCTTTTGAAGAAGTTGGTAAGAAAATTGATGAGACTGTAGATAGTAAAATTAACATTGATAAAAAGTTAGTTTTGAAAAGGTGAGTTTATCACCTTTTTTTGATATATTTTTAAGGTATGATATAATCTTAGTAGGAGGTTTTTTGATGGAAGAGGTAAAAAAACTTTTAGATGAAAATGATTATGTGATAAGTCCTGATAGTTATGACGATTCTCGGGTTATTGTTTTAAAAGACAGTTCTCAGTTTTTAAAATGGTTTAACGAAAACAAAAAGGATTTAAAGGGAAGAAAAATAGTTTTTTACAGTAAAGTGTTTTCAAAAGATTTTGAAAAAATAAAGGTAATGTATGATTTTTTAAATTATTATTTAAAGGTTAAGAGTTCTTATGAAAAAAGAATGGATGAATATAATGATTCTTTGGTTTTAGATAGTGATAATAGGTTTATTTGCGAGGCTTTAGATTTGTTTAGAACTTCTAATAGTGGTGGTAAATTTTTAAGAGGGGCACTTATAGCTTTGGGTTATCAAAGTTTTAAGGACGATGATAAATATATTCCTTTAGGGATGGCTTTTGAGATTTTTCAGACTTCGATTTTAATTCACGATGATATTATCGATATGGCGGATGTGAGAAGAGGGATTTCAACAATTCCAGTTAGATATCAAAGTATTTATAGTGAACCTAAAAAAAATAAGGATAGTTTTAAGTTTAAACAGAAGCAAATGGCTGATTCAATGGCTTTGTGTTTAGGTGATTTGGGTTTTTATTTGGCTAATAAAATAATTGTTCAAAATTATAAAGGTGAGGAACTTGCTAAGATTTTGGATTATTATACGAATGTTGTTATTAAGACTTGTCATGGGGAAATGATAGATGTTATTTTACCTTTTTTCACAGAATTTTATGGTGATAGTGATAATTTAGAAGATTATGTAATGGAAATTTATAAATTAAAGACTGCATGGTATTCAGTTGTTGGTCCTTTCTGTTTGGGGGCAATTTTAGGTGGACTTGACGAAGATAAGGTTACGGTTTTAGAGGACGCTTTGATGAATTTAGGAATTGCTTTTCAAATCAAGGATGATTTGCTTGGAATATACGGTGATGAAAAGACGATTGGAAAATCTGTTTCTTCAGATATTTCTGAGTTTAAACAGACTATTTTATATGCTTATACGGTAAATACAGAGTATAAGCATGAATTACTCAGTTTATATGGAAAGGGTAATTTAAGCAAATCTGATATAGAAAAGGTTAGAGAAATTTTCGAAAAGTCTTTGGCAAAGAAATATGCCGAAGATAAGATGGAGGAACTTTTTAAGACAAGTTTTGAGAGAATTTTGAATATTAATTTTATAGATACTAGTAAAAAGAAAATTTTACTTGGTTTTGCAGAATATTTAAGGGTGAGAAGTAAGTAATGAAGAAATTATTAGTTTTACTTGTTTTAGGATTATTTTTGGTTACGGGCTGTGACAGTGAACCTCAGCAGATAGAACGGGCAAATGGGGATTCACTTACTTATTTGTTTTTTAAGGATAAGTATGAGGAATCTAAATATTATTTTGAATTTTTAGATCGCAATACAGCTAAAAACGACAGTACGAAAATAATTATGGCTAGGAATGATGATAATTATTATTATGAAATTAACGGTAGTAGTAATATGATAATTATTCAAAAAGGTGGAATTAGATATACTTTGGATTCTAGTATGAAAACTTATTTTAAAGAGGATATAGTGACAGTTGAAGATTTTAGTTTGGGTATTTTGCCAAGTAACATGGATGATTTAAAAACTAAGGGTTATGAGACTGGTAAAGAGAAGATTTTGGATCAAAATCTAAGGTATGAAAGGTATACTTATGATACTTATACATCGACTTATTATTTTAAGGGAGATGATTTAGTTTATATTAAAGAGGTAACTCCTTTGAAAACGGTTATTTTGAAGTATTGTGATTATAAGGATAGTTTTAAGAAGCGTTTGTTTGATATTCCTGATAGTTATACAGAGATGACGTATTAGGAAAAATGTGCTAGAATACTAAAAAGGGAAAGGTGATTTGATGAAAAGATTTTTGAGATTTTGCTTAGTTGTGGTGATGAGTATGATGATGGCATCACCAGTTATGGCTAAAGAAGAGAGGACAATCGATCATTTTTATAGTGATGCGGATGGCGAGGTTAATTTAAATGCCGATGTTAATGGGTCAAGTACTTTAGCTGGCGAGAAGGTTAATTTTAAATCTGATGTGGATGGGATTGCTTTTGGAGCTTCTAGTGAAACTGATTTTTCAGGAACAGCTGAGTATGGTGTATTTGCTGGAATGACGGTTAATATTAATGGAACAATTAACAACGATGCATTTATTGCTGGAAATACAGTAAAGATTAAAAAGAAGGGCGATATTAAGAGAGATGTGGTTATCGCCGGTAACGATGTTATAATAAATGGTAATATAGATCGTAATTTAACGGTTTATGGAAGTAATGTCGAAATTAACGGAACTGTTTCTGGTCATGTTAAGTTAGTTGTCTCTTCAGTTAAGATTTCTGACGATGCGAAGCTCGGCAGTATTTCTTATCCAGAGGATGCAAAGGCAAGTATAAGTGATAAGGCTTCTGTCGGCGAGGTTACGACAACTGAGGCGATAAATACTGATACGACAACAGTTAGTGATGTTATCGTTTCAAATGTGATGAGTTTGGTCGGTTTACTTGTAGTATTTGCAGTATTAACTTTGGTTTGCCCAAATGTATTTAATAAGCTTCAAGATAAGTATAGCAAGTTTGATTTCGATAGAGGAATTGAGGTTGTAACTAAGGGATTACTCACACTTGTTTTAGTACCAATGGTTATTATGATATGTATTAGTTTCTCATTCGGTATTCCACTGGCATTTATACTTATCGCATTTTATGTTATTGCGATTTATTTATCAACTATTTTTGCTTCTTATCTTTTAGGTTATAAGATATGGCAGAAGTTTGGTAAACGCGATATTAACATTTTAGCTATCGGTTTGCTTGGTTTATTAATCGTAATGATACTCAAGATGATTCCTGGTGTAAGTGTGATTGTGAATGTGATTACTTTACTTGTCGGTCTCGGTCTTATTATCGATGGCTTTAAACCAGCTAGGGAAAAATAATTTTCCTTTTTTTATGGCTTTTTTTTGATAGTTACATATATTAGTACTAGAGGTGATTTTATGTATAAGGTATATCAGGTTCAAAGTGGCGATACTTTAGCTTCAGTAGCTAGTAAGCTTAATGTTTCAGCGGCTGAGCTTGCTTCTTTAAATGGATTAATGGTCAGTGCGGTTTTAGTACCTGGTCAATATATAATTGTTCCAAATAATAGTGGTAATGAATATTTTGATATGTATGTAATTAAAAAAGGGGATACAATATATGAACTTGCGAGAAAATACAATACGGATCCATCTTCACTTCTTAGACTAAATGGCCTTAATAATACCGATATAATTTATCCGGGTGACGAAATAATGGTTCCAAAAAATGGGGTTTCATTTTATGTGACTAGGAATGATGATACTTTAGATACAGTGGTTGGTAGGTTTGGAACAACGGCATCAGATTTGGCTAGACAAAATAAAATAATTTATTTGACAAATGACCAGCTTATTGTTTTTCGAAGGTAGACGTTAAATCGTCTTTTTCTTTGTAATTAAAGAGTTTTGGGCTTGACATTTTAATTGACAGATGAGTGTAAACAAAAGTGTATATTTTTTAATAACATTACCTTTTCAGAATGTTTTTATTGGCTTTATTGCGCTTTTACATAGTTTTGTTTTATAGGTAATATTTTTCTTGAATAAAAAAACTTAATCTTTAAGCCTTTTTTACATATTTTTCTAATTAAAGTGAATAATAAAATTAATGGGCATTAGTTAAATCTGAATTTTCTTTTTTTACAAGGTCATCTAAACTAACATTTAGAGCAATAGAAATTTTATATAAAGTTTCAACTGAAAAGTTATATCTTACTTTATCACTTTGTATTTGTCTTATAAAGTCGTGGAATAAGCCAACCATTTCAGCAAGTTTGGCCGATGTGATATGTCTTTCTTTGAGAGTAATCTAGTGTGTAAATTATAAAACACACTAGATTATACACTCTCTAAAACGTTATCGATAATAATGACTGTATTAATAATACTCATAATTATTCTTATAATAGTTTTATGTGTTAATAATTCAAATGATAAGAAATTAAAACCTGAAGTTATTACAAATACAAATGAAGGAATTA
>DVFV01000126.1 GCA_018713045.1 Candidatus Coprosoma intestinipullorum | reverse complement strand
TATTTACATTCTAACTCCAAAAAATTTAAAAAATACCATTTTTGGAGTCTTTTGGCGTGGGACTCTTTCCATTTATGACAAAACTATTAAAAGTACTTGACTTTTTATAGTTAGCCTCCTTCATAGATAATTATAGTGTGTCCACCCTCGATTTCCTTTTTTTATTTGAAAATTTCTGTGTTATTTTCAAATAATATGAAAAAAACTATGAAATTTACTTTTTTCATAGCTTTTCTAATTATTTTTCTTAGTAACTTTTCTAGTTACTATTACTGATACTACTACACATATTATACCTAACACAATAATTATTATTGATGCTTATGCTTATGCAGATGTAGCATGAACATTTACAACCTCAGATGGTTCATTTTTATTGTCATTATCAGCAACTGGATTACATGATGCATCTGCATCATTTTGTTTCTCTCCATTTATATAGACTATGGCACACTTATTTAATTCATTTGACTCTACCTCACCATCGTAATTTGAATTTAAATTAGTACATATTGCCTTTCTTTCTTCTTCTGATTGAGAGCCATACATCCATATGCCTCCACAAAATCCAAGATTTAATTTATTGTCTAGCAATTCAAAAAATTCTTTTTCGTCAGTTATTTTAAGTTCATCTATATCTGGATTTACATATACACTAAAGTTTGGTGTGGTTCCTCTTTCATAACCAAATACAAAATTACTTTCTAAATTAAGCACATCGCCTTTAGTAGTTGTATTTATTCCTTTATTTATATATATTCCATATCCTGAAGTACTTGAACCAAGTCCAACTTTGTAACTTAAATTAGCTGTTCCGCCATTTACTTCTATGGCTTTTCCTTGTCCTTTGACTAAATTAAAATTATCATAGCTTCCATTCCATCCAGCATATAAAACAATACCTAAACTCACATTTCCACTATTCACTGTTAAAAGTGTATTATCACCTTGCATTAAAATATCATTCCCATAACCATCTATATACACATCTTTATCGATAACAAGCGGCTCTGTTACTTCTATATCCTCTGTTAAAGTAATATCTCCTCCTTGCTGTATTGCTGCTCTTAACTCTTCTTCATTTGATACATCTGTGGCTTTGACATTCAATCCCGGTATAATCATTCCTAATATAAATATACTTACAAATATTATCTTTTTCATATGTTTCCTACTTTCTATTATGTACAATTCCATTGTACATTTTTAATTTTGTGTAATTAATACACAAATAGTTTTATATCGCGTATATTAATACCATAACACATTTTTAAACATTAGACGACAATTTGAGAGTTATCTTGTAAATCCTTTGTACAATGAGTACAAGGTGATGTGAATGGCTTTATTTTTCAAGAGAATTTACGATTTAAGAGTCGATAATGATTTACTGCAAAGGGATATTGCAAAAATTTTAAATGTCAATAAAAATACTTATCCACACTGGGAAAAAGGAATGTATGAAATTCCTATAGATATTATAGACAAATTAGCTAATTTTTATAATGTCAGTATTGATTATATTACTGGCCTTTCTGATGATAAAGGTAGTTTTGGAAAAAGATATAATTTGAATCTTATCGGAAAACGTTTAAAGGAGATCCGTGTAGGTAATAAATTAACGCAAAAGGAGATGAGTGAGATTACTGGTTTTGGACAGATGAATTATTCTAGGTATGAGAGAGGCGTTATTGTGATTCCTTTTTCCAAGTTATATTTGATTGCCAAAAGGTTTAATGTTTCTCTGGATTATTTAATGGGTAAATCAGATAAGGTTAAAATCATGGTACATTAAAACTAGGTTTTAGAACCTAGTTATTTTATTTTTCCGATGAAGTATTTTTTCTTGCCGCGTCTTACTACTAGAATTTCTTCATCAATGGCAAGGTCTTTGGTTATTTGTTTATCTAAGTCAGTGATTTTTTCTTCATTAATTGTTATACTTCCAGCAGTTACAAATTCTCTAGCTTCTCTTTTACTTGAAGCTATTTTACCTTGGGTTAACATATCAATAATGTTTACATTATTTTCAGTTTCAAAGATTGGAACGCCTTTAAAGACGTTTTCGATTTCTTTTTTGGTTAGGTTTTTAACGTGTCCACTGAATAGAGCTTCACTCATTTCTTTGGCTTTTTCGGCTTCTTTTTCTCCGTGTAGGAAGGTAACTACTTCTTTGGCTAAGGTTTTTCCAGCTATTCTACTTTCTGGGTGTTCGTGTTGTTCTTTTTCGATTTCTTCGATTTCTTCTTTAGAGAGGAATGTGTATATTTTTAAGTAGTCGATGACTTTTTCATCATCACTATTTAAAAGGTATTGATATATTTCATAGCTTGATGTTTTATTTTTATCTAGCCATAGAGCATTGCCTTCTGATTTGCCGAATTTTTTGCCGTTTTTATCAGTTACGAGTGGCATGGTAAAGCCATATACTTCGTGACCAGTTTTTTTTCTGATTAAATCGATCCCGGCGGTAATGTTACCCCACTGGTCAGATCCGGCACATTCCAGCATACAGTTTCTAGTTTCGTGTAAATGAAGGAAGTCTAAAGCCTGCATAATCATGTATGAAAATTCAGTATAGGTTATGCCACTATCTAATCTTCTTCTAATGATGTCTTTATCAAGCATGTAATTGACGTTAAAATATTTACCGTAATCTCTTAGAAAATCGATAAAGTTAATGTCTTTTGACCATTCGTAGTTGTCGACAACTTCAAAGCCAAAGAGATCTTCAACTTGTTTTTTGAGACATTTAAAATTGTGCTCGATAACTTCTATCGGTTGCATTTGTCTTTCTTCGGTTGGACGTGGGTCCCCTATTCTACCGGTGGCTCCACCGACTAAAAGTATAGGATGATGGCCAGCTTTTTCTAATCTTTTACTGATTAGGAAACTAGATAGATGGCCAAGGTGAAGGCTGTCAGCGGTTGGGTCTGTTCCAATATAGAAGGTTAGGCCACCAGCGTTTAGTTTTTCTTCAAGGTCTTCTCCGGCTTCATCTTTGATAAGGCCACGCCATTTTAATTCGTCGTATAATTTCATTTGTTTTCCTCCTTCATATGAGTTACGATGTCGACACTGTGACTTGTTCCAATACGGGTCGCACCGGCTTTAATTAATTCGTCCATTTGTTTAAATGTTGTTATCCCCGCACTTGCTTTGATTTCTAATAATTCGTCTTTATGTTTATTTATAAGTTCAACATCGTGAAGGGATACTCCTCTTGAACCAAAGCCAGTGTTTGTTTTGATAAAGTTAACAAAGCTTTCGTTGCATATTTCTGTCATTTTAATTATTTCGTCGTCTTCTAAAAGAGATGTTTCAATGATTACTTTTAGAACTTTGCCATCGATGGAATCTCTAACGTCTTCGATTTCTTTTTTGATAAAGTCGTAATCTTTATCTTTGAGAGCCCCAATATTGATAACCATATCTATTTCATCAGCTCCATTGTCACAGGCTTCAATGGCTTCAAATGATTTTACTTTAGGGGTTGTAGCGCCAAGAGGAAAGCCTACGACGGTACATACTCCTATGTTTGTGTCTTTAAGCATGTCTTTAGCAAGGGGTACATAACATGGGTTTACACAAACTGTTTCAAAACCGTATTCAATGGCTTCGCGGCAAAGTTTAGCAATATCTTTACTGGTGGCATCCGTTTTTAAATTTGTATGATCAATATATTTTCCAATTTCCATTTTAATTTCCTCCTTTTATATAAAAAAATACTATAAATATAAGGACGGATTATCCGCGGTACCACCTTATTTCATAGTATTTTCTATGCGTCTTTAGTAAGATAACGGTTACACCGATTTGACTCAAAATGTGTATTTGATTATTTAACTTTGGTTAGTTTACATCCACCACTAACTTTCTTAATTACCGGTTAAATAACTACTTAGTATTTCTCTTTGTCAACTGTTTAGAATATATCATATTTGTTTTATTTAGTCAATTATTTTTTATAAACATAATTTTTAGATTTCATTTGCCGAGCAGTATTGATAAGATTGGTTACTTGATTTTTAGTTAACGGGTCAATGGCGTTTATATTAATTTCACCTGTAAGGGCCGCTTTGGTTTTACTATCTTGTTTAGAGATGACTAGCTTGGTTTGACTCGAATCTAAATTTTCAAATAACTCTTTATTGACTATGAAGCGATGGTTTTTGGTTAAATCTTGCAGAAGTGCTTTAAATTTGTGCTGCTTAATTAAAGATGAGCCGGCACATATGGCACTTAGAACAATGACTGGAATGGTTTCAACAGTATTTAGAGGTAGTTCTCCAATATATGATGAAGCTGAAAAGATAACAAATAAACCACTAGATACTACCGAAAGATTTTTGGAAGTTTGCATGTTTTCTTTAATTTCGGTTTTCAAGTTATAGAAAGAAGTGTCAGATAGTTGGTTTTCCATATTTTCAATTATTTGATTTTCTAATTCTTTACTATATGTTTCTTCTTTTGTTTTGCCATCGGCAAAGTAAATTATAATTTTACTGTTTTTTATTTCATATTTTAATATAAAATATTCTGGAGCTTTTCTTTTGCTTGAATAATAATTTTTCATGTTTTCTCCCTTTCGTTTTTGAGTTATTGTACTCTTTAATATTTGGAATGTCAATTGTTTTTGAAGGAAAAAACTCGCTTCTCATTTTAAGAGGCGAGTTTAAATTATTTGACAACTATATTGACAAGTCTTCCTGGAATTGTAATTATTTTAACTATTTCTTTACCTTCGATAAACTTTTTAACGTTTTCGTTTTCTTTAGCAAGTTTTTCCATTTCTTGCTTAGATGTTTCTTTAGCTACTTCCATTTTACCACGAACTTTACCGTTTACTTGGAAGACTAGTTCGTAGTTATCGTTTTCAATTTTGGTTTCATCATATTTTGGCCAATTTGATTCGCATAAAGGTTTACCTAATGAATATTTTTCGTTTAGTTCTTCAGTTATATGCGGAGCAAATGGATTTAATAGATGAAGAAGTGTGCGATATTCGTCTTTAGTGATGCTTTCTTCGTCTTCATAGTTATTAAGTAAAATCATAAGTGCAGAAACAGCAGTGTTGTATTTGATGTTTTCGATATCGTCTGAGACTTTTTTAATGGTTTGGTTAACTAAAACTTCGTTTTGGTATCCTTGTTTATCGTTTAGTTTTTCCCCTATTTTCCAAACTCTATCGAGGAATCGTTTACATCCTTTTAGGCCATTGGTACTCCAAGCGGCGTCTTTTTCATAGTCACCGATGAACATTTCGTAGACTCTTAGAGCATCGGCGCCAAATTCTTCGACTATACTATGTGGGTTAATGACGTTACCTTTAGATTTGCTCATTTTTTCACCGTCTGGGCCTAAAATCATTCCATGAAGGGTACGTTTGTCAAATGGTTCTTTGTTTGGTACAAGTCCAATATTATATAGGAATTGGTTCCAGAATCTAGCATATAGAAGGTGGCGAGCTACGTGCTCCATCCCACCGTCATACCAGTCGACTTTGCCCCAGTAATTGAGGGCTTCTTTAGAAACGAATTCTCGATCGTTGTGAGCATCCATATATCTTAGCCAATACCAAGATGAACCAGCCCAGTTAGGCATAGTATCGGTTTCTCTTTTAGCTTTACCACCACATTTTGGACATGTTGTGTTTACCCATTCGTCTATTCCGGCAAGGGGACTTTCACCATCGTCAGTTGGTTCGTAATTTGCAACGTCTGGAAGTCTTACTGGAAGGTCTTTTTCAGGAACTTCAACCCAACCACATTTTGGACAATTAATAAGTGGGATTGGTTCACCCCAGAATCTTTGTCTTGAGAAAATCCAATCTTGAAGACGGTAATTTACTTTGGGACGGCCTATTTTATTTTCTTCTAGGTAATCGATCATTTTATGAATGGCTTCGTCTTTGTTTGTCATTCCGTTTAAGATGTCAGAATTTATATATTTGCCATCGCCGGTATATGGAAGGGTATCTCCTTCAATTACAGGAATGATGTCTATGTTGAATTTATTTGCAAATTCATAATCTCTCGAGTCGTGAGCAGGTACAGCCATAATGGCGCCTGTTCCATAACCCATCATGACATAGTCAGCTGTCCAAATTGGTATTTCTTTTTTGGTTACTGGGTTAATGGCTTTAATGCCTTTGATTTCAACTCCGGTTTTTTCTTTAGAAAGTTCGGTTCTTTCGAGTTCTGATTTGGTTTTAGCAAATTCTTGATATTTTTTTATTTCATCCATATTAGTTATTTTATTGCTTAATTTTTCGATTAGTGGGTGCTCAGGAGCTATAACCATAAAGGTGACACCGTAGATTGTATCTGGTCTAGTTGTGTAGACTGTTAGGTTTTCATCACCTATTTTAAAGTCTATTTCAGCGCCTTTACTTTTACCTATCCAATTTATTTGACCAATTTTAACACGGTCACTAAAGTTAGTGTCATCTAGTCCTTGG
This sequence comes from Candidatus Coprosoma intestinipullorum, assembly GCA_018713045.1. Taxonomy (GTDB): domain Bacteria; phylum Bacillota_I; class Bacilli_A; order RF39; family UBA660; genus Coprosoma; species Coprosoma intestinipullorum. Next base: position 2,130 of record DVFV01000126.1, on the reverse strand, counting down.
ATTAGGTCTTCAGCGTAATCACTCATTCTAAGTAGCCACTGTTCTTTTTCTTTTTGATATACTTGTGAGCCACATCTTTCACATACACCACCGGCTGAATCTTCGTTAGATAGTCCGGTTTTACAGGTTGGACACCAGTTGATGTTTTTCTTAGCTTTATAAGCCATTCCATGTTCATAGAATTTTAGGAATTGCCACTGGGTCCATTTATAGTATTCTGGGGCAGTGGTTGAGAATTCTCTATTCCAATCAAAGGAAATACCAAGTTCTTCGATTTGTTTTTTGAAGGTTTTGATATTAGCTTTAACGGCATCTTTAGGATGAATATGGTTTTTAATGGCATATTGTTCGGCTGGGGCACCAAATGCATCCCATCCAATTGGGAATAGAACGTTATGTCCTTCCATTCTTCTTTTACGAGCTAAGGTATCTAGAGCGGTATAGCTTCTAACATGTCCAACGTGAAGTCCGGCACCTGATGGGTATGGAAATTCTACTAATAGATAACTTTTTGGTTTTTTACTATTATTAGAGGCGGCAAATGTTTGATGTTCTTGCCAGTATTCTTGCCATTTCTGTTCAATTTTTTGATGTTCATACATTTTATTTTCCTTCTTTCTTTTTATATGTTTGTCCCAGTATTTTATAGGAGATATACATTAGGGGGATAATTATAATTAGGCCAACTATGAGGCCGATTAAAAGGCTTTTGAATGCGATTATAACAGTAAATGTGATTGAAATTATAAGTGAGTTAGTTAAAGCGAGACTGCCGGCGAATTTTTTGATGTCTAGTTTGTTTTCGTCTAAGTTATATAGGGTTTTGAAATAGTGCATCTGTCTACCGGTTTTGAGTTTTTCTAGGCCTTTTTTTCGCATAGTAATTAGTAATGTGTAAATTAGGTACACTATGATAAAGCATAAGATAAATGAAAATAGGTAATACATTGGTCCTCCTTTAATAAAAAAGTATTATGAATTTATAAGGGCGAGTATTTCGCGGTACCACCTTATTTTCATAATACTTTATGAATCTTTGAATGCTTAACGGGCATTACTCGTTCTATACTTATGATATAGAAAGCTCCTAAGTAAGTTCGCAGGATATCTTAAAAGTTTGCACCAACCACTTTTTCTCTAGGTAAGATATTTACTGTTAATACTCTTATTCATCGCTTTTAACTTTTAATATTATAGTATATTTTTTTTGATTAATCAATCCCTATTATTACCAAAAATGCTTAATAGATGGATAAATAGGTTGATGTAATCTAAATATAGGTCTAAAGCACCGTAGATGGCTAGGTTATCTTCATCCATGACGTTTAGGGTTCCAAGTTTTATTAGTTTTTGAACGTCATAGGCTGTAAATCCAACAAAGATTATTATGGCAACAATTGAAATGATTAGGTCAAATGTAGAGTTTTGCATAAAGATGTTGATAATCATACATATGACGATAGCAATTAAAGCCATAAATAGATATGTTCCTATTTTGGTTAGGTCCATTTTTGTTGTGGCACCAATAATAGCAAATAGGGCAAATACTATTGATGTGATTAGGAATACATATAAGACTGAGGTTATTTCATAAACTAAGAAGATACTTGAAAATGTTAAGCCACTGACAAATGCATAAAGTAGAAATGATAATTTGGCAGTGAGTGGGCTCATTTTAGTAATTCGAGCTGATAAGAAGATAACTAAGCCTATTTCAATTATGGCGAGTATTAATAGTCCCCATCCACCAAAACTAGATGCCATATTTATAATGGCTTCTGGATTTAAAGATAGTACGTAGCCTGTTAGGAATGTGACTAATAATCCGAAGCACATCCAAGCGAATACTTTAGGTAATATTTGTTTTGTCATTTTTTCCCTCCTATAAAGTATTATACCATGTTAAATTGATTTTAGAAATTGTTTTACATAAAAACTCTGAAATTAATCAGAGCTTATGTTATCTAATATATAATTTCCATTTTCATTTTTGTAATTATATATTTTAATGGTTCCACTATCTAATGTTTTATTTATGGTATCTTTATCATAGTCCCCTATTTCAATATCATTTAAGTTATATACTTTTCCTTCTTTGACATAACCTGATGATATATATAGACTCAGAGT
>DVFV01000125.1 GCA_018713045.1 Candidatus Coprosoma intestinipullorum | reverse complement strand
AATTTTAATCAAAATAATTAATTATTTACCTCTATCCAAATATTTAAATTTCATATAAAAATCCAAATATTTTATTTGTATCGTTATTATCCAGAATAGGCAAATACATTGAGTTTGTTTATTCCTATTGTTTCATTCCTTGAAACACCACATTTTTAAATAACTTATACTTGTCTTTCATATATATGAAATCATGAATTTTAAATCATCACTCGGTAAAAAATATATTTAATTCCATCTCTTGAATAAGTTTTCTCAAAAATGTTATGAAATTAATTTTTTTCTTACAAAAAAGGACCATCTCTAGTCCATAAGTAATTGCTTAAGCATCCAAATATTTTTAGATAAATCGTCAATCAACGTATCCATTTTATTTGAAATTAAATAGTCATCGTAATCATCAGCCATCTTCTTAACTTCCTCTACTTTATCGAGTAAATAAGCAAAATCACTCGCAAGTTCACTATAAGCTTCTCGTGCACTGACAAATACATTTCTGCCTTCCTCAATTGTTGAATTTGCAATATAATCTTTCAAAGTAGCTTTAGGTTCAAAACCATCCATAAGCATAGCTTCGGCAATCACATCGTCGTATTCATTAAACGCATTATAATAATCCTCTAATTTCAAATGATCATTAAAGAATTTTTCTCCTTTAATATACCAATGAAAATTTTGAATCTTATGTGTCTCCACCGTAAAATCTGCGAGTAAATTATTTAACTTTTCTTCCATTTTAAATCATCCTTTCATAATCTTTAAACCCAAGAATAATTAAATTGCCAACAATTAATGATCTTTTTATAAGTTTACCATCACTAGAAAGTAAATCTAATTTCTCATCAAAACTCATACTTTTGATTTTATCTTTAAGTCCTAGTTCTCTATATTTGACAGAAGACGTACTGAAAAACTTATTAATATCTAAACCACTTTTTAAAACCCAATTTCGAAGTTCTTCTTTACTAGGATTATCTTTGACAATATCTCTAAGAGTATACTTTATATCGTGTTCATCAAGCCATTTTTTAGCTTTTATACACGTACTACATTTTGGATACCATAAAAATATCATTTTTTAAGTTCCTCGTATATTTCCATAAACCTTTTGTAAAGTTTATCACATTTATCTGCGTCCATCTCTGGAACATTTTCAAGTGGATTAAAAAACCCAAGTTCTTCATACTTTGAAAAGCCTAAATGATGAAAAGGTAAGAATTCTATTTTTTCCACATTTTTTATCTTCTGAACATACTTTGCCAAACCTTCGATATACTCTTCACTATCCATCATTCCTGGAACTATAACCTGTCTTATCCAAACCGGTTTTCCACTTCTATTCATCGCTTCAATAAACTTTTCACTCTCGTCGATATCGTGTAAAGTAAGCTTCTTATACCCTTCTCTTGTCACATACTTAACATCGAATATGACAAGATCGACTAAAGATAAAACCTCATCATAATGTCCAACACCAACTCCAGCTGTATCTAAAGCAATATGAATATCTTCATCTTTTAGCTTCTTACAAATTTCTAGTAAAAATGGTGTCTGTAAAAGTGGTTCGCCCCCTGAAAAAGTTACTCCACCATTATTTCTTCGAAAATAAGGTTTACTTCTTAAAATCTTTTTAACAAGCTCATCACTAGTATAATTTTCCTTGCCCTTAACCCACATTTCGGGATTGTGACAATATAAACATCTAAGCTTACAGCCCGTTAAAAATACAACTGTTCTAATACCTGGACCATCGACAAGTCCAAAAGTTTCAATCGAATCAACTGCAGCCTTCATCCTACATCCTCTCGTGGAACGTTCTGGCAATAACTTCTTCTTGTTGTTTACGTGTAAGTCTATTAAATCTTACCGCATAACCAGAAACTCTAATTGTAAGTAGTGGATACTTATCAGGATTATTCATCGCATCGATTAACGTTTCTCTATCAAGTACATTCACATTAAGGTGATGTGCCCCTTGAACAAAATATCCATCGAGTAAAGTTACTAAATTCTCAACTCTCTCTTCTTTAGTATGACCTAAAGTAGAAGGAACAATACTAAATGTATTAGAAATACCATCTCTACAGCAATTAGCATAATCGAGTTTTGCCACAGAGTTAAGTGAAGCAATTGCTCCGCTATTGTCACGTCCATGCATCGGATTAGCTCCAGGTGCGAAAGGTATTCCCTTAGCTCTGCCATCTGGAGTAGCTCCGGTTTTATTACCATAAACGACATTTGAAGTAATCGTTAAAACAGATAATGTCGGATGCGCATCTCTATAACACTTGTGTTTAGAAAGCTCTTTAAACATCTTTTCTAAAACCATCTTAGCTAAATCGTCAACTCTATCATCGTCATTTCCATATTTAGGGAAATCTCCTTCGATCTTAAAATCGATTGCTACTCCATTTTCATTTCTAACCGGAGTTACTTTTGCATACTTAATAGCTGATAAAGAATCTGCGACTACTGAAAGTCCGGCAACCCCATAAGCCATTAATCTATTTACATGTGTATCGTGAAGTGCCATTTGACCAGCCTCATAAGCATATTTATCATGCATATAGTGGATAATATTCATCGAATTAGAATAAATTTCCGCAACCTTTTCAAGCATCTTAAAATAAGCACTTTTAACCTTTTCGAAATCTAAAACTTCATCCGTCATCTTATCGAAACCTTCGACAACTAAATCGCCTGTCATCTCGTCGACACCACCATTAATAGAATAAAGTAAAGCCTTAGCTAAATTACAACGAGCCCCAAAGAATTGCATATCCTTTCCTTCACGCATTGCTGAAACGCAGCACGCAATCGCATAATCATCGCCATAAACAGGTCTCATTACATCGTCACTTTCATACTGTAAAGCATCTGTTTCAATACTCATTTTCGCACAGTATTTCTTAAAATTCTCTGGTAAATTAACTGACCATAAAACCGTCATATTAGGTTCTGGTGAAGTATCCAAATTTGTAAGAGTATGTAAAATTCTAAAGCTAGTCTTAGTAACCATACTCTCGCCTTCATTAGTCATACCAGCAATTGAACAAGTAACCCAAGTTGGATCTCCTGAGAATAACTCATCATAATCAGGAGTTCTCAAATGTCTAACAAGACGAAGCTTAATTACAAATTGATCGATAATCTCTTGAACTTCCTTCTCAGTAAGTACCCCGGCTTTCAAATCACGTTCGAAATAAATATCGAAAAATGCATCTACTCTACCTAAACTCATTGCTGCCCCGTTATTCTCCTTAACCGCAGCTAAATAAGCAAAGTAAGTCCATTGTACTGCCTCTTTCGCATTCTTAGCTGGACCTGAAATATCAAATCCATAAGACTTAGCCATCTTTTTAATCTCATCTAAAGCTCTATACTGCATTGAAACTTCTTCTCTAAGTCTAATTAAATCATCAGTCATTGGACCGAGTAATTCATTATCCCATTCCTTTTTCTTTTGTTCCATCAAATAATCAATACCATATAAAGCAACTCGTCTATAATCACCGATTATTCTTCCCCTACCATAAGCATCAGGAAGTCCAGTTAAAAGTCCATCATGACGAGCTCTTCTAATATCACTAGTATAAGCATCAAAAACTCCTTGATTGTGACTTTTTCTAAATTCGTTAAAATACTTATCAACAGTTGGATCTAACTTGTAACCATAAGCATCGAGCTCTTGATAAACCATTCTAATCCCACCATAAGGATTTACCATTCTCTTAAGTGGCGCATCTGTCTGAAGACCAACAATAACATCATCTTCATCATTGATATAACCTGGTTCAAATGAATTAATTCCAGACATATGAACCGTATCAACATCTAAAACATGTTTCTTTAACTCTTCCTTTAAAAGTTCACTACACTTTCCCCAAACTTTATCAGTTTTCTCTGTAGTCCCTTTTAAGAAATCTTCATTTCCATCATATTTTGTGTAATTTCTTTTAATGAAATCACTAACATTAATTTCTTCTGTCCAAGGTCCTTCTTTAAAACCTTCCCATTCTTTTTTCATCATATCGCCTCCTATTTAAATTATACCATTATCATTTTTTATAATTTAGACCTTAAACAAAAAAAGTATCGTAATTGACACTTTTTTATAATAAATTGATATTTCTAGTAAAACCTTCAAAAAAAACATTAGCATAAAAACTAATGTACAATTTTAAAAACTTTATTTAAGCGACGCTATCTTTTGCTTAGATAAACCGGTTCTATAATAAATAGTGTTGGTGAGGCGAAATCCCATTGACACTATTTTTATAAAAAAAAGAGTCACTAACCAGAAACTCATGATAAAATACTTATTGGAAAAATATAGAAAGGTTCTGATTCCATGACTCATACTGATTATATCAAATTAATGCTCAATATTAAAGATAATAATGTTTATTTTTACGATGATTTTTTAAAAAATGGAATGTAAAACTAAATGCAACCTCAAAAATAATCAAAGTTGCATTTAAATAGGAAAAATTATGATGTTGCAATTACATGGGAAAAGTATATAATAACATTCACTGATGGTGCTTACACGAAAGGAGTATGAATT
>DVFV01000124.1 GCA_018713045.1 Candidatus Coprosoma intestinipullorum | reverse complement strand
AATATGATGTGAAATGAAATCTTTAAACATATCTTTTAAATTATTACCTTGAAAAAAGTTGTTATTTATTGGAATTTTTTCTTCTTTTTTATTTATATTATTATTAAGTCCTAACATTTTTGCTCTAGATTTAGGCTCTAGTAAATTGGTGCTTGGTATATATTCATAATCTCTCTCTAAACATAATTCATATATGTATATTTCTTTAATTTTTTCAGAAATTTTTAATTCCATATTTTCACATTTAAGACAGTTAGTATTGGTGGATAATTTAAATTGTGTAAGAAAACTATTCATATCGGCGATTCCATGTTTTATTAAATCAATAATATTTATTTCCTTACCATTTTCAGTAAATCTAATTATAATAGACAAATATATTTCTGGTGCTTTAAATTTTTTTAGTTTCTCTTTAATTTCGTTTTCTAATTGTTTTGCATTTTCCCAATTTTCATAAGTATAGTTATGTTTTATAATTTCATTACTATTTCCATAAAAATATACATTCACCATTATTTGCTTATTTAATTTAAAGGGATTTTGATGAATTATTTCAGCTCTCTTATCGTTAAGCCATTTTAATTCATCACTGGTTAAATATTGATCTCTTAATTGCTTATATATTTTCTTATTTTTGGAAGAATCTAATGATTTTTGCAAAACAAATGTTATATTTCTAAATTCAGAAAAAAAACTATCAATGGAAGAAACTACATCGCAAAATTCTTCTGCTTTTATAAAGTCAGATAAGTTTTTTAAAGCACTATAAAATTTTTGATATGACGCACACATTATACAATTACTCATATATACCTCCTCATTGTTTTCTCAATATTATAGCATAAAAAAACAAAATTTTCGGTTTTGTTTTTAGAATATTATATATAATTTATTTTTTCATCTTTTAAAATAGCATCAATATATTCTATTGTGTAATCACGAATAAATTTCTTTGGAGATAAAACCCAAGAATTTATTTCATTATACAATCTTTCGAATCCGATTTCTCCATATTGATTATAAAATTCAGAATAATTAATTAGACCTTCTTTTAAATATTCTCTGTACGCTTCATTTCCCACGTACATTCTTTTTGACAATTTACTTCCTGACCAATCTAATATCGTTGGAGTATAAATGATACTTGGAACATCATGTATTTTCATTTTTAACAATGGTTCCATATAAACTCGTAAAGGCCACATTCCAGACCAATCGCCACCATCAACAATAACATTCAACGAATTATCAATTTTATCCTGCTTTAATAAATATAATATTTTTACTAAATAACGCAATGGTACATTCATATCAAAATTGTCATTACTATTTTTGTCGATTTTTACTTCAAAATTTCCATGTTTTGGACAAAAAGAATTTATAATAATTTTATTGTCTACAGCTTTAATTTTTGTATTAGAAAGATGTTTTTCTGTTAAGCCACATTTAGGGCATGGGACTCTTAATCTAATTTCGCCATTTTTTGGATCTAAAGTGTATCTTAATTCTTTTTCGTTCTGTATTACTTCATAAAGTGCTTCTTTTACTAATGGATTTTTTTGATAATCATAAAAAAATAATACCTCATAATTTATTTTGTCTTTTTTACTTAATTTGTCTAATAACTCTTTAAAATAAGGGAAAAATTTTTCTTTAATTGTTAATCCATTATTATCTTTAACAATATTTAAATTTTTGTAATACTTAATTCCATCTATCATAAATTCTTCGCCAGTAACACTTTCTAAAAGCTCAACTTTTATTTTTACTGGAACATTATAATATTTTTTGAAATGTTTAGCTAATGCAAAGGCTGAAATAAAATTGGTTAGAGTACCGACATGTGGGTAACTATTAACCTGTGCTGAAAGCCATAAAACAATTTCCTTTTTTCCGTCCATTTTGTTTTTTATAATTTCTGCTAAATCATCTATTATATAATTCATTCCTGCTAATGGATAATATACATTTTTCATTTTGACCTCCTCGTTATGTATCCCGCTTTAATTATATCATATTTCTTATTTTTGGTATATTCAATATCTTTTAATTTAAATTCTTCTGTCATTTCCATTTCCTTACAGGTCATACAAAAATTGTCTTCATATAATTTTGAGTGAGAATTGATATATTCTTTATTATATAATTCTTGTTCTTCTAAATACTCATATACTGCTGGAAAATTTTGAATATTCAAATAACATTGTGGAACATTGAAATGACTATCAATTTCTTTTATTTTATTTATACTTATTGGCTGTTTAAATAATTGTAGAGATTCTATAGGAATAGCAAATTTTTCTCCATTTTTAAGGCAATTTTTAATTCTATCATATATAATAGAACCTTTATTATAATCGTCTATTTTTTCAGCTGTATGTATTGGTTTTCCCAATTCCATTATGCCTATTACTTCTTGTACAGGGGCGCTTAGATAAAGATATGCTGTCGTTGGTTCATCACAAAATCTTTTTCTATATTCATACATTTTCATGTTATATAATATTGGCCTAAAAAATTCAGGCCTAAAACTCAAAAAAATTTTTCTTTTCATTTATTTTACCTCCAATCAACAAAAATACAATTTAAGTTTCTGCTTAAATTATAACATATAAATATTAAATTATAAAATTGCGTGTGATATATTTTAATGTTATTTAAAAGCAAAATGTTATTTATTTTTTAAACTTTTCTGCATTTCATAAACAGTATCAATTTCTTCTTCCATTTTTTTGTATAATTCCATAATCTTATTTTGACAGTTATCTATTTCTTCTTGGTGCTTTTTTAATTTTTTTCTTTTGAAAGAAAAAAGGTTTTGTATCTTCTAGATGTAATAAATAATCTTGATAGAATTCTGCTTGTTTTCCTAATAGTAATATGTATTGGTTTGATTCGTTAATTTCGTTTATTATACATAAATCTATTAGTTTAGTAGCTGTGTCCTTTTCTTCACTTTTTTTCCTCATATAAAGTTCCTTTCTATTCTATTAAAAAGCCCTATACTAGAGGAGACTTTGTTGTTATATAGTCTAATTTACATATTTTTCAATTCCTTTTACCATAATAATAGTGATTATTGATTGTGAGGTGGTTGAAATAAACAAAAAATTAGAGCCTAATAGAACAAGCATTTTGTTAGGTAAAAACATTGTATATTTTCGCCAATTACGTCAATTATCGCAAGATACTTTAGCCCAACAGATGAATTCTGATAAAGGCTATTTATCGCAAATAGAAAATGCGAAAAGAAATGCTTCTACTGATTACATTGAGAGACTTTGCCGAGTGTTCAATGTAAAGCCTGAAGAATTATTTAAAGAACGTAACTTTAATCTAAAGGCTCGAGTAGATAGTCGTAAATAACTCTAGCATAGGGTTATTTTTATTTTATCATATTACTAGTAAAAATAAATTACTTTTTTGTAAAACTAGCTTACTTTTTTAAAATGGCGTTTGTGAGAAAATTTTAGTATGAGGTGATGAGATGACAAAAACGCCGACTTTTCAAGAGCTAGAAGAAAAGATGAAAAACTTTAATTTGTCTGATTATCAAGCAACTATATGTAGAAATATAAAACGAATAAGAAAAGATTTATATGATGAATATAAACATTATTATAAAGAAAATAATATGAAAAACCCTTATTCTTCACAGTCTATTGCAGAGTTACTTGGTATTAGTCATGAATATTATAAAAGACTTGAAAGTTTTGATAAAACAAAGCCTATATCTATTAAACTATTTTTAAAAGTAGTAGTTTTATTTGATAGAGATATTAGTGATTTCTTAAAATGATAGTTGGAATTACATTTCTAAACTATCATTTTCATTTGAAACAGTATAGCCATTTTCAATATAATTAATATCTTCATTATTTAAAATATCTTTATCTAGCATATCAGAAATTACGTTTTCATATATCTTATCTTTGTGGTTTGAACTATAAAATTTATCTTGAAAAAAGTCTAAAAGTTTTTGCCATAATTTTTGCCAAATTTGAATTATTTGCTCTAGTTTAGATATTTTTTTATTTAATTCTTTAATTTCCATATTTTTAGAGTTTAACTGGTATTTGGTGTTTCTATTTCTCAGATTTAAAGTTTGTATTTCCTCTTGCTGTTTATCAATGGTGTCTTGTAATTTTTGTACTTGCTTATCATGATTTTGTAAATCATTTTCAAAATCATTAAGTATAACCGTTAAGTCATTTACATTTTTAATATCACTAACATTATTATTAACTTGCTCAATGTAGTTGTTTATTTCGTTAAGCTGATTTTGATTTATGGTAAAATTCTCTTTGTTGATAAGAGTAGGTTTTAAATTATTAATGATTTCTTTTACTTGATTAGATTTTTTAATGGTATCATTAGATTTTTGATTAACATCTTCTAATCTTTTTTTATTGGCTTCATTTTGCTTTTTTAGTTCACAATATTTTTTCATATTTTGAACTTGTATATCTTCATTTCTTCCTAACTCTTTGGCTTTTAATTTCATGTTAGTTTTATAGACTTTATTAAATGAAGAAATACATTTAACTCTCATTTTTTCTTGTATAAGTTTTAGAGAATCTTTAGTAAATATATTAGATTTACCAACTTGTTTTTTCATACCATTTTTTCGACCATTTTTAATTGGAACACCTACAATATGTAAGTGAGGGGAGCTTTCATCATAATGGACTGCTGCCGAAGCTATTTTAAAAGTTGGAACAATATTTTCTAAATCTAATAATTGTTCTTCAAAGACTAAATTCATTTTCTTTTTATAATTTTCTTCTTTATCTTTCCAATAAAACATATCGCCAAGTTCAATGATAATTTCACAAGCTAGATCCGATTTTTTATTGTTGGAAATATGGGTAAAGTAGTCATCTATTTTCCTATCATTTCTAGTTTGTTTTTTATTATATTCTAATCTAGCTTCTTCAAATTCTTGCTTATATAATTCTTTAACATCTTCATATAAATTATTACTACCACGAAGAATAGTTATAAGCTCTACGTTATTATCGTATTTTCTTAAATTATGTTTATTTACTTTTGATAAAGCTCTTGCATTTTGAATAGCATTATTATTAAATATATTATCTTTTACATTTTTGTTTTTCATTACTTGTCTTGAACGTTTACTTTTATTTTTATCATTTCCTATATGAAATGAGTAAGATAATTCTTGCATTAAATCACACTCCTTTTAACACTAATTTTGATACGACAAAATTTCTAACTCCCTATATATTTTGACGCAAGGCATCAAAATATGGGAGCTAAGGTTAGCCACCTTAGAAACGGCTAGTCTTATTCGTAATATTCTAGTGTAAAACACAAGTAATAAAACTCATAAGACTATAAGATAAATAACAAGCACGGCTTTTTATTTATCTTTGAAAAATTATTCAAACATTTGCAAACTACGTAAGCAATTATTTTCATAATTTTGTATGCAAACTATCGCCACTTTCATTTGCTAAAGCAAACAAAACGTGCCACGTTTGCTATTACTTTTTTTAGAAAAAAAGTAAACAAAAAACTCCGAAATTTTTATATCTCGAAGTCTATGTTTTCTTCTAATAATTCTTCGGTAAATATTACATCATTTATATCTTTATCATATTTAAAATAACCGACACAATTATTTTTATCAATTACTTTTAAGGTATCTCTATCATATAAAAATATTGAAAATTTTAAAATATTAAAATGCTTTTTTAGATAATTTAATACTTTATATTGGCTTATGGTATCAACATTATTTTTTAATATATCTATATTAGTTAACTTTCTCATTATTATCACACTCCATTAAAATATACTCATTATATTCAATATCTTCTGGTGGTATCGTATGGAATAAATCTTCTTCATTTTCAACTCTTATTTCGCTATCTTTTGATACACCAAGCATTCCCATATTTATTTTAGTTTTCTTACCGTCCATTGGTTCTAAAGGGAAAATTCTAACAATTTCATCTTCCTCTCGTTTTTGGGTATCAAACATTTTTGTTTCAAAATCTAGTATTCCCTCATAGTAGTGAACATCATAATATTCTCTTAATCTCATAACATGTCTTTCGACTTGCTTTTGTGGTAGATACTGTGATACTCTCACATATCCAATACCATCAACGTCCATTTTTATAAATTTCCAGTCAATAAAACCTTTGTCATATAAACTTTTAAAATCGTTATAAAATGTGCTTCTAAAATTTACATCATTAACAATATAGTCGCCATCAACATCTAATCTTAAAGTAATATCATCTATATAATTTGTGATAATTTGGGCTTTTTCTTCACGTGATAAATCTTTCCAAGTAATTTCAATTTGATTATATAAATTTGGTAATTTTATTTGGTTAATAAAATCTATGTCACGTTTAATTAAAATATCTTCTTCTGTAAAATTTAGGTCATCAACTTGATTTTGTTCTAGTAATTGTCTTTCTAAATTCTTAATGTTTTCATCAATAATAGCACTTTCTTTTTTGTATTCTTCAATGGTAAAAACCTCGTTTATATAAGCCTCTTTAATTCTATCTTTTTTCTTTTCTTGGGCTTTTAATTCTTTAGTTAATTCTTCTTTAGGGTTATTTAATTTATTTTTAAGCATTGGTAAAAAGAAATTATTAACAACAGAATCGTATTCTAAAATATCACTTAAAAGATGTAAGATAGACTGTTCTATTTTATCTTCCTTGATATTGTTTTTACACTCACAACACCCATAGTAATAATAATATTTATCAGCTTTCTTTTTGTATGAGGCTCTGCCTCCTAAAATTCTTCCACATTTTGGACATTTTAGTTTTTGTAAAAAGATATAAGTTAAGTTTCTCATATAATTTCTTGAGTTCTTTTTCTTTTGAACTTGACAGTTTTCCCACATTGCTTTACTAACTAAAGGCTCAACAACATTTTCGTAATAAGTGGGGTGGTTAGTTCTTTTACCATGTATGAAATCGCCTTTATAAATGGGATTTTCTATCATATTTAATATGGTACTATCTCGCCATTTTTTATTACCAACATTTTCTTTATTAAAAATATTGGCTATTTTCTGATAGCTATTTCCTTCAAAGTACAATTGATACATTCTGACAACTATATCTTTTGTAAGTGGGTTAGGTACTAATTTTTTATTTTCTCTTTTATACCCAAATGGAGTTTGGCTAGGAATATTACCACTTTTAATTGCTCCAACAAGTCCCAATTTTGTCCTTTCGCTAGTTCTTTCAATTTCATTTTGACTTACACTCATTAATAATCTTGAAATTAATTTTCCATTAGCTGTCGTGGTATTAATTTCATCATTTGCACAGTCCAAATAAGCATTGTTTTGGTCTAAAAAGTTCATAATGTTTTCCCAGTCGTAAACACTTCTTGTAAGTCTATCTAATTTTAATGTAACGATAGTATTTATTTTCTTCGCCTTAATATCTTCTAGCATACGGTCAAATTCTGGTCTGTGGTTTCCAGTTTTCGCACTAATACCAGCATCTTCGTAATAGTCATAAATTTCATAATCTCTGCATTTACAAAATGCTTCTAATCTTTCTTTTTGTTCTGGTAAACTAAAGCCCTCACGAGCTTGGTCTTCGGTACTTACTCGTGTATAAATACCTGCAATTTTCTTTTCTTCGTTCATAACATCAGTCCTTTCTTTCAACACGAAAAAACACAAGAGAAATTTCCCTTGTGTTTAGATAAAATATACGAAGACAGTATTTCATGCGTACTTTTTCCTAGCTTACATTATTTTAACAGTATTATTGATATTGTCAATACCCAAAAAGTATATACTAAAGTTTATATTTTGTCTGATACTTTTTCTTTCCAAAAACATAAAAAAGCCCTTTAAAATCAACGAAAATTGATATAAAAATAATACTAATAAAATATACTAAAAATAGTCAAAAAATTTTTTTGCTTTTTTTATTAACTCACAATTATTTATTATTTTCCTAAAACAGAGAAATTTCTAATATTGAAAATAACAAAATGGACTGATTTTATTTTTATTTACTTTATATTTTTTAAATATTCTTCAAATTTATTTAAAGGAATACATTTACTTAAATTTTCTTCATAAATATATGGATCATAATTAAAAACTAAAAAAGTAATGCCTTTAATAATCACTCTATGAGGCTCGACATACATTAAATTTGTATGTTTAATTGTTCTAATACTACCATTATAAAAAGTAGGAGTAGTTTTACAAAAACTACAAATAAATTCTAATTTCTTTTTCAAAGTATTATCAATTGGGTTTTCTTTTTTAATAACATTTACCATTAACAAATCACTCTCACTTTCTTAAACACAAAAAAATCAAATCCATTTCTGAATTTGATATTTATCATAATGCTCGAAAGTTCGAGCAGATTCGTCTCTGGAGCAAATGACCGGAATCGAACCGGCATCTTAGCCTTGGCAAGGCCATATACTAACCGTTGTACTACATCTGCATCGATTACTCATTCATTATATAATATTTTAATCATTTTGTAAACAATTTATACCAAAATAATTTGTATTTTTTCACAGTTTGTGGTATTCTATACCCCGTTAAAGAGGCGTATATTTATGACTAAAAAAGAAATACTAGAAAAATATGACTTTAATCAAATGCAAATAAACAAAATATTATCATCATATATAATTAAAAAAATATCTACAGAAACTTTTGAAGATTATTTAATAAACATTTTTGAATACGAATCAAAATATTTCAGCAAGCAAGAAATAATCAAACAAATAACCAGAAATCCATCGTTAATTACCTATTCCGAAGAGACATTAGAAGAACATCGAAATAACCTTAGAAACTTATATACTGACGAAGAAATAAACAGTATGTATAAAAAAGAGGCCAAACTTCAAAGTATATCTAAGGAAAAATACGATAACCAAAATGATTTGTTTTTAAAATTAAATTATTCAGTTACTGAAATCAAAAAAATATTTTTAGCTCTTCCACAATTATACAATTACGATGAAACTAATATAACAAATAGAAGAGACAAATTAAAAGAGTTAGGATATAAAGACACGGTCATAAATAAAATGAGTGTTTTATTTCCTCAAATATACTCTCTATCTGAAGAACATATTACAGAAATCATTAAATACCTAACCCAAAATAATTATACACAAGAAGAAATATTTACCATAACCACATCATTTCCTACTATATTTAGTAAATATAATAAAAAGAAAGATAAAAAAGCTAAAAAAATAACAAGAATTGAAGACACTAAATCTTTATTCCTCGAATTAGGCTTTACTGAAGAAATGTTTAAATATATATTTATTAAATGTCCAAGCATCATATCATATGACAAAAACAATCTTAAAAATAAAATACTATTCTTCCTCGAAAATAATGAAATGGACTTTGTTTTAGAAAATCCAAACCATCTCAAACAAAGTTCAATTACCAGTTATGCCCGCAAATTTTTCTTAGAGGCCAAAGGAATTACCATATCTTCAAACAATTTCAAAATGATTTTTATTGCCGACCGTGATTTCAAAAGAAAATTTAAAGTATCCAAAGACGAAGTTATAAAACAATATCAAAAAAGGCTCTCAAAATGAGAACCTTTTTAAATTATTTAATCTCGATAACTCTATCGGATTTAGTAGTATTTTCTTCAGGAACGACAACTTTCAAAACTCCATCTTTGAATTCAGCGGAAACTTTGCTTTCATCGATATCACCAACATAGAATTTACGTTCCATAGATCCATAAAATCTTTCTTGACGAATGAAGTTTTTATTCTTTTCTTCGTTTTCACCATTCTTTTCAGCACTAATTGTTAAATAACCATCATTGTATGAAACAGAAACATCTTTCTTATCCATACCTGGCATATCAGCTTCGATATAATAATTTCCGTCCTTTTCATAAACATCACATTTCATATCTTCAGCTGGGGTTAAAAAGTTATCAAACATACTGTCTAAATCAAATCTTCTTGGTAACATACGCATTATTCATTCCTTCTTTCTTTTACATCTTAATAATATCACTCTTTTTAGCACTTGTCAAGGATAAGTGCTAATTTTTGACAAAACTTTTACAAAAAAATAAGATTACATCGTAACCTTATTTATTCTACTCATTATCCTATCCTTGCCAAGCAATCTCATTATTTCATATAAATCAGGAGTATTGCACTTACTAGTTAAAGCAACTCTGACAACTGTACTAAAATCAGCTATACTTCCCTTATAATTATCCGGATTATCCTTATATTCTCTCATCTCACCAGCATATCCTAATTTTACAGCCGCCTCTTTCATATGATTAAACCAAGAATCCTTATCATCATCTTCTTTATAATAATCATTCAAATAAGTATCTAAAATATTCTTAATCTCACTCCTACCAGTAACCTTTTGCCATTCATAAACACTTGGGTTAAATAACTCATCATACATATACCAAATTTGATCCTTAACCTCACTAAAATATGCAATATCTTTTCTTGGTTTCTTTTGCTCTCTTTCAATATTAAATATAGAAGTTGTATAATCTTTATATTTTTCCATTAATGAAGCAAAATCTTTATCATATAAACTTGCCCACTCAAAGGCCATATCATAAACCTCTGTTGCTTTTAATTTACTTATATAATTTTTTGAAATACTTATTAATTTCTCATAATCAAACAAAGTTCCTCCAATAGGCATCCTTTTAAAATCGAGCTTAAACTCATCTGGGTCACTATCTTTATTCTGAAGCATCCACATCTCAAAATTAGAATTTGCAATCGTCTCTAAAAATAACATTAAACCTTTATTAGGAATGCCCTTTTTATGATAAAAACTAATTGCCGCTTCTGGATCTTTTCTTTTACTAAGTTTTCTCTTTTTACCATCTTCTTCGATACAAATTGGAGACACATGAGCGAACTTAGGAAGTTCAAAATCAAGCATTTCAAAAAGTTGAACATGAACTGGAATAGAAGAAAGCCATTCATCACCACGAATAACATGAGTCGTTCCCATCAAATGATCATCAACCGCGTGAGCAAAATGGTAAGTTGGAAGTCCGTCGGACTTTAAAATAACAATATCTTGATCATTTTCTGGAAGTTCCATCTTACCTTTAATTTCATCTTTAAATTTAAAATGATGATTAAAATTGCCTCTTGATTTTAATCTGATTATATATTTCTCACCATTGTTTACCTTTTCGATAACATCATCCATACTAAGCCTTCTACACCTTGCCCAGATTCCATAATATCCAAGTCTCTCTTTGTTAGCCGCCTGTCTATCGTGATCATGTTTTAAATCATCTTCACTACAAAAACAAGGATAAGCCTTATCTTCAATAATTAATTTTTTGACAAAAGCCTTATAAATGTCTCCTCTTTCACTCTGTGTGTAAGGACCATAATTACCTTTATCACCTTCTAAAGTAACACCTTCATCAAAATTAATATCAAACTTAGCTAAATCTTCGATAATCTTTCTAACTCCATCGTCGATACTTCTCTTCTGATCCGTATCTTCAATTCTCAAAAAAGAAACTCCGCCACTTTGTTTAGCCATTTTAACTGAAATAAAAGATGTATATAAAGCACCTAAATGCACAAGACCCGTTGGACTAGGAGCATACCTCGTAACCATTGCCCCTTCAGATAAATTTCTTTTAGGATATTTATTTTCATAATATTTATAATCGTGTTCTGATTTAACTAAAAAATCTGCATACTCTTCTCTATTCATTCTAGCCCTTCTTTCCTTTTAATATTATCTTATAATTAAAGATTAAAATCAAGTAAACAAAGAAAAAAGATTCAATTTTTATGAATCTTTTATTCTTGTGGCAATAAATCTTCTATAATATCATCTCCAGAAACAGAGCCACCTCCAGAACCAGAGTTGCCTCCAGAACCAGAGCCACCTTCAGAACCAGAGCCGCCTCCAGAACCAGAGCCGCCTCCAGAACCAGAGTTGCCTCCAGAACCAGAGCCTCCAGAACCAGAGCCGTCACCAGAACCAGAATTGCCTCCAGAGCCAGAATTACTATTACCACCATCTGTTGTACTACTTGAAGATGAACTTGAAGTACTTGATTTACTTGTACTAGATGAAGTACTTCCACCAGCTGTTAAAGTAATTGAATTTACATCTTCTACATTAGCTCCAGCTGGAACACTTTGACTAATAATATAACCATTTCCACCTTTAACATTTACCTTTATACCATGACTACTACAATATGACTGAGCATAACTTAAGGTTTCGCCAACAAAACTTGGAAGTTGAACTAAACTCTTTTTACCAGTAACTTTTGCCCCAATAACTTCTTCCTCATAAGGTGTATTAACATCAAAACTAAATGATTTAATAACCTTTGTCTTCTTAAGTCCTAAATTCTCTTTCATCGCATTAGATACTGCTTTTACACTATCATCATATAAAACAAAATCATAAAGAGATAAATTAGTTCCGCCATAGTCAACTATTCTTGCATCATAACCATTAAGTTTAAGTCTTTGAATACCAAGAGCATCTGTAATACTTCCATCCCCACTCTTAGCCATTATATCCTTAAATACATTATAAAGTGACAAAATTTGACTTGTACTCATATTAGTTGTCATATTTGAACCAATTGTATCAAGTAAATTATTTATCGTATCAATACTTCTAACATCTTTAATCTTATCAAGCAAAGCTGTTACAACCTCTTGTTGGTGTTCACCTCTTATAAAGTCATTACTTGTATAATTTGTCCACTTAGAAGAACATCTACCAGGATTAGGATGTCTATTACGAGCAAACGCTAAAGCTTGTTCACCATTTAAATTTTGTAAACCTTTTTCAATGTAAACTGTATTGTTACCCCATTCACGATTACTATTTTGCTCACATAAATTATATGGAACATCTACTTGTACTCCGCCTAAAGCATCGACAAGCTTAACAACACCTTTAAAATTAATCTTTACATAATAATCAATTTTTACGTCTAAGAAGTTTTGAATTGTATCAATCATACAACTCTCACCCTTCCAAGCCGCATGAGTTATTTTGTTTTTTCTTTGACCTGCAAAACATGCAATTGGAACATAAGAATCACGAGGAATACTAAGCATTGTTGTACTTAAAGTTTCCGGATTAAACGTAAGAAGCATTAAAGAATCTCCATTAAACGTACTGTTTTCAATCCCTTCTTTTTCCGAATCAACACCCATTAATAAAACTGTAAATGGTTCGGTAATTGGCTTTGTACTATTGTTTTCTTTTTTATCCTTAACCTTCTTAGTTTGGGTATAAACAATCTTTGTCTTATCTTTTAAATCTTCATACCCTTCCATACTTGCATACATCACTGAATAATTTGTCGGTAAAAATGCATAATCGATTTCTCCACTGAGTAAATCATTAATTTCATCTAGTTGATTATCATATTCCTTTACTTCATTCTTTAAATTATTATCTTTAATTATCTCCTGTGGTATCTCATAACCATCTATACTATTTTTATCACTAGTAATTCCTATTACACTACTTTTATCAATATCGTCAATATCATTAGCACTACTATCTTTCAAAGCTACTATACTAGATGAATAAGTCGTATATCCATCAGTATCACTAATACTAGCTAAAGTACCATATACATTGCTAATAAACCTAGCTACAAAAAAGCCACCAAAAGCAATAACTAACATTAAAATTATTACTATGAAAAATTTAACCTTTTTAGACTTTCTTAAAAATCTAATGCCAAATAAAATAAGTATTAAACAAATAAATCCTAATATTATTGAACCAACTAATCTAAGTAAATTTTCAATTGTATCAAGCAAAGCTACAGAATAAATTAAATATCCTGCTCCACCTATCATTAATAAAGTACTAATTAAAAATATAATTAAAAACAATTTTCTATTCTTTGTGTTTCCACTTTCTTTGCGCTTACTCATGCAAATCCTCCTCGCAATATTCTATATAAGTATACCCCATATTTTTAAAATGAGCAACCCATAAAAAATAATTCGTAAAATTAATTTTTCGTCCATAATAATAACATAAAAGGCCTATTTTAGTCAAAATAAGCCACATTATTTTTTTATTTTTTCTCTAAAATCGACTTCATAATTTTATATGAATCCTTTAAATCTTTATACCTTGAAACCTCATTATTATAAATAGTTTTAATCGAAACAAAATCAATCTGAATATTATTAACCGCTAAATATTTAAGTACATTTATTTCGTATTCAAACCCACTACCAGAAACCTTGCAAAGATCGACGAGCATTTTTTGTGGAAAACATCTAAGACCCGTTTGCGTATCATTAATTTTAATTTTATATTTCGCCCTAAAAATAAATGCCGCACACTTATTTGCCAATCGTCTCTTAAAAGGCACAGTTTTATCAAACGTTCTAACCCCTAAAACCACATTTTTATTTTCCAAAAATTTATCAGCTACCGCTTTTATATCCAAAATATCTTGCTGTAAATCATCATCGACCGTAATAACCCCTAAACATCCTAAAGAAGAGATATATTTAAAACCTGTTTTTAAAGCTTCACCCTTACCTAAATTTTTATCGTGCCTAAGTATTTTATAATCTTTAATCCTCTTGAAAATTGCCTTATCATAACTCCCATCATCGACAATCACGACATTTTTAAAACCAGCATCCTTTAAATTGTCTAAAACCTTATATAATTTAAGTGACGGCTCAAAAGTTGGAATTAACACAAATATATTATCATACATAAATAAACTCCTCCTTTTTAAATTTACCCATATTATAAACAAAATAACCAATAAATTCAATCTTATTACAAAATAAAAATATGTTATAAATAGTTGACATAACAAATAAAATATAATAAAATGAATATGTTGTCAGATGGGTCTATAGCCAAGTGGTAAGGCGTGGGACTGCAACTCCCTGATGCGTTGGTTCAAATCCGACTAGGCCCTCCAATTTTGTAAATTAAACCTAAACGTCGAAGTTTAGGTCTTTTTTCATATCAAAAATAACACATTAGAATTCAAAAAAAGAGTTTAAAAATTTAAACCCTTATCTAAGTTCTAATCCAAGTTTATCATGTACATTCTTAACTACATTTTCTGTAATCTTATTAACTTCTTCATCGCTAAGTGTTCTATCAAAACTTGTAAACGTTAAATTATAAGCAATTGACTTCATTCCATCTGAAACTCCATCACCCTCATAAACATCGAATACAAAAGCATCACTTAAAAGTCTTCCTGCAGATCTCTTAATAACCTCTAAAATATCTTCAGACTTCATATCTTTCGGCGCTAAGAAAGCTAAATCTTTACTCACACTAGGATACTTAGAATACTCTTTATACTTAATATTCTTAACCTTTTGATTCATAATCTTATCGACATCAAGTTCAAAAACATAAACCTCTTTATCACAAACACTAGGATGAACCTGACCCATAAACCCGATAACTTCACGTCCAATTAAAATGTTCGCGCATCTATAAGGATGCATATCCTTTCTCTGAGCTTCTTCAAATCTAAGTCTACTACCTAAACCTAAATATTCTATCACATTAGTTAAAACGCCTTTTAAAGTATAGAAATTAACCCGAGCCTTAATACCTTCCCAAGCATTAACCATATAATCACCGTACATTAAACCCGCAATCCTTGGCTTTTCACTATAATCATCATCGGTAAAATAAACAGAAGCCGTTTCGAAAATATTTACACTTTCCGCATTATGAGCATAATTATATTCGAATACCTCAAGTAAAGAAGCAAGTAAAGTTGTTCTTAAAACCTTTCTGTCCTCACTCATCGGATTAAGTAAATAAACCTTATTCTTATCATCGTTAAATAAAGAACTTTGTCTATCAGATAGAAGTGAATAAGTTAAAACCTGATTTAACCCGAGTGAAATAAGCTTATCTCTTAAAGTTCTGTTCATCTCTTCAAGTTTACTTCGGCCACCGCATTTAATAGAAACCTCTGGCAAGACACCTTTAATCTTATCATAACCGTAAATCCTACCAACCTCTTCGATAATATCCTCACGAATATTAACATCAAGTCTTCTAGTTGGCACTAAAACCGTAAACTCACCATTATCAAAACTTACCTTAAATTTAAGTCTCTCTAAAGAATCTATAACATCATCCTTAGATAAACTCATACCTAAAACCTTGTTGATCTTATCTAAAGTAACCTTGATAACCTTATCTTCTTTACTCGTCTTATCGACTCCAGCTACTCCCGTCAAAACAGAACCTCCGGCATATTTGTTAAGTAAATAAGCCGCTCTTTTAATAGCTGGTAAAATCCTATTTGGATCGATTCCCTTTTCAAATCTGTTAGATGACTCACTTCTTAAGATTTTCTTTGAAGTAACCCTCACACTCGTCTTATCAAAAATCGCACATTCGATAAATATATTTTTAGTCTCACTTGTAACCTCGGTATCAAGGCCACCCATAACTCCAGCTAACGCAACTGCCTCCTTATCATTCGCAATTACGATATCACTCTCATCGAGCTTTCTTTCTACTCCATCTAAAGTAACAAGCTTTTCGCCCTTTTTTGCATCTCTGACAATAACCTTATTACCAAGTTTATCGGCATCGAAGAAATGAAGTGGCGTACCATATTCAAGCATAACATAATTACTAATATCTACGACATTGTTAATTGGTCTAATATCAGAAGCCATTAACCTATTGCGAATAAATTCTGGACTCTCACCAACCTTGACGCCACGAACCATTTTACCTAAATAGGCCATGCATTTATCAGTTTTAACATCTATCTTATAAATATCGTTTACATCTTCAGCAATCTCTTCACACTCATTTTCAGGAAGCTTTATATCTTTCCCATAAGCAGCCCCCGTCTCATAAGCAATGCCAATCATACTAAGCATATCTGCCCTGTTAGAAGTAAAATCAAAATCGATAACCTCGTCATCCAAACCTAAATACTTAAGTGGATCTTCTCCAACTGGAGCATCCTCTGGAAGCTCATAAATACCTTCGATATCTTCCTTTCTTAAAAATTTATGAGGAATACCAAGTTCTGAAAAAGCACAAACCATTCCATTAGATTCGTATCCGGCAAGTTTTGTTTTTTTAATAACCCCACCAGGTAGATTTGCCCCTACTCTCGCAACGATTACCTTAAGACCTTTTCTCATATTAGGCGCACCACAAACAATTTGAACAATTTCGTCACCTAAATCGATTTTACAAATATGAAGCTTCTTAGACTCTGGATGCATCTCGCATTCTACAACATGACCGATAACTAAGTTAGTTGCTGGAACAAACTTAGAAACACTATCGTACTCGTTACCTACAGAAACTAACTTGTCCGCAAGATCTTGTGTACTAATTCCATCGATATCGATATAATCGTTTAAAAACTTTCTACTTACTTTCATTGTAAACCCCACTTTCTACGCGGTTAAATTCTTTTAAAAATCTTAAATCATTCGTATAAAAACTTCTAATATCTGTGATTCCATATTTAAGCATAGCCACTCTTTCAGGCCCAATACCAAATGCAAAACCGGTAAACTTATCAGGATCATATCCGCAGCCTCTTAAAACATTAGGGTGAACCATACCGCCACCTAAAATTTCAATCCAGCCAGTACCTTTACAAATATTACATCCCTTGCCCCCGCAGCTAAAGCAAGAAACATCAATTTCTAAACTAGGCTCAGTAAATGGAAAATAATTAGGTCTAAGTCTAATCTCTCTGTCTTCGCCAAATAATCTTCTAACGAAAACTTCCAAAACCCCTTTTAAATGAGCAAGTGAAATATTCTCACCGACCATTAAACCTTCGATTTGCGTAAATTGGTGAGAATGCGTCGCATCGTCGTCATCTCTTCTATAAGTCTTACCAGGACAGATAACTCTAATTTCAGTCTTTTCTTTATTGCCTTCCATAACTCTTGCCTGCATCGCACTAGTCTGCGTTCTAAGAAGTCTCTCAGCTGTTATATAGAAACTATCCTGATCATCTCTAGCTGGATGATTCTTTGGTAAATTAAGCTTTTCGAAATTATATAAATCCTCTTCCATTTCAGGACCAGAAGCTACGTCAAATCCCATTGAAATAAATAAATCTTCAACCTCTTCAACTACCTTCATAAGTGGATGCATACCTCCACTTAATGCCGAAACACCAGGTAATGTAACATCGATTTTTTCACTCTCAAGTCTTTCGTTTAAAGCCTTTTCTTTAGCCTTTTTCATAGCCTCTTCTAAAACTTCTGTGATTTCACCTTTAATCTCGTTTAAAGCCTTTCCAAACTCCTTCTTCTCATCAACTGATAAAGTTCCCATTTGTTTAGTCATTAAACTTACTTTACCTTTTTTTCCTAAATATTTTGTGCGAAGTTCGTTTAACTCTTTTTCATCACTAGCTTTCTTTATTTCATCTAGTGCCTCATTCTTAATGTCTTTTAATTCATCTATCATAAAAAACTCCTTTCCTAAGGCCTGGGACTATAGCTCCCTAAACGCCTCTTTAATTTAAGTGAAACCCTAAAACAAAAAAATCACATCCAAACTAAGGACGTGATTTTCCGTGGTACCACCTTATTTCGTAAGTAAAACTTACCTCTAATAGCTTAACGCGCTCATACGATATATCTTTGCAATATATAGCTCCAAAGACGAATTCATAAACCATTATTACTAGTTTCCACCATCCACTAGCTCTCTTTAAATAAATAATTTATTACTACTTCTTTATCAAAGCTTTCACAAACTTCATAAGTATTATAACATAACTATTTTATTTTTCAAGTTGAAATCAAAAAAATTATTTTTTAAAATTCACCCATATAATTTGTCATAAAGTTAATTTTGTGTTACAATGAATATAGATGAAGGAAACTTCATATAATAAAAAGGAACATTCAATGCTGCAATGTTGAATGCGACCTATATATAAAATTATTTGGCGCACCTAAATCATTGTTGATGAGTTAGGTGCATTCTTTTAATTAAATAAAAGTTTAAATACTAAAATTAAAAGAAGTATGATTATAAAATAAAGAGAGCTTTCTCTTTTGGTCATAATCATCACCTCCAATTCTTTAATTGAAGCCCGCACCAACTCTATTGAACATTCCTTATATATAAGGATAACGAATAGTTATATAAATTGCAATATATTTCATAACTTTTTGTAAAAGACACGTACTTTTGTTTGTCTTTAAAGTTGATTTTATATTACAATATATATGAAGGTTCCTTCATATAATAAAAAAGGAACGTTCAATACTTCCATGTTGGATGTTGCCAAGATTTTTGGTTTCACCTAATCACAGACGGGTTAGGTGATTTTCTTTTATATTAAGATTATTAATAATAACGATAATAAAAGGATGATAATAGTGATTAAGCTTAGAATATAAAAATAGAGTACTCATTTAAGTGTTATGTTTTTATATTCCAATAACATACACATTCAAATCTATTGTTACAAATGAAATTGTTGAAGAAGTCTTTTTTTGTGCCGGTGTCATTTTAACTAAATTCTGAAAACTATCTTCATTAATCTGAACCCTATAATTTAAATTATACTTATCTATTTTTTTAAACCTCTTTTGTAGATTATCAAATACATCATTTTCATTATTATATTCTTCCATATTTAAAACATCTCTTAACTCTTTTAAATAATTCTTGCCTGGTGAAACCTTTATAAACACCCCACTATCTTTAATAATTCTTTTTACCTCTTTTTCATTAAAAGGTGAAAACATATCTAAAATAATATCTATAGAATTATCTAAAATAGGAATCTTATTCACATCACCTAAAAAATAAAACCTATTATAGTTTATATAATCACTAGCTAATTTTATCGCATCCTTCGCGTAATCAAAACCATAATATTTATAATAATCAAACTTAAGTAAATCTAAAATAAACTTGCTATGACTACCCTCTCCGCACCCTAAATCTAAAATCGTGCCTTCGGAAGAAAATCTATCATTTAATATATCCGAAATAAATTTATATAGTTTGAAGTAAAAACCACCTATAATAAACTCTCTTCGATTCTTAAAAAGTTCAGAGTTGTAGATTTTACTATTCTTATAATGTTTACTATAAACTAAGTTTACCGTTCCCTTTCTTGAAATATCAAAGCTATGTTTTCCGCATTTTAAACAGTTATCTAAAAATAAAAGCCTCTCACCACATATTGGACAGTTCAAAATATTATCATTCTTTAAAAAGTCTTCACTCATTTCAAACTTACTCTTCATATATTTCTACTTCTCCATTGTTATATTGTGACACTTCTTAAGTAACTTCACAAACATCTTAAAATACAAATTAACTGAATGAACAAATAAATCATCATCGATAAGCTGCTTTATCTCTTTTAAAGAAGCCCATTTAACATCTGCTACCTCTTCTTCTTGTATAGTAATATCACTTATATCTATATCCTTTTGGATAAGCCATACATCGACAAAACCCTTTTCTCTCTTAAAAGAAATAAAATACTCTATCTCATCCTTGGAAACACTTATTCCAAGCTCTTCATGAACCTCTCTAAGTGCCCCATCTACTGAACCCTCTCCAGCATCCACTGCTCCGCCCGTAAACGCCCATTTACCAGGATTTTTAACATTCTCGCTTCTTTTTTGAATTAAAAACTGATCCTTACTATTAACTATCCAAACATGTACTGATAACTTATACTCACCCCTACCAGGCTCACCAGAATCCCTATCATAAACCTTTCCAATCTTTTCCTTTTTATTATTATATAAATCAAGTAATTCCATTATCTAACCTCTCTTCATTTCTTCAAGCTTTGAATAAACATCGTATAAAGCAACACTTGCCGCAGCCGAAACATTTATCGAATTAGCCATTCCTAAAAGTGGCAAATGAATGCATTCATCCGCCTGATTAAGAACCTCTTGTGAAACCCCATCATACTCTCTTCCTAAAACCAAACAAACAGGGCCTTTAGGCTTAAAATCTCGGTAATTGATACTATCATCTGTAACCTCTACTGCAACTATCTCTATCCCAAGTTTCTTTAACTCGCAAACTACCTCTTTAGAACTTTCCCTATACTCAAAAGGTACCCACTTCTCTGCTCCTCTCGAACTAGATCTTATTTTTTTGTTTGGCATATGCACAGTATCACCGCATATATACACTTTTTTAACAAGTAATGAATCGGCAAGTCTCAAAATAGTTCCAATATTATGTGCACATTTTAAACTATCTAAAACCACATATATATCGTTTCTCGGTATATTTTTAAACTCTTCTCTGCTTATCTTTTTCTCTCTAAGCTCACCTTTACTTAACTGATAAGACATAAAACATCACCTACAATTTAATATCATTATAACTTATTTATATCTCATTTAACAATAAAATAATAGACTATATTAATCTATTATTTTCTATTTTCCATATATTCCTTATAACCATCCTCTAACCGGGTAATTTTCTCATTTTCAAAAATAAATACCTTATTAGTAACCTTCGATAACATATATCTATCATGACTTGCCATTACAATCGAACCAGGGAAACTCATAAGTGCCCTCTCAAGTTCAATCTTATTAGGTAAATCCAAATGATTAGTCGGTTCATCTAAAATAAGTAAATTATAATCATTAACAATAATTTGAACTAACTTTATTCTCATTTGCTGACCTAAACTAAGTGTTTTAATCTTATGATTAAATAAATCCCTATTAAGTCCCATATTAACCAAATTACTAAAGAAAAACTGCCTCTTTTCAGTTTCGTATTCACTCGCCATGGAGAATATTGTCATCTCACCATCCAAATCAAACACATCTTGACTCATGTATGCGGCTTTAAGTGATGGTGTTTTCCAAACTTCACCAGTATCAGGTTTAACTCTTCCCATAAGTATTTTAATAAAAGTCGATTTGCCACTTCCATTAGGTCCAATTAAACCAATCTTTTCACCTCTATTAATAGTCAAATTAACCGATGAAAATATAGTCTTATCACCAAAAGATTTTGCCAAATCAGAAACTCTAATCAAAGTATCCGCACCACTTGCCGCGCCCATAAAATTAAACTTAATTTCTTTATCCTCTTTCGGTTTTTCTATATAATCACTACGCATTTGTTCAAGTCTTGATTTTTTATTTTTTGCGCTTCTTGCAACCCTTGCAGCCTTTGTCTGATGATAATCCTTAACCCCTTTAGCTCTCGCATCAGAGGGACTACCGCCTTGTCTTCCTGCCTCTCTTTCTCCCTTATTTGACCATTCATTTAAATTCCTAATCTCTTTAAGAATTTTCTTATCTTGCTTTTGCTGAAACTCATACTTATCCCTTAAACTCTCAAGTTCAGCTTCCCTCTCTCTTTCATAAGCATCATAATTACCGAAGTATTCACTTACTTTTCCATCCCTTACTTCTAATATTTTATTAGCTACTTCATTAAGAAAATATCTGTCATGGGAAGAGGCTAAAACAGTTCCTGGATATTCTCTTATCACATTAATAAGCCATGAAACAGACTCTAAATCAACATGGTTAGTGGGTTCATCTAGTAAAAGCAAATTAGGGCCGGTAGCGAGAATTGACGCAATCGCCATTTTTGTCCTTTCACCGCCACTCAAATTTTCAACTCTTTCATCAGTAAAATCTATATCTTTATCTAAATGAAGATTTCCCATAAGCCTTAAGAAATTAGATATCTCTTCTTTGTCCAAACTCATATTAATAAAATCTGAAACTGAATAATCGGTTGCCTGTTTTAAATAACCAGCAGAACTTTTTGAAGAAACCTCTACTTTGCCAGAGTCAGGATCTTCTATGCCCATAATAAGTTTTATCAAAGTCGACTTGCCACTTCCATTAGGACCGACAATTCCAATTTTATCACCTTCATTAATATCAAAAGAAACTTTATCTAATACCTTTATATCACCATACGATTTACTTACATTACTAAATTTTATAACCGGCATCTAATCACCTCCTATAATTTCTAAAACCATTATAACTTTTTACAAAATATTTAACAATAAAATATCAAAGAATTTGTCATAAAGTTAATTTTGTGTTACAATGTATATAGATGAAGGAAACTTCATATAATAAAAAGGAACATTCA
>DVFV01000123.1 GCA_018713045.1 Candidatus Coprosoma intestinipullorum | reverse complement strand
TGAAATGAGAAAATATCTTCAAACAGTTTTTGCCAAAGATCTAATATCTTCGAAATGTTTAAAAAAGACAAAATAAATACCTAAAAAACTCATCATTTTTCATTGACAACACTATATATTTGTGTTATTATTTACCTAGAAAAGCACATAAAAGTGTTTTTTATTTTAGAAAATCATAAGATTTAAAAGTAGGTGAAAATATGGGAAAAATCAAAGGATTTTTCGGTAACGTAATCAAAGAAATGAAAAAAGTTAGATGGCCAAAAGGAAAAGAAACCATGCACTATGCCATTTGGGTATTTCTCTGCATCGTCTTCTTAAGTCTTTTCTTTGTCGCATCAGACTTCATTATTGCTGGTATTAGAGAGTTACTAGAGAGGTTATAATTATGGAAGATATGAAAAAAGAGTGGTATGTTGTCAATACTTATTCTGGGCACGAGAATAAAGTTAAAGAAAAATTAGAAATGCGTGCTAGTTCTATGGGAATGGAAGACTATATCTTAAGAGTAGTCGTTCCCGAAGTAAAATCAGTTGATGAAAATGGTAAAGAAAAAACAACCAAACTATTCCCAGGATACATTTTAGTTGAAATGATCATGACAGATGAAGCTTGGTTCATCGTCAGAAATACTCCAGGAGTAACCGGATTTATCGGATCATCTGGTAAAGGAGCAAAACCTTTCCCATTAACTCCTCAGGAAGTAGATAAAATCCTAGGATCAATGGGCATGAGTCGTCTTCAAGCCGATAGTGACCTTAAAATTGGTGAAAAAATCAAGGTTATCTCAGGTCCATTCGACGGAATGTATGGTGAAATCAAATCAGTTGACCTTCCAAATGCAAAACTCGAAGTCTCAATTGACCTGTTCGGCCAAGAAACCGTTGTCGAACTCGAATTATCACAAATTACTAAGGCTTAGTTTACAAATTATTTAATTTGTGATATTATTAAATAGCTATGTTTTATAGCTTTAAGTGGGAGATTCATAAAATGAAAACTGAAATTCAGTTGGCGGATAATCATTTGAACCACTCACGAAAAAATATTATAGGAGGTGTTTTTCGTGGCAAAAGCAAAATTAGTTAAGCAAATCAAATTACAAATCGAAGCCGGTAAGGCAACCCCACAACCACCAGTTGGTACAGTTTTAGGTCCAGCCGGAGTTAACTTAGGAGAATTTTGTACTAAATTCAACGAAGCTACAAGAGATAAAATGGGAGATGTTTTACCAGTTGTAATTAACGTATATGAAGATCGTACATTCGACTTCGTCGTTAAAACTCCACCAGCTCCATTCTTAATCAAAAGAGCTGCTAAAATTAATAAAGGTGGAACAAAAGGTAAAAACGAAATTGTTGGAACCATTACTAAAGAACAATTAAGAGAAATTGCTGAAACTAAATTACCAGATTTAAACTGTTCAACCGTAGAAGCTGCAATGAACACAATTGCCGGAACAGCTTTAAATATGGGAATCAAAGTAGAAGATTAACATAGGTATAGCCTATGTGGGAGGAAATATCCGCTTTCCACCAAACCACAAGGAGGAATTAAAAAATGAAAAAGAGTAAGAGATTTTTAGAGTCAGCTGAAAAAGTTGACAAACATAAATTATATACTAAAGAAGAAGCTGTTAAATTAGTTAAAGAAACAGCAACAACTAAATTTGACTCTTCTGTTGAAGTAGCTATGCATCTAAATCTAGATACGAAAAAAGCTGACCAACAATTAAGAGGAGCTATCGTTTTACCAAAAGGAACTGGTAAATCTAAAAAAGTATTAGTAATCGCTAAAGGTGCTGCTGCCGACGCCGCAAAAGAAGCCGGTGCTGACTACGTTGGCGACACTGATTACTTAGATAAAATTCAAAAAGAAAACTGGTTTGATTTCGACGTTATGATTGCAACTCCAGATATGATGCCAGCTTTAGGAAAAATCGGACGTATTTTAGGACCTAAAGGACTAATGCCAAATCCAAAAACTGGAACGGTTACTTTAGATACTAAAAAAGCCGTTGAAGAAGTTAAAAAAGGTCGTGTTGAATACCGTACTGATTCATACGGAAACGTTCACGCTTTAATCGGTAAATCTTCATTCAGTGAAGAAGACTTACTTGAAAACCTAAAAACTTTCGTAAGTGTTATCGTTAAAGCAAAACCATCTGTTGTTAAAGGAACATATGTTAAAAATATAACTATATCTTCAACAATGGGGCCAGGAGTTAAAGTTGATATAAATAGCTTTGACTTCTAAAATCAAATATGCTATAATGAATACATGAAAGCCGTAGACAGTAGGTGCTAAAAAGCTTAATATCCTACCGAGGACATTTGTTAACCTTGGAGCTCTACGTCTTGTAGAGCTTTTTGTTGCGGTGGAAGAAAGGAAGGTGTTATTCTTGGCAAATCAAAAAATTCTCGATAAAAAACAAGATATTATCGATGAAATAGCTAAAAGAACTAAAGAAGCTAAATCAATGGTTTTATTCGAATATCAAGGATTAACTGTTGAAGACACTAACGAACTGCGAAACAAACTTGCTGAAACCGGTTCTAAGTTCAAAATTTACAAAAACACTTTAGTTAAAAGAGCATTCGACACTTTAAAAATCGACTTAGCTGATGAACTTAAAGGACCAAAAGCTATGGCCTTTTCTGAAGACGAAATCGCTCCAGTTAAAGTTTTAGCTGACTTCGCCAAAACTCATCCAGCTTTAATTTTAAAAGCCGGTATTATTGATGGTGAAATCGCAGATGAAGCAAAATTACAAGAATTATCTAATATTCCATCTAGAGAAGGATTACTTACTATGCTTGCTTCAGGCATGATGGGAACAGTTAGAGACTTATCAATTTGCTTAGATCTATATAGCAAAGATTTAGAAAAATAAAGAAAGGAATGATTTAAATGGCAAAATTTACAAAAGAAGAATTCATTGAAGGATTAAAAGAAATGTCTATTCTTGAAGTTAAAGAATTAGTAGACGCTATGAAGGAGGAATTTGGTGTTGACCCTAGTGCTGTAGCCGTTGCTGCTGCACCAGCTGCTGCCGCTGCTGACGAAGGTCCAAGTACAGTAACTGTTACTTTAACATCTGCTGGTCCAAACAAATTACCAGTTATCAAATTAATCAAAGAAGTTACTGGTTTAGGCTTAAAAGAAGCTAAAGACTTAGCTGATAACGGTGGAGCTATCAAAGAAAACATCCCTTCAAGTGAAGCTGATGAATTAAAAGCTAAATTAGAAGAAGCTGGAGCTTCTGTAGAAGTTAAATAGTTTATTCTAAATAAGGCCTGCAATAATTGCGGGCTTTTTAGCTAAGAAAGGTATAATATGTCACATTATTTTACAAACGATTATGTCGAAAGTAATGAAAATGAAATAAAAGTAAAAATCAAAAATACAGACCTTACATTCATAACGGATAATGGCGTCTTCTCCAAGCACGGTTTAGACTTTGGTACGAGATCATTACTCGAAAACCTGCCCATTCAAGTTCTTAAAGGGGACATCCTTGATTTTGGCTGTGGCTATGGACCAATCGGAATCTATTTAAAAAAGAACACCTCTGCCAATATCGATATGCTCGACGTCAACGAAAGAGCTCTAAACTTAGCTCGGAAAAATGCTAAAATAAATAACGTATCCGTAAACATTTTTCAAAGTGATCTTTATACAAACGTCACAAAAAAATACGATTATATTGTTACTAACCCGCCGATAAGAGTAGGGAAGAAAACACTGTACAAAATCTTATTTGAAGCAGAAAAACATTTAAAACCAGATGGGAAGCTTATATTTGTTATAAATAAAAACCAAGGAGCAAAAACCACAGCTCGTGATTTAAGTAAAATTTACGAAGTAACCATCATCGCAAAAAATAAAGGTTTTTATATAATATCTGCTAAAAAACATTGACAACCGCGAGAAACAAAAGTATAATTATAAAATGGTGACATGTATTTTTGGGGTACATGAAATAACGAAAATTTAGGTTATAGGGGTGACAAATTGGCTTACAAAATTCAAAAAATCAACGCAAAACGTGAGAGAAGAAATTACGGAAAAACAAAACATACTGTTGAACTTTCTAACTTATTAGAAATTCAAAAGAAATCTTATGAATGGTTTTTAACTGAAGGAATCAAAGAAGTCTTTGACGATATTTTTCCAGTGGAAAGTTTCACTGGAAATTTGTCTTTAGAATTTGGCGACTACAGTTTTGACGAACCAAGATATTCTATTAAACAATGTAAAGAGAGATATTCTACTTATGCTGCACCACTTAAAGTAGAAGCTCGTCTTTTCAATGCCGAAACCGGCGAAGTAAAAGAACAAGAAATTTACTTAGGTGACATGCCTGTTATGACTGACAGTGGCTCATTTATTGTCAACGGGGCTGAAAGAGTAATCGTATCCCAATTAGTTAGATCACCATCTGTTTATTTCGGTAAAGAAGTAGACAAGAAAAATGGTAAAGTAACTATTGGTTCCCAAATCATTCCAAGTCGTGGTACTTGGCTTGAATACGAAACCGATGCCCGTGACATTATATATGTCCGTATCGACAGAACTCGTAAAGTTCCTGTCACAACTCTTTTAAGAGCTGTCGGTTTATCTAGTGATAACGATATCATCGACTTATTTGGTGAAGATGACTATCTTTT
Source organism: Candidatus Coprosoma intestinipullorum (assembly GCA_018713045.1). GTDB lineage: Bacteria > Bacillota_I > Bacilli_A > RF39 > UBA660 > Coprosoma > Coprosoma intestinipullorum. The sequence continues at coordinate 45,043 of DVFV01000123.1, read as the reverse complement.
AAAAACTATTGAAAAAGATACGAACAAAAACACCGACGAAGCTTTAATTGATATTCACACTAAACTAAGACCAGGAGAACCTTCAACCTTAGAAAGTGCGAAAAACCAATTGATTACTAGATTTTTCGACGCCTTCCGTTACGACTTAGCTAAAGTAGGTCGTTACAAATTCAATAAAAAGCTAAACATCACTGACCGTCTATTAGGCTGTGTTTTAGCTGAAACTATTGAAGTTGACGGTGAAGTTATTGCTTCAAGCGGAGAAGAAATAACTAAGGATTTACTTGAGAAATTAAAACCAATCTTTAAAAACGGTTACGGTAAAAAAGAAGTTTTAATCAATCACGACTTAGATACTTATGATAAAGTTCAAATGATCAAAGTATACTCTAAGAAAAATCCTGATAAAATCGTTAATGTCATTGGTAATGATCAAGATATCGACATCAAAAGACTTACAATTTCCGATATCTACGCTTCATTATCATATTACTTAAACTTATTAGAAGGAATTGGTAAATTTGACGAAATCGATCACTTATCTAACCGTCGTGTCAGACAAGTTGGTGAACTACTTCAAAACCAATTCAGAATTGGTATCAGTAGAATTGAAAGAATGATTAGAGATCGTATGAGTACTCAGGAAATAACTGAAGTAACTCCAAAAACTTTAATCAACATAAGACCATTAACTGCCGCAATTAAAGAATTCTTCGGATCATCACAATTGTCTCAGTTCATGGATCAAATTAACCCAATCGCTGAACTTACTAATAAGAGAAGACTTTCTTCTTTAGGACCAGGCGGACTTTCTAAAGACCGTGCCAGTATGGAAGTACGTGACGTTAACCCATCACACTATGGTCGTATATGTCCAGTTGAGTCTCCAGAAGGACCAAACATCGGACTTATTACATCACTTGCAAGTTACGCCAAAGTCAACGAATATGGATTTATCATGACTCCATATCGTCGAGTTGAAAATTGCAAATTAACTGATGAAATCAAATATATGACTGCTGATGAAGAGCTTGAATACTATATTGCACCAGCAACCATTAAAACAAACGATGACGATATTATCATCGAAGATCGTGTTCCTGTTCGTCACGAAAACGAAAACATTATCGTAAACAAAGAACAAATCGATTACATGGACGTATCTCCACAACAAGTAATATCAATTACTACTAGTGGAATTCCATTCCTCGAGCACGACGATGGAAAAAGAGCCTTGATGGGTGCGAACATGCAACGTCAAGCAATCCCACTTTTAAAACCAGAAGCTCCATTCGTTGGAACAGGTGTTGAAGCGATTGCTGCTAAAGACTCAGGCGCTGTTATCGTTGCTAAAGCTGACGGAACAGTTGACTATGTCGACGCTCGTAAAATTATCGTTAAAAACCTTAAAGGAACAGATACATATTACTTAGAAGGTTTCGAACGAAGCAACAGTGGTACATGTTATCACCAAATTCCAATCGTTCGTAAAGGCGATAAGATCAAAAAAGGCGATGTCATTGCCGATGGACCTTCAACAGATAAAGGAGAAATGGCTTTAGGTAAAAACCTAAAAGTTGCCTTCATCAACTACGAAGGTTATAACTATGAAGATGCAGTTGTCTTAAACGAAAGATTAGTTAAAGACGACGCCTTCACCTCAATTCACATCAAAGATTATGAAATCGAATGTCGTGACACTAAACTCGGACCAGAAGAGTTTACTAGAGATATTCCAAACGTTTCTGAAGAAGCTCGTAAAAACTTAGACGAAAACGGAATCATCCGTATCGGTACTGAAGTTAAAGACGACGATATCCTAGTTGGAAAAGTTACACCAAAAGGTATGGCTGAACTTACTTCAGAAGAAAAATTGTTACACGCAATCTTTGGTGAAAAAACTCGTGAAGTAAGAGATACTTCTCTAAGAGTTCAACACGGTGGCGGAGGAATCGTTCACGATGTTCAAATTTTAACTAAAGAGGACGACGATGAACTTCCAGCTGGTGTAAGCAAAAAAATCAGAGTTTACATCGCTCAAAAGAGAAAAATTACCGTTGGTGATAAAATCTCAGGACGTCACGGAAACAAAGGTGTTGTTTCTCTAGTTTTACCAGAAGAAGATATGCCTTACGATAAAGACGGAAACACAGTCGATGTCTTATTAAACCCACTAGGTGTTCCATCTCGTATGAACATCGGTCAGATTTTAGAACTTCATTTAGGTATGGCTGCTAAAACCTTAAATACCTACATGGCAACTCCAGTATTCGATGGTGCAACCAGAGAAGAAATCCTAGACGCTCTAGAAGAAGCTGGATTAGACCGTGACGGTAAAATGGTTTTATACGATGGACGTACCGGTGAAGCCTTCGATAACCGTATTAGTGTCGGTGTTATGTATATGATCAAGCTCGACCACATGGTTGACGATAAGATTCACGCTCGTTCAACTGGACCTTATTCATTAGTTACACAACAACCATTAGGTGGTAAAGCTCAGTTCGGTGGTCAACGTTTCGGAGAAATGGAAGTATGGGCATTATATGCGTATGGTGCATCTCATGTTCTTCAAGAAATGATGACTGTAAAATCAGACGACGTTACCGGCCGTGTTAAAGTATACGAAGCCTTAGTCAAAGGTGAAGAATTACCAGAATTTGGTGTTCCAGAAAGCTTCAGAGTTGTCATCAAAGAATTCCAAGCTTTAGGTTTAGATATAACTGTTCTAAATAATGAAGGTAAATTCGTCGAATTAAAAGACTTAGAAGAAGCTGAAAAAGATAGCTTTGTTCCAGACTTAGACGAAAACGAAAAATCTGAAAATTTAAAGACAGCTGAACCAGAAGAAGATCTTGATCAAGCTCAAACTGATGAAAGTGATCTTGAACATGAACTTGACGATTTTGACGACTTTGGTTTAAAAGAACCAACAGCCGAAGAATTAGAAAATTTGGAAGGGGAGGATAAATAATGGATGCTAATAGCTTTGCTGGCTTAAGAATAGCCATTGCCTCACCAGAAAAAATCCGTTCTTGGTCTTACGGTGAAGTAAAAAAAGCCGAAACGATGAACTATCGTACTCTAAAACCAGAACGTGATGGCTTATTTTGCGAAAAAATCTTTGGACCAACAAAGGACTTTGAATGTGCTTGTGGTAAATACAAAAGATTAAGATATAAAAATATCATTTGTGATAGATGTGGAGTTGAAGTAACTAAGTCCAAAGTACGTCGTGAACGTATGGGACACATTGAACTTGCAACTCCTGTATCTCACATCTGGTTCTTTAAAGGCGTTCCATCTAGAATGGGATTAGTTCTAGATATGTCACCAAGAGACCTTGAAGAAGTACTATACTTCGTCTCTTACGTTGTCCTTGACCCAGGTGATACACCACTTGAGAAAAAACAGACAATCAGTGATAAGGAATACCGCTCATACTATGAAAAATACGGAAACACATTTAGAGTAGGTATGGGTGCTGAAGCCATTAAAGAATTATTAAAAGAAGTTGACTTACAAAAAGAAGTCGACACAATCAAAAAAGAAATCGATGAAATTAAAGATTCATCTAGTCAAAAACGTGTTCGTTTAATTAAACGTTTAGACGTTTTAGACGCATTCCTAGAATCAGGTAATCGCCCTGAATGGATGATTTTGGATGCTCTTCCAGTAATTCCACCAGAGCTCAGACCGATGATTCAATTAGACGGTGGTAGATTTGCCACATCTGATTTAAACGATTTATATAGAAGAGTTATTAACCGTAATAACCGTTTGAAAAAGCTTATCGATTTAAGCGCACCATCTATTATCATTCAAAACGAAAAGCGTATGCTTCAAGAAGCAGTAGACGCCTTATTTGATAACGGACGCCGTGGTAAAAACATCACAGGTCCAGGTAATAGACCGCTTAAATCACTATCAAGTATGTTAAAAGGTAAACAAGGTCGTTTCCGTCAAAACTTACTTGGTAAACGTGTCGATTATTCCGGCCGTTCAGTTATCGTTGTTGGACCATCACTTAAGATGCACGAATGTGGTCTTCCAAAAGAAATGGCTCTTGAATTATTTAAACCACATGTAATTCATGGACTTGTTTCTAAGGAAATTGCCAGCAACATCAAAGCAGCTAAGAGAATGATTGAAAATCAAGACGAACGTGTTTGGGATGTTGTTGAAGAAGTTATTAAAGAACATCCAGTTATGCTTAACCGTGCGCCTACGCTTCACCGTTTAGGTATCCAAGCCTTCGAACCAAAATTAGTCGATGGAAAAGCAATCCGTATCCATCCACTTGTCTGTGAAGGTTTCAATGCCGACTTCGATGGAGACCAGATGGCAATCCACGTTCCAATTAGTGAAGAAGCTCAAGCTGAAGCCAGAATCCTAATGCTTGCTTCTAACAACATTCTTTCACCAAAAGATGGTTCTCCAATCGTTACTCCAAGACAGGATATGGTCTTAGGTAACTATTATCTGACCATGGAAAAACCAGGAGCTAAAGGTGAAGGACGTGCATTCCGTAATAGCGATGACGTTATTATGGCCTTCCAAAGAGGCGAAGTTGATATGCATGCCAGAGTTGCTGTTCCGGTAAAATCATTTAAACATAAGATTTTCCCAGATAAATATTTAGACAAATATTTAGTTACAACTCCAGGTAAATTAATATTCAATGACGTTTTCCCAGATACATTCCAATATATTAACGACGGAACATCAGAAAACGCTACTAAATCAACTCCAGCTGTTCATTTTATCGATAAAGGTAAAAACATACCGGAAGAAATTAAAAACAAAGAATTAGTTCCAGCTTTCAATAAAAGCGTTATCGGAAAACTAATTTCACAAATATATAAACGTTATCACACAACTGAAACCTCAGTTATGCTTGATGCGATTAAAAACTTAGGATTCAAATATTCGACAATCTCTGGTGTTAGTATTTCAATCGACGATATCAAAGAAAGTTCGATCAAAAAAGATGTTATCAACGAAGCTCAAAACAAAGTTGACACTATCAACAAACAATTCAGACGTGGTTTAATCACCGATCAAGAACGTTATGAAAATGTAATTCAAACTTGGTTTGATGCTAAAGATAAAATCTATGATGACTTAAACAACCAGTTAAAAGCTAATCCAAACTCATCAATCTCTATGATGATTAATTCTAAGGCCCGTGGATCTATCGATCAATACGGACAGCTTGCTGGTATGCGTGGTATCGTTAGTAAGCCAAACGGAGATTACGTTGAAATCCCAATCACATCTTCTCTAAGTGAAGGAGTTACCGTATCAGAATTCTTTACATCAACCCATGGTACTCGTAAAGGTGCCGTTGATACCGCTTTAAAAACAGCCGATGCTGGTTACTTAACTAGAAGGTTAGTCGATGTCGTTCAAGACGTTATCGTTAAAGCTAACGACTGTGGAACTGATCAAGGTGTTGTTATTGAAGCCTTCAAGAATACTGATGGAACTCTAATCGAATCACTAGAAGATCGTATCGTTGGTCGTTATACATCTAAAAATATCTTAAAACCAGGAACTAAAGAAGTTCTAGTTGAAAAAGATACATACATTACTGAAAGAATTGCTGAAAAGATAATCGAAGCCGGAATTACTAAAGTTCCAATCAGAAGCGTTCTTACATGTAAGATCGACCACGGTGTTTGCCGTAAATGTTATGGACGTAACCTCGCAACTGGTTCTGAAGTTGAAATTGGTGAAGCAGTTGGTATCATGGCCGCTCAATCAATCGGTGAACCTGGTACTCAGCTTACAATGCGTAACTTCAACACAGGTGGAGTTGCCGGTGGAGACGACATCACTCAAGGTCTTCCACGTGTTACCGAAATCTTTGAAGCTCGTAACCCTAAAGGTAAAGCTACAATATCTGAAATCAATGGTGTTGTTACTGAAATCAAAGAAGACGGTGGAAGCTTCAAGATCTCAGTTAAAAATGATGTTGAAACTCGCGAACACGTAACAAATTACGGTGCTAAATTAATCGTTGAAAAAGGTCAAGAAGTTAAAGCTGGTGAGCGTTTAACCGCTGGACCAATTAACCCTAAAGAATTACTAGTTGTAACAGACCCTATAACTGTTCAACAATATATCTTATATGAAATTCAAAAAGTTTACCGTTCACAAGGTGTTGATATTTCTGATAAACACGTTGAAATTATGGCAAAACGTATGATTTCTAAGATTAGAATCGTTGATTCAGGTGATTCTTACTTCTTACCAGGAACAATGATTAATATTAATGAATTTACCGAAGAAAACAAGAAACTTATCCTTGAAGGTAAACGTCCTTCAACAGGAAAACCTGTTTTACTTGGTATTACTAAAGCCTCTCTTGAAACTGATTCATTCTTATCAGCTGCTTCATTCCAAGAAACTACGAGAATCTTAACTGATGCAGCCGTTCACGGTAAAGTTGACCACTTAACTGGTCTAAAAGAAAACGTTATCATTGGTAAATTAATTCCTGCCGGAACTGGTGCGAAAAAATATCGTGATACCGAATACACTTTAGAAAACGCTTTACTAAAAGATGAACCTTTAGAGGCCCTTGAACAAGAACTGATGGATTAATCAGTTCTTTTTTACATTTTAAATATATATTTATAAAAAATACTATTTATAAATCAAACGAAATGTTATAACGAACATAGATAATAAATATTAAAAGGAGTGTGAAAATATGGGCGCATGGGGACCAGGAATATATCAAGATGATGTAGCCTTAGATATAAAAGGAGAATATATCAAATTACTTCAAGAAGGAAAAGCTGTCGGTGATGTTGCCTTTGATGAAAACTCTAAAAAAGCATCACTGATAACTCCGCCAACTGGGGCAGTCGGTCCAATGACAATTTGTATGCTTGCTTATAACGCCACTAAAAGCGCTTATGGAAGAGAAATAGATGAAATTTTAGAAAGTGGAATTACTAAAGCTAAAAAGAAAATTCTATCTTAAAAAATTTGACATTATTATTTTCCAACTTGACATATAATTAAAAAGTATTACAATATAACAATCTTTATAGAAAGAGGGGAAATTATGTCAAAAGTAGATATAATTGGAAAGTGGGATTTAAATAATAACAGTTGGTATGATCCATACACCGAAGAAGAGAGAGGGAAATCCCTTTCCCTAGTTAGCTTAAAAAACGTTATAACAGGTGAAAGTTATAATTATGAATACTTTATCTTCTGCCCAGGAATTCGTCTTGAAAATGTCTCAAAAGACTCAAAAATCGTATCTGACAAAGCTGGTAATATAGATAAAGCAATTAAATATTTTGGCAAATTAGATAAAAACATCCACATGAAATTACTGCTTTTAGATAATGATGCGCCGTTAAAAGAAGAAAGTATCTTTTTAGGTAATCACATTGAAAGTATCTCAAGCAATCCACATATAAATTCGATAAACGTAATTGCTCATTCTAAAGGTGCACCCGTTGCCTTCGATAGTTTAAAATACATAAAAAGACCTCTTGCCCTAAGCAAAACTAATCTATTTACTACGGCCGTTCCATTTAAAGGAACCATTATGGCATCTCCAGCTATTTTTTATCCAAAATTAGAAAGAATAATTCAAAACAAAATAAACAATGAATTTTTAGCCAAAGAAATAACTAAAGCAATAAGCAGTGTCTATAGTGGCATCTCAAGTAATTCACATATGGATTACGATATTGCCATTCCAGGTGGTGCCGACCCAGATAAATATGATGAAACATTTATCGAAAAACTTTTACAAAAAGAAAATTTAGATATGATTCCAAAAATAAACTCATATCACAACATATACACCGGAATAGAAGAAGATACCTTTAAAAAATGCTTAAAAGCTGGTGATTTTACTGGTATGGGACTATGTTTAATGGACGATTTAATTTTTGACGAAAAGTCCGATGGAATGGTTCCACTATCATCACAACAGGCCTTAGAAAACTTAAATCCTGAAGGATTAAAAATACATCAAGTTAAATCATCAACCCATAATATCTTTGGAAACGTTCAAGATGCAAATGAAGTCTTTAGTATCATAAACGACGAAATAGACGAAACAAAAGAAAAAGCTTACTATAAGAAATTAAAAAAGTAAGCTTTTTTCGGATTCAAACATTTGCTTATTGTACGTTATTAAGGTATAATTATTAATAGTAGATAAGGTGATAAGATGTACTTAAAAGAAATAAAAGCTCATGGTTTTAAATCATTTGCCGATAAAACCGACATCGTCTTTACAAACGGAATCAACGGTATCGTCGGACCAAACGGTTCCGGTAAAAGTAATGTTGTCGATGCCGTTCGCTGGGTTTTAGGTGAACAATCAGTAAAGTCACTCCGTGGTGACGGATCGATGACTGATGTCATCTTTTCCGGAAGTAAAAGTAGGGGAGCGATGAACGTTGCTTCAGTTTCCTTGATCTTTGATAATACTGATAAATACTTACCTATAGAATATGATGAAGTTGAAATAAAAAGACGTGTATACCGTGATGGAACTAACGAATATTTTCTAAACGGTGGAAGAGTAAGACTTAAAGATATAACTAACTTTCTCTTAGATAGTGGAATTGCCAAAGAAAGCTTCAACATAATATCACAAGGCAAAATCGAAGAAATAATCAGTAGTAAACCATTAGATCGTCGTTCCATCTTTGAAGAAGCAGCCGGAGTCTTAAAATACAAAAGAAGAAAAGAAGAGGCCCTTCACAAACTAGATAGAACCAAAGACAACAAATCGAGAGTCGGCGACATTCTAAAAGAAACCGAAGAAAGATTAAATCCATTAAAAGAGGCCAAAGAAAAAGCTGAAACCTATACTAAAACCAAAAGTGAACTTGAAAATATCGAAATTGCCCTAATAACCGAAGAAATCACGAATATAAATTTCGAATATCAAACAAATAAAGGGACAATCGAAAAACTAAAAGAAGAACTCTTAAAAATCACTTCGAGTAATACCTTAGGTGAAGCTAAAATTGAAGAGTACAAAGTCAAAATAACTGACATTGACACCCAAATCAATGCCTTTCAAAACAAATTACTCGAACTTACGGCCCTAGTCCAAAAACTAGACGGACAAAAAGACCTCTTAGCTGAAAAGCAAAAGCACGAAGAAAACAAATCAGAACTCGAAGAAACCATTTTAACTCTTAAAAATGAACAATTATCACTAGAAGCATACCTTGATGAACTGGATATAACCATCAGTAATCTTTCAAACGAAATAAAGAAAACAAACGAGAAAATGGAAGAAGAAAATCAAAAACTTCAAGCTGAAAAAGATAAAAAACAAACACTTGAAGAAAAGTTAACTAATTTAGTTCGCCAGCGCCACAACCTAAACATTCGTGAAGAATACTTAAAAAACAATATTGAAAATGGCGGTGGTCTTCCTGAGGCCGTTAAAAGAGTTTTAAATAACCCACGTCTTGAAGGAATTCATGGGACAGTAGGAAACTTAATCGAAGTTGATGAAAACTATAATTTAGCTATTTCATCTGCCCTTGGATACGCTTCTAACAACATCATCACAAGCACCGACAAAGATGCCAAAGAAGCAATAAACTTTCTTAAAACCATCGGAAGAGCGACATTCTTCCCCCTAAACGTTATCAAACCTAAAACAATCGATTATAATATTTTAAATATCTTAAAAAATGAAAACGGTTTTATCGATATAGCTAGTAATCTAATTAAATACGATAAAATATACACTAGTGTTATGTTAAATCAGTTGGGAACTGTTATCATCACAGACAACATAGATAACGCGGTTCGCATTGGTAAAAAAATAAACCACCGCTACCGCATAGTTACCCTAGACGGTGATACAGTCAATATCGGAGGTTCGATGACAGGTGGTAAACAAAGCAAACCTAAAAATGTCATTTCTGATAAATATGAATTAGAAAACGTCATCAAACAAATCGAGAAGCTCGATAACTCAGCTAAAGAAATTGAAAATCAAATTAACGAAACAGATTATAATCTTAAAAGTTTTGAAGATAAAATTTACCTTCTAAGTAAAGATAAGATGCTTAAAAACGACGCCTTAGAGACAAACTGTACTAAGCAGCAATCTCTAAAACAAGAAATAGCTAAAATCAAACAAGAACTTCAGACTAATGATAATCTTAAAAACGGGTCTCTTTCTAAAGAGCGCGAAGATATTCTCGAAAAATATTATGCGGCCATAAAAATGAAAAACGAAGTTTCAAGTACCATTGATAACTTAACCAAAGAGAAAAAAGAATTGAATGAAGCCTTAGAAGATTATCAAATATCGATTAAAAAAGAAAATAGTATTTATTCAGCCAAAACAAGCGAATTAAAAGATTTAGAAATTAAATCTGGAAGAATGGATGTTAAACTAGATAATCTTTTAAATAACCTCAGTGAAAATTATCATATGACCTATGAAAAAGCCAAAGAAACATATAAACTTGAAATCGATTATGACATTGCCAAAGAGCGCGTGCGCAAATTAAGAAAAACAATCGATTCACTTGGACCAGTTAATTTAACTGCTCCCGAAGAGTATGAAGAAGTAAGTTCTAGATATGAATTCTTAACTAAACAGTTAAGTGACCTAGACGAAGCAGAAAACACCCTTCATGAGATAATTAAAACCATGGATAAAGTTATGATTCAAGAATTTTCTGAAACCTTTACTAAAATAAATAAAAACTTTGAAGAAACCTTTAAAGAATTATTCAAAGGTGGAAGAGCAACCTTAAAACTGACTGATCCAGATAATATCTTGGAAACTGGTGTTGAAATAATCGCCAGTCCGCCAGGAAAAAAACTTACAAGCATCACACTCTTATCAGGTGGTGAAAAAACCTTAACAGCCATTAGTCTGCTTTTCGCGATAATAAAAACCAAACAATCTCCATTCTGTATCTTAGACGAAGTTGAAGCTGCCTTAGATGAAGCTAACGTCGATACATTTGGTAAATACATAACTAAACTTAAAAATCGCTCACAATTTATTATCATAACTCATAAGAAAAAAACCATGGAATATGCCGACATATTATACGGTATAACCATGCAAGAATCTGGAGTTAGTAAACTTGTAAGTGTTCGTTTAGAAGATATTTAGAAAAGAGGAAAAATATGAATAAAAGAATTGTAACCATTAACGGTGAAAACTTTATCTTTGTTAAAGAAAACAAAAAAGTTACGGTCTTCAAATACAAAAACGGAATGCCTCAAATTATCGATCCCCATTTTGCAACCAACAGAATAATAAATCAGACGATAATCGAGACAATCAACCTTGTAAAAGACGAAATAAAAAAAGAAATTGAACAAAAGAAATACACTAAAACAAGCGATTATCATAATGAATTTGAAAAAAGACTTAAAGATGCCGACATCCCAGTTCTCAAAAAATTCGGTAAAATCGATCTAACTGGTAGAAAAGAATATAAAGAAGCCTTAAAAGAGTTAGATGAAACATATAAAAGCACCTTAGAAAACAAAGAAACTAAAAAAGAAGCCGTCAAGAAAAATATCGATGTTGATCTTCAAACACTATTCAAAGAAAACGGAATTACCGAATATAAAGTAAGCAACACAGGTTCAGTTATCACATACGTTAAAGATGGAATACCTCACACGATTAATCAAATCAATCCAAACACCAACATCTATGAAATCATCCTACAAAGTATAAAATTTGATAAAATGAATAATCGTGAAGAAATCGATAAAAGTATTAAAGATGCCATGGAAACTCAAAGAAACACCGCCTTAAGAGAAAACGACACGGTAAACATTGATAAAGCTGAATACCCAATCGATCAAATAGCCGATTACCTAAAAGAAAATTATCACATCAAAAACATCTATGGTATAAGACAAACCGACAAAACTATAACCGATGGAATGCTTATGGTCGACTTCGGTAAAGGTTTCCAGCCAATATTTGTCAAATTAGAAGAAAATGGTCAAACTAAAATATCATTTGGCGAAGAAAAGCAAATCGACAATACCAAAAGTGTTACTGAAACTAAAGTTAATATGGAAGACGAGAAAAAAGAAGACGATTTAAATCAAAACATCGATAATTACTTAGTAGACAATACATTTGACAAAATTCATGAAAAATTAAAAACAAACACTCCTTTAACGGAAGAAGAAAAAGACCTTCTAAAAGAATACGAAGTTCCAGAAGAACGTACAGAATTACCAGATGAGACTAAAGAAACTGCTGAAGAAGTATATGAAGAAGTTAAAGACTCTGATAATCTTCAAAAAACCAACGCAAAAGTTAAAGTAAAAAGATTAACTCCACCAAAATTTACGCAAGCAGCCTTTGCAAACCCATTATTTTTAACATTTATAAGTGGTGCTGCTTTCGGACTTGGCATAATTACAATTGTTGAAACAATACTAAATTAAAGTTATAAGCACAAAAAAATAAATGTGCTTTTTTCATAAAATATTAATGCGAAATGTATCTACCCACAATCGTTAAAGAAATAAAAGAAGTAAAACTCAATATAAAAAAATTATCCTTTAAAAAATAAACCTTTTCCTGTATAATGGAAGAGGTGATTTTTATGTTACAAGTTAAAAATTTAAGTTTAAGATTTGGCAAAAGAGTATTATTCGAAAACGTAAATCTCGAATTTAAACCCCATGAATGTTATGGTGTCATTGGTGCAAACGGTGCTGGAAAAAGTACATTTCTAAAAATATTAACTGGTGAAATTGAATCATCTACCGGTGAAATTATCAAAGACAAATACGAAAGAATATCTGTTTTAAAGCAAAATCATAATGCCTACGACGAATATACGGTTATCGATACCGTTATTATGGGTAACGACAGATTATATCAAATCATGAAAGAAAAAGAAGCATTATATATGAAACCTGATTTCACCGATGAAGATGGCATAACAGTAGCAAAATTAGAAGACGAATTCGAAAGTTTAAACGGCTGGGAAGCTGAAAGTAATGCTGCGATATTATTATCAGGATTAGGCCTAGATAATTCATACTATGATAAAAATATGAAAGAACTAACTGACAAAGATAAAGTCAAAGTTTTACTCGCTCAAGCTCTATTTGGTGAGCCAGATATCCTATTATTAGATGAACCGACAAACGGTTTAGATTTAAAAAGTAAAATCTGGCTTGAAAACTTCCTATTAGACTTTAAAGGAACCATAATCCTAGTGTCTCACGACCGCCATTTTCTAAATAAAATTTGTACCTATATGGTCGATATCGATAGACAAAAAATTAAAATGACCGTTGGAAACTATGATTTCTGGTATCAAACTAATGAACTTATGCAAAAACAAATAAAAGAAGCCAACAAGAAAAAAGAAGCCAAAATAAAAGAGCTCGAAAGCTTTATTGCCCGTTTCTCAGCAAATGCCTCAAAATCAAAACAAGCCACATCTCGTAAAAAATTATTAGATAAAATAACCTTAGAAGAACTTGTTCCATCATCTAGAAAATATCCATACATAAACTTCGAATATGAAAGAAGACTAGGGAAGGAAGTAATAACCCTAAGCAAAATAAACGTAACTATCAATGGTAAACAAATTTTAAAAAACTTTACCTTAAACATTAAGCCTGATGATAAAATTGCCCTAATAGGAGAAAATGAAATAGCTAAAACAACTTTATTTAAAGTAATTACTGGTGAAATAACTCCCGACAGTGGTGAAATAAAAATCGGTTCTACCGTCATAATGTCTTATTTTCCTAAAAACCACGATGAATATTTTACTGAAGACGAAAATCTTATCGAATGGTTACGTAAATATTCAGAAAACAAAGACGATAGCTTTGTCCGAGGATTTCTAGGTCGAATGCTATTCTCTGGAGAAGAATCACTAAAAAGTGTCAAAGTCTTGTCCGGTGGTGAAAAAGTTAGATGTATGTTTTCTAAAATGATGCTTAATAAAGGAAATGTTTTACTATTAGATGAACCTACCAACCACCTTGATATCGAATCTATAACCTCCTTAAATAACGGATTAGCAAAATTTAATGGACCAATTGTTATTGCAAGTTTTGATACTGAACTTATTAGAACCCTAGCCAACCGGTTAATCGATATCCACGATGATGGAACATACACCGACAAACAAATGACATATGATGAATATCTAGATTACTTAGAAAAAAACAAATAAAAAGATGTTACCCAAAAGTAACATCTTTTCTAATAGAATACAACATATTTATTAAGCTTATAAATTGTTCCATTTATTCTTATAAATATATAATATTTACCTTTAATTTCATCCTCGTTGACATATTTTGAAGTAACTATTTCCTCATCGTCGCTATCGGGAATTTGAATATCGTAAGTTTTTTTACTTAAAACATTGTCTAAAATAAGTTGAACATCGTCATCTTTACTAAATGTTCCTGCAAATCTAAGACCATAAACATCTTTATAAAAATTCAAATTATATTTATCGATAATACTTTCGTCTTCCTTTGCCCATATAAGCAAATGATTAGAAGTAGTCGGTGTCTTACCTAAAACTCCAAGTCGCGTGCCTTGAACTCCAGTATATATATCATTCGCGTAAAGTGGCATCAACTTAGTATTATAAAGAGTAGAATTAATAGAAAGCAATCTCTCAGCAGAAGAATCATTAACCCTCAAAATATTATTACCTTGAGTTATTAAATAACCATCATCAGTCTTATCGATATAAGCATTCTCATTATCATCTAGTGTAATTTTATTTGTCACCTCAAACGTTTTATTCACTCTATCTAACTTGTAAGTAAGTAAAACTCTTTTATCGCCATCTAAACTAGTAACTACAAACTCATCAGAATTAATAAGTGTTACTGTCTCAGGTGAATCTGGTAAACTATCGCCATCTAACTTGTACTTATTAAGCTTACCTAAATCATGTTTACTGATAATCCAGTTTATTTCTGTCGAAGCGTAGTCAATATTGATAATCATGTCATTATGATAACCTGAAATCGTTAAAGAATTAGTCGGAGCATCATAGGCTAGGGAAGTAATGCCAAACCAGTTGCCCTCATGATTACCACCTAAAATCTTATTCAAATCGATTTCCTTCGCAATATTACCAGTTGCCCGGTCAATTTCAACTATATAATCTTCACGTGTATCATTATCATTATTTGAAGCGATAAGTAAATTTCCATTATCAAACTCGATCATATTATGATGGTATCCTCCTGGAATATTGTACTCGTAGTAAATTTTTCCAAGCAAATCCATCTCCACAAGACCAATACTATAATAAGGCTGACTTACGAGCTTATCACTGCCGATTATAATATGTCCATTATTTAACCTTTGAATATCCCATTTATAATCACCAGTTAAATACCACCTAACTTCACCATTCTCATCATAAGCTGCTGTATATCCTTTATCTTCTGGAGTTGTAAAATAAAATTCTCCATCCTCAAGTTCCATATCTGAAACATAAGTTGCCTTTGTAAAATCATCAGGTAAAGCATCAGTTTTAATCGTAATTTCCTTCGATGTTCCACTAGCTGTAATAACCACCTTATTATCGTAATCTGGATAAAGACCATAAATCGGTAAAATATGAACTTTATTCGGCACAAAAGTGTGCGTAATATCTGCCGCACCATCCTTACCCTTAACCGTTACCGTAACCGAAGTTAAATCTTTAGTCTCGAAAACGACCAAAGCCGTTAAAGGCGAATTACCATAAAAATTCAAAAGAACATTCGGATTATCCAAAGTATAATTAGTATTTGCCAAATATTGATTTTCTAAATCCTTCTGATGTGACAAAATATCGTATTCCGTATCGACTGCTGTAGATTTTTGAATATACTCGTAAATAAAAATTGAAGCCGCAAAAGTAACCACAATTAATAAAACATATTTAAAAATTATCTTTTTCATAAAGCACCTCTAAATCAAACGCATCTCACTATCTGTATAGAAAGGTCTTTTTTTATTTATATGATCGTAAAAAAGCATTCCGTTAAGGTGATCAATCTCATGTTGGAAAATAATTGCCAAATACTCTCTAGCTCTAATTGTCATTTTGTTTCCATCCTCGTCATAACCAGTAACCGTAATTCTCGCATACCTTGGAACATGACCTTCGACATCTCTATTTACACTAAGACATCCTTCCCCCTCTTCTAAAGCAACCATTTCCTCAGAATGGCTAATTATCTTTGGATTAACCATCACATAATTTTTAAACTTACCTTTCTCATATTCGTAAACGATGATGATTATTCTGGCATTGATTCCAATTTGTGGAAAAGCTAAAGCCGTTCCTGGCCTAATATCATACTTATTTGCATATTCTTCAATTTGACTGTAAGTTAAATGCTTAATTGATTTATCGATTAAATCTTTATACTCCTTTGAAAGTGGAAATTTTACCTCTTTGCACGTTGTTCGAATAATTTTTTGTTTCTCATCAACCATTTTTAGTGGTTTAAACATAATATCATCTCCATATATCTATTTTATCATATTTTTCTTTAAAACTATTAATGGATTTCATCTACTTTACACACATCCATAAACTCTTCGTATTATATAATTTTGCTGGTATATTGTCAAACCAAAATCATAAATAAATAAAAGTTTAATATCCTTATATAGAAAGGAGAAAAAAATGAATTATATCGATAAAAACTTTTACGATTTAATAGAACATTTCAAAACCTCAAGTACCCAAGAAATCTTCAATCATATCAAAAATCTTTACGTAAACCTAAACCCCGAAACTAAAAAAGGAATCGAAAAATTTCTAAACGACTTTAACTATTGGGGCCTTTTAAAAGAAGAGGAGGACAACTTCGAAGAAATCGAAAAAAAGGCCAAAGCCTTAAAAGAAAACTACAAAGAATACCAAAAATTGTATGAATCACTAGAAGACTATCGTTCAAAACTAGTCTTGCTTGCCACCATCAATAATTGGTATAACTACGACTTTAAAACCCTCTCTAAAGTAATTGAAAATACCTATGACGACTATTTCGATCTAGACCTAATCAAGCCAAACAAAGAAGAAGTATTAGTGGACCTAGGTGCCTATATAGGCGACACCGCCATATCATTTACTCAAAATTATGGAGACAACTATAAAAAAATATACTGCTTTGAAATAAGCCCTGAAACAATCGAATATCTAAAAGCCAATACTTCTTCGATTCCAAACCTTGAAATCATCGAAAAAGGTGTGAGTGATAAAAAAGGTGAAGAATATTTAAAAATAAACGAATCTGGTATCTCCGCCAATACCTTATCCAAAGAAGGGGAGACTAAAGTTCAAATAACCACCCTAGATGACGAAATAAAAGAAAAAATAACGATCATCAAAAGTGATATCGAAGGCATGGAGCAAAAAGCCCTAAAAGGTGCCCAAAATCATATTAAGGCCTCCCATCCTAAACTACTGATATCGATCTATCACAGTAATGAAGATATCTGGCAAATACCTAAAATGATCAAAGAAATGGATAATACTTATAAGTTTTATCTAAGATATCATGGCGGTCCAATATACCCAACCGAAATAACTTTAATCGCAATTTAATTTACTAATTAAAATTTATCTGTTATAATGAAAACAGGTGATTTTCATGGAATTAGTTGATTTATATAACGATAGACACGAACCAACCGGTTTAGTATCAGATAAACACAGCGTCCCTAAAGGTTACTTTAGGGTTTCTGTTCATGTCTGGATTATAGATAAAAAAGGAAATCTCCTTCTTCAGCAAAGAGTCAGCTCATCCCATAAATTTCCAAATATGTGGGCCAATACTGGCGGGGCCGTTGAAGCTGGAGAAACCCCAATTGCCGCAGCCATTAGAGAAATCAAAGAAGAACTTGGACTAAGTATTTCCAAATATGAGCTTAAATATATTGCCACATATAAAAGATTGATTGATTATGCCGAAGTATACCTTCTTGAAAAAAACATCAATCTAAAAGAACTAACACTAGACCCTAAAGAAGTTAATGACGTCAAATACGTAACCCAAAGCGAATTTAAAGAAATGATTAAAAACGGTACAGGAGTTAAATCGTCATTTGATTACTTCGAAAATTACTTTTACGAAATGAATAGAGAGGTCAAACTATAATATGAAACTATGCAGTAAAATATCATACATTTATAATTTATTATGGGATGAACCAATTATCCAAAATTATCTCATTGAAAATTTCAAATATTCAAATCCTAAAGAAGATGATACGAGATTAATTTCATGGGTCAAAGACAATATCCCACTAATTCCAGATAATGAAAAATGCGTAAAAATTTATGCTGTTGCCCTTGAAAAAAACGAAAACGAAATAAAAAGAGAAATGCAAGAAAAAATAAAAAATCCGAAAATAACTGTCAAAAACTATCAATCACTTCAAAACAAATATGGATTTGTCTTTAAAAGAAAAGCTTGGAATGCGACCTGCGAAAAAATAATAATAAGTGATGGTATTGGCAAATTTATAAACATCGGTAACTACATCATCATCGATTTCCAAAGCACGGCTAGTTACATCGTCAGCGAACTATGGCAAAACGGAAAATTACTTGAAAGAGAAATATTATCTCAAAACAAATGGCAAGGACTTCCTTTGTACCACAACACATACAAAGTAGATAATATCGAACCAAAAGAAATAGATTTTACCTTAAAAGGTCAAAAAAAATTACAAAAAAGAAGAAAAGGAATGATATAATGCAAAAAATAATATTAACTGGAGACCGTCCAACCGGAAAACTTCACATCGGTCACTACGCCGGATCACTTAAAAACCGCGTAGAACTTCAAGATTCTGGAAACTTTGACGAAATATACATCGAAATAGCTGACGCCCAAGCTCTAACTGATAACGCTGATAATCCAGAAAAAATAAGACAAAACGTTATCGAAGTTGTTTTAGATTATCTTGCTTGTGGCATTGACCCTAAAAAAACGTCTATCTTTATTCAATCAGCAGTTCCTGAACTGTGTGAACTTACTTTTTACTATTTAAACCTTGTAACCGTCTCAAGGCTCGAGCGCAACCCAACCATTAAAGATGAAATCAAATTAAGAGGTTTTAAAACATCGATCCCGGCAGGCTTCCTAGCTTATCCAGTATCACAGGCTGCTGATATAACTGCCTTTAAAGCAACCCTAGTTCCCGTTGGTGAAGACCAACTTCCAATGCTTGAACAAACCAAAGAAATTGTCAGAAGCTTTAACAATATCTATGGTAAAACCTTAGTTGAGCCAGAAATCTTGCTTCCTAAAAATAAACTTTGTTCAAGATTACCAGGACTAGATGGTAATGCCAAAATGAGTAAATCATTAGGCAACTGTATATACTTATCAGACTCAGAAGAAGAAGTCAAAAAGAAAATCATGAGCATGTACACAGATCCTACTCATTTAAAAATTGAAGACCCTGGACATACTGAAAACAACCCAGTATTTATCTATCTCGAAGCTTTTTCAAACGCATCTCACTTTGCTAAATATTGGCCAGAATTCCAAAACCTAGATGAACTTAAAAAAGCCTACGAAAAAGGTGGAATAGGGGATATGAAAGTTAAAAAATTCCTAAATAACGTTATGGAAGAAACCTTAAAACCGATAAGAGAAAGAAGAAAATATTGGGAAAATCATATTAAAGAAGTTTATCAAATACTAAAAGATGGAACTGAAAAGGCAAGACAAAAAGCTATTGAAACAACCAAAGAAGTCAAAGCCGCCATGGGAATAAATTACTTCGAAAATGATAGTTGGATCAAAGAACAAGAAAATAAATTCAATTAAAATGACCGTTAAAGTCATTTTTTTATAAAAACAATATAAATATATATTTAAGCGAATGTGAAAAAATGACAAACATAAAAAAAATAAAAAAACATAATAAAAGAAGTTTCTAGAGAAACCTCTTTTTATCGATTATTACCGTAAGCTCTTGCGCCTATAATTATTACAAGTAAAATGAAAAGTACTAAAACAATCGCTGCTCCATATCCTGTTCCATATCCGCCGCCATAGCCGTAACCACCACAAGGATTGCCACAACCATAGCCTTGATAACCACCATAGTAATACATATAATACCTCCTATCTTTTCTAATATAGTGTATGTTTATATCAAATAACGTATATTAGAAACACCTAATTTTATTTTTTATCTTTCAAAAAATCTGAGAATATGCTATCATTATATAAGATAGGAGTAGGGAAATGCAGGATAAAAGATCATTACGAAAAATATTTCACGATTTAGATAAGCCACTTCTCTTTGTTAGTATGGCTTTATTTATCTTTGGACTGTTAAACATTGTTACAGCCTCCTCAAGAGCCGCTGTAGTCAATTATGACGTATCAATTTACTATTATTTTTATAGACAGCTTCTTTTTATCATAATCGGTCTTATTATGAGCCTAATAATAATAAAAATAGATACCAAATCCTATAAAATAATCATTCCCGCGCTCTTCGTCGTCGTTATCATCTTAAACCTAGTTGCCCTAACCGGAGAAGAACTCAGTGGTTCCAAAAACTGGATTGATTTAGGTTTTATCAAACTCCAGCCGAGTGAATTTTCAAAACCGATAATCATCGTCCTAATGGCTATGATGTTTGAAAAATATTACCGAAAATTAAGAACTTTAGACAGTAAAAGATATAACGCCATTGGAATCATCCTCTTCGTATCAATGATAATTCCCGTTCTCATCTTCCTGCAAAAAGACTTCGGAACTTTACTTATCACTTTGTTTATTGTTGGTATGATGTTACTCGCAAGTCCAATCTTGAAAATTGACAAATTAAAATCATTTTTACTATTAATCGGCATTATTGCTCTTGCCGGTCTCATCATTTATAATGTTCAAGGATACATTTTAAACGATCAGAGAATCAGTCGTTTTAAAAGCTATTTAGATCCATGTGGCAACTACGAAAACGGAGGATATCAAGTTTGTAACAGTTATATTGCCATAAATAATGGTGGCTTATTTGGTCTTGGAATTGGTAAAAGTAAACAAAAATACTCATACATTCCAGAGCCTCATACCGATTCAGCATTTGCCATCATCGCCGAAGAATACGGAATATATCGCTGTGTATTTATTTTTATCGGTTATATAATCGTTCTATGGCGAATCCTCGTTATCAGTTCTAAATCAAACACCCTACGTGGACGCTATATGTGTTTAGGCATAGCCTCCTACATCTTCGTGCACATCTTTGTAAACTTAGGTGGAATGCTTGGCTTAATCCCTCTAACCGGAGTACCACTTCCATTCTTAAGTTATGGTGGTAGCTTCGTTATGTCCCTAATCGCCGCCCTTGCTATCGTTCAGCGTGTTTGTGTTGAATCAAAAAACCAAAAAGAAAAAATAAAAATTAAACAAACTGCTTAAAAGTTTGTTTTTTTTATCTTTTTAAAAGGAAATCAGCCTTCGATATACTATATATATCTATGAAGGCAGGTGAAAATTATGAGTTTTTTAAAAAAACATAAAACCAAAATATTTGTTTTAATCTTTATTTGTTTCGCATTCTACTCAGTTTCCTCCGTAGTTACTATCGAAGATGAAAAAGAAATGGCCTCAAACGAAACCGTAACTAAAAAGGAAGAGACCAAAAAAACAACTGAAAAAATAAAAGAAGAAAAAGTAATCGTCGATGTTAAAGGCGAAGTAACTACCCCTGGTGTCTATGAACTTTTATCCACTAATACCGTTATGGATGCCATAAATATGGCAGGCGGCCTTACCAAACAAAGTGATACCAGTAACATCAACCTAAGCAAAAAACTATCCGATGAAATGGTTATCATCGTTTATAGTTCGAGCGAAATCAAAGAAATGAAAGAAGCCGAAGAAGTCATATGTCCACCATGTAACAACGCCTGTATAACCGAAGAAGATAAAACCGCAGAATTAAAAGATGAAGAAATAGAAACCGAAAGCACCCAAACGACAGGCAAAATAAACATCAATACTGCGACTACCGAAGAACTTCAAGCATTAAGTGGAATAGGGGAGACCAAAGCTCAGGCCATCGTTGATTATCGCACCCAAAACGGTAAATTCGAAACAATTGAAGATTTAAAAAACGTCTCAGGCATTGGGGATAGCACATTTGAAAAAATTAAAGAAAACATCACCGTTTAACATCTTGTGTCTATCCCTTCTAGTTTTAAGCCTAATTTATTCAGTAATTAAAATTCAAACATACCCCTCAAGTAAATACGATAAAAATGCAAATATTGTAAGCGGCACAATAACCTCTTATCAAATAAAAGATGGGTATACTAAGATCCAAATAACTGGCACTGAACCCTTAATCATTAACTATTCAGAGGAAAAAGAGTTTAAATTAGGTCAGAAAATCAAAGCCCAAGGCGAATTTAAGATTCCAAAAGAAAATACTACCTGGAATCTTTTTAACTATCGAAAATACCTTTTAAGTTTAAATATCAAATATACTTTTAGTGCGGATAAAATAACCATTTTAAATAAAAAAATATCTTTACCATATCAAATCAAAAATAAAATAATATCCCATATAAACACCTTTAAATCAAGCTCGCACCTTCACGCCTTTATCCTCGGAAACGACGATTATCTAGATGAAACAACTAAAAACAGCTATCAAAAAAACGGAATTACTCATTTGCTTGCCATATCCGGTATGAACATCACTTTAATATCGGCAATTATCCTAAAAATTGTCAATTTCTTTATAAAAAATAAAACTATATCTTATTTAATTGTTTTTCTATTTTTAATATTCTTTCTCTTTTTAACCGGCCTTGTTCCCTCAATATTAAGAGCTATTTGTCTTTTTATTATCTTAACCATCAATAAACAGTTAAATTTAAAAATTAAAACCATCTACTTACTGATATTACTCTTTAGTCTCTTTCTCTTCGTAAACCCGTATTATCTTTATAACCTAGGTTTTCTTCTCTCGTTTATCATCTCATTTTATCTAATCATCTTTTCCAAATTAATATCTAAATCCCAAAGTTTTCTAAAAGAATTATTTACTATAAATATTATTGCTTTTCTGGCAAGTACGCCTTTATTAATCAAAAACTTCTTCGAAATAAACATTCTATCGCCAGTTATAAACTGTTTATTTACTCCGTTTGTATCTCTAATAATCTATCCACTATCTCTTCTTACCTTGTTTTTAAAACCCCTCGATAACACCTTATTTTATCTAATTAAAATAATGGAAAAATCATCCTTATTCTTCTCCAAAATAAATAATTTTAACATAGTTCTATGTTCACTTCCAATTTTCTTTTATATTTTATATTATATATTAATAACCTATATTTTAATTAAATGGGATAAAGGAAAACCACTATATACACTTTTAATAATCCCCACACTATTATTCCACCATAGCCTAAGTTATCTAAACCCTTATACAACCTTGACGATGATCGACGTCGGTCAAGGTGACAGTATTTTAATCAAACTAAAACATAATAGGGGAAACATTTTAATCGATACCGGTGGTCAGTTAAATTATGATGGCCAAAAACCATATGATCTTGCCTCAAACATCACAATTCCATATTTAAAATCAGAAGGAATACCAAAGCTCGATTATCTTATCATTACACACGGTGACTTCGACCACGCTGGAATGGCCGAAAATCTTATAAATAATTTTAAAGTCAAAAATATCATAACCAATACTTATTCAAATGAACTAATAGAAAATATCAAAAATCTTGCAAAAAGAAAAACAATCAAATTTTCACAAATAAATACTAAAGTCTTAACTATTTCTCAAAATAAATTTACCTTTCTAGAGGGTAATCAAGCCAAAGACATTAACGATTCTAGTTTAATAATATATGCAAACTTAGAGGGGGAGAATATATTATTAATGGGAGACGCCTCCCAAAACGTCGAAAGCCATCTCCTTCGTACATATAATTTACCAAAGATGAATATACTAAAAGTAGGTCATCATGGTTCCCGCACCAGTACAAGCTCAAAATTTATAAATCAAATAAAACCCCAAATCAGTTTAATTTCGGCTGGTCAAAATAATATTTATTCCCACCCTCATAAAGAGACACTTAAAGCTTTAAAAGATAGTAAAGTTTTTGTGACCAAAGATGATGGCTCGGTTAAAATAAACTTAACGACCAAAGCCATCATTACATCCGTCCGCTAATGCATTAGCGTTTTATATAGATGCCCACCATTTTGGTGGGTTTTAAATTTATTGTGAAATATTTAAAAAAGAATTGACGAAACAAAAACAGAAGTCTATAATAACCCGCAAGAACGGAGGAATCTAGATGATGAAGCAGGATAATTTCCAATACGCTCTAATCCCAGTAAGCTTTTTAGAAATTAAAAAGCCATCAAAATATAAAGCTTTTTCTCTAAAAGCTAAAATTCTTTTTAAATTATTTAAAAAAATACATTTTAAAAATCTAAAAATAAATACTATTGCCGTTAAAATTGAGGCGACAGATAAACCCTACATCGAAGAAGTACTAACTCAAAATAAAATAGGTTTAAATAAAAAATCAGGTTACAAAGTATATCTAACAAACGAGACTATCTACCACCTTTGTACCCAGGAAGAAATATATAATGTCATAACCAATTTAAATTACCGAAGACAAATAAACGCTTTATTTAATTAAATAAGATAAGTGTTTATTCCAAATTTATGTGCGTTTTTATCGAAAAAAATATCATTTAAAAATGGATAATATGTTAAAAGTCCTAAAATAATATAAATTATAATTATCCCGATTAAAGCCAAATAATTAAGCCATCCAAAGTTTTTTATAAATATAAAGTAGTAGGAAATAAATTGGTTAAAAATGGAAATTATAATTAAAAATGCCAAAGTAAAAATCAAATTTATACCAAATTCTAAAGTAATTGGTAAATAAAAAATGATAGACAAGCAAATATCAATAAAAACAGTTGTAAAAATACTTAAACTTAAATTTTTGACATTTATCGTATTTTTCTCTAAAATAAAATACTGGATTAATAAACTTATTAAAGTACCACTTATAATCACTTTTAAACTTTCGAATAAACTTTGACTTACTGGAAAGAAAATACTCGTTAAGAAGCACGGAAAAGCATCGTAAAAAAGTAGGGCCAAGGCAAAGCTTAAAAAGGATATAAAAACCCCAGCAACTTTAATATTTTTTACCGTCATAAAATCACCTTTTTCTACCTATAATATTGGTAAAAATTCAAAAAAATATAATTTTTTTAATTTTTTTTCGAAAAAAAAAGGAAATTCGACTCGAATATTGTATATTTATATATAGAGGGGTATGGTATTCATGAACACACTAACTCAAGAACAAATAAATGAAATTCGAAACAGTGTCAATATCGTCGACGTTATTTCATCGTATGTTTCTCTCACTCCTAAAGGTAAAAACTATTTTGGTATTTGTCCATTTCACGATGACAGTAACCCAAGTATGAGTGTCAGCCCAGAAAGGCAAATATACAAATGCTTCTCCTGTGGAGCGACGGGAACCGTTTTCAAATTTATTATGGACTTTGAAAATGTCTCCTTCAAAGAAGCCGTCCAAAAAGTTGCCAATTTAGGTGGGATTAAAGTTAATTTAGGTAAAGTTAAAACAGCTAAAACATACCCAAATCTTCATCAAATATACGACTTGAGTTTAAAATTTTACACCAACAATATCAATACCCCGCAAGGCAAAAAAGCTAAAGAATATCTTAAAAATAGAGATGTCGATGAAAGTATCATCAAAGAATTTCAAATCGGCCTATCTCTCGAAAATGACCGCGATTTAGCAAAAATTCTTTTGAGTAAATTTAAACCCGAAGATGTTTTAGAAAGTGGATTAGTTAAAAAAAATGAATATGGCTATTTCGATTTATTCTATAATCGTATAATGTTCCCCTTATATGATTTAAATGGTGAAGTCGTCGCTTATAGTGGGCGTATCTATGACCGTAAAGACAATTCAAAATACATTAACACCAGAGAAACCCCAATATTCAAAAAAGGTGAACTTCTATATAATTATCACCGGGCCAAAGAACCTGCAAGGCAAAAAAATCAAATCATCGTTGTCGAAGGATTTATGGCCGCCATTCGAACTTACATTAATGGCCTTCCAAACGTCGTTGCTACCATGGGAACGGCCGTCACTAATACCCAGGCCCATTTAATCAAAAGATTGGCTAAAGATGTGATAATTTGTTTTGACGGTGATGAAGCAGGAGCCAAAGGAACTTTATCGTTTATCGATGAATTAATCTCTCTTGGCGTAAATCCTAAAGTCGTAAGACTTGAAGATGGCCTCGACCCAGATGACTACATCAGGCAAAAAGGTAAGGATGCCTTTATAAGTAAAATAAACCATCCACAAAGTTCCTTAGAATTCAAACTTTCATATTTGAAAAAAGATAAAAATCTCGGAAACAGTGTCGATAAAGCCAGTTACATCAAAGAAGTAATTGCCGAAATAAACAAAATTGATGACGACATCTTAAGAGAAATAACCATTTCTAAAGTGGCAGATGAAGCAAATATCGATAAGGATTTTCTGAAAAGTCATCTTACTGAAAAGCCCAAAAAAGAAATAGAAACAAAAGTCACTCAAAACATAATCAAAAACAAATACGAAAAAGCTGAAGCGGCTTTGGTTTATCACATGTTAAAAAGTTCAGAGGTTATTAAAATGTATGATCGCAAAGTCACTTATATGCCAAAAGCCGAATACCGTCTTCTGGCCAGAGAAATAAGTGAATTCTACAAGAAAAACGGTTATATAAATGAAGCAGACTTTCTCGACTATATCGAATATGATCCCGATATTATGGAAACAATCAAAAAAATAAACCAAAACAATTATTCTGAAAAATACACAAATGAAGAAATCGAAGATTATATAAATGTCATTAAAGATTATAATATAAATAGCGAAGTAAAACGCTTAACTAAAAAAATGGATGCCGAAACAGATCCACTAAAACAAGCAGCTATTGCTCAAAAAATAATTGATTTAAGAAAAGGAGAGTAAAAACATGTTTGAAGAAATGAAAACATTCGAAGACAGAAAAAAAGAACTAATTGCTGAAGGTAAAAAAACCGGAACTGTTACTTATGAAAAATTAGCCGAAAAATTAAAAGGATTAGATTTAGATGCCGATTCCTTAGATGATTTATATAATGCCCTAAGTGAAAATCACATCAAAGTCATCTCTGAAAACCCCGATGATGACGAAACCGACATTACAGGCACAGACGCTGAACTTTTAAGCAAAGATTTAACAATCAACGACCCAGTTAGAATGTATCTAAAAGAAATCGGTCAAATTAAACTTTTAACAACAGAAGAAGAACTAGAATTAGCTGACCGTATCCAAGAAGGTGATGAACAAGCTAAAGCCACTTTAGCTGAAGCTAACTTAAGACTAGTTGTTAGTATCGCCAAAAGATATGTTGGTCGTGGCATGTTATTCTTAGATCTGATCCAAGAAGGAAACATCGGTTTAATGAAAGCCGTTGAAAAATTCGACGTCAGCAAAGGTTATAAATTTTCGACATATGCAACATGGTGGATAAGACAAGCAATCACTAGAGCCATTGCCGATCAAGCTCGTACAATTCGAGTACCCGTACACATGGTTGAAACCATCAATAAGTTAGCTCGTGTTGAAAGACAATTAACTCTTGAACTAAATAGGGAACCAACCGAAGAAGAATTATCCAAAAAAATGGGTATCAGTGTCGATAAAATCAGAGATATCTACAAAATAAGTCAAGAACCAGTTAGTCTTGAAATTCCAATTGGTGAAGAAGACGATTCTCATCTAGGCGACTTCATTCCAGACGAAACAAACATGTCACCTGAAGACTTCGCCATCAATGAACTTTTAAAAGATGAAATATCTGAAGTACTACTTACCTTAACAGAAAGAGAAGAGAAAGTAATCAGATTAAGATTTGGTCTCGAAGATGGACGCCCAAGAACTCTGGAAGAAGTTGGCCAACTATTTGGTGTTACACGTGAACGTATAAGACAAATCGAAGCCAAAGCTTTAAGAAAACTTCGTCATCCATCACGTAGCCGTAAATTAAAAGATTACTTAGGAGACTAAATGAAATTAAGTAAAAGATTAAAAGCTATAAGCGATTTAATTCCAAACGACTCAAAAGTAATCGATGTCGGCGCCGATCACGCCTTACTGGATATTCACTTAAACAAATATAAAAATTGCTCATGCCTAGCTACTGACATATCACCATATTGTACTGAAAAAGCCAAAGAAAACGCTATTAAATATCAAGCCAACATAGAAACTTTGACAAACGATGGCTTAACCGGCTTAAAATTAAAAGACGAAATCATCGTTATCTCCGGCATGGGAACTAAAAATATAATCAAAATACTAAACTTTGATATTCATAATGATTTAATTATTTCAAGTCATACCAATATTGAAGATTTAAAAGAGTTTTTGATAAGCAAAAATTATAAAATTGAAAAAGAAATATCAGTAAACGATAAAAAAGACTATACTATAATATATGCCAAAAGCCAAGATTAAACCCTTGGCTTTTTATATAAAGAAAGTTGGACCAGAACTATTCACACTATTTGTTTGAACATAATCGTTTTGAACATTATTATCGGGGCTACTTTCTACAATTCGATTACTTACATTCTCTTGCGGAGTCTCGACCCGTTTAAATTCGTTCATCACTTGAAACATCGTTTTGGCATTTCTTACCATCGGTGCTGCTTGCTTAATAAGTGGAATAGCTTGATTTACTAAGCCCAAAGTCCTTTGAGCTCCATTAAGTAAATTTCCCAAATTAAAGCCACCTCGTCCAAATAGACCCATAAGGCCACGTCCTGTACTTACTGGCATAGTCATATAATAAGGATTATAAAAATTCATATTACTGCCCCTTTCTAAAATATTATATGTTTTTGTCCTAAAAAGTTTTAAAATAATTATAAATTTATGTTATAATAAAAATAGTGTAAAAGAATAGGAAGGTGTCTATAATGTTTCTAAAAATTTTAGTAACTCCATGTGTCTGGGTATACCACTTCTTTTTAGCATTAACAAAACCATTTAATAAAAAACACAAAATAGAAAAAATATCTGTCACTGACAGTCTAAACAATTTAGGTGAAAACATCGTAAACGCTCCAGAAAAAGTCAAAAAAATAAAAGAAAAAAAACGTAAAGACAACGTTTATAAAGGAAAAGTTCCACTTGAACCTTTAAGGCTTAATTTCGATGGAGAAGATGCAAAAAAAAGTGACAAAAAATTAACCTATCAATATATAGCTAAAAATAGTGAAGGAAAAATGATTAAAGGTTATTTCGATGCTTTTTCCAAAGTCGAAGTTAACTCTTATTTGATCAACGAAGGTTATACCGTCTATGACATTCAAACCAATAAATGGATTCAAATTATGTATGGCCAGCACGGAACAAGCAACATCAAAATAAAAACTAAAGACTTAATTTTCATGCTTGCCCAGTTATCTACTTACCTAAAAGCCGGAATACCATTAGCTGATTCCATTAAAATTTTAGTAAAACAATTTGAAAAGAAAAGTTATAAACTAGTTTTAAATAGTATAGCTTATGACCTAACAACCGGAAAAAGCTTTAGTGAAGCCTTAGAAAAACAAGGCAAAGCCTTTCCGTCAATTCTAATCAACATGATAAAAGCATCTGAAATGACTGGTGAACTTCCAGAAACTCTAGATGATATGGAAGAATACTTTGCAGAAACTGAAGCTACACGTAAAGCTATGGTTACAGCTATGATTTATCCAGTTATAATCTTAATAATCGCCCTAGGTGTCGGAACATTCATCATGTTATTCGTCGTCCCAAGATTCGTCGACATCTACAAAACAATGGATGGGGCAAATATTCCAGGAATTACTTTAGCCGTCCTCGCCCTAAGTGACTTCCTCCAAAAATATATCCTTTGGATATTAGTTGGAATCGTTTTCTTCTTATTAATATTCCTTTATTTATACAAAAATGTTAAATCATTCAAAACTGGTGTTCAATGGTTAGTTATGCACACACCAGTATTTGGTAACGTTGTTATCTATAACGAAGTTACAATGTTCTCCAAAACATTCGCCTCATTGCTTGCTCACAATGTTTTCATCACTAATAGTATGGAAATCTTAGATAAAGTAAGTAATAACGAAATATATAAACAACTAATTCATAATGCCATTAACAACATAGCAAAAGGAAAATCAATATCAACCGCCTTCAAAGATCAATGGGCCTTCCCAATTCCAGCTTACGAAATGATTGTAACAGGTGAAAAAACAGGTCAATTACCAGAAATGATGAATAAAGTTGCTGCTTATTATCAAGATCTTCATAAAAACGCGGTTGCCAGAATCAAAACATTTATCGAACCAATACTAATCATTCTCTTAACAGTTATGGTTGGTGTCATCGTATTATCTATCGTTGTTCCAATGTTCAACATGTATAGTGCGATTCAAGCTTAGGGGGTAAATATGGAACTATTTGTTGTAATATTTATATTCATCGTAGGGACGCTACTGGGTTCCTTCTATAACGTCGTCGGCTATCGACTTCCAAAAGGGGAGTCGATAGTTTTTCCACCAAGTCACTGTCCAAATTGCAATCATCGCCTAGGATCCTCAGAACTAATTCCAATCTTCTCGTTCCTCTTTCAAAAAGGAAAATGTAAGCACTGTAAACAAAAAATATCTGGATTTTATCCTGTTTTTGAATTCTTAACTGGACTTCTATTTATCATTTCGTATTTAATATTTGGTCCAACCAAAGAGTTTATTTTGTCGATAACTTTCGTATCTATGCTTACAATTATCGTTGTAAGCGACTATGAATTCATGATAATATCTGACGAAGTTCTAATCTTCTTTGGAATCCTTTTATTCGGTGAAATTTGGTGGATAAACGGTTTTGAAGATGCCTTATATTCCCTTTTAAATGGAATACTAGCCTTCTTTACGATGTGGGCCTTGAAAAAATTTGGCGACTTTCTATTCAAAAAAGAATCGATGGGTGGGGGAGATATTAAATTACTTTTCATCTTTGGTATGGTTTTAAGCTATCCAATTGCCATCCTTTCTATCTTTTTAGGCTCACTTATTGGTCTTCCAATATCTCTAATCATCATGGCCCGAAAATCAACTCATATAATCCCTTTTGGACCATTTCTAGCCGCTGGTGCCCTTATTATGTTTTTAGCCCAAATAGACATTCAAACAATAATTAACTTCTATAACTAATACTACTTTGGGTAGTATTCTTTTTTAATTAAAAATGGTATAATAAAGATAATCAAAAGTAGAGAATAAAAGTCTCTAACAAATAATTAAGAGGTAAGTTTTATGCGTAAAAAAATCATTATAATTGTTGTAATTTTCATATTTTTTTTAAGTCTTATAGCAACATATCAGTTCTACCCACCAACATTTAATCTTAAAAAAGGCAATATAAAATTAGAATATGGTCAAAAATATCGCGAACCAGGATTCAAGGTAACTAGATTTGGACACGACTATACATCAAAAGTTAAAAAACAAAATCACATCGATTATAAAAAAATTGGAACATACGACATCGATTATCAAATTAAAATCGGTTTTATGACCTTTACCAAGACAAGAAAAGTAAAAATAGTCGATGATGAGAAACCAATAATCACCTTAAACGGTGACCTGACAAAAACAATCTGTCCCAATGCCGAATATCAAGAAGAAGGATATAAAGCCACCGACAACTATGACGGCGATTTAACAAAAAAAGTAAAAGTAAAAAACGAAAACGGTCTAATTTATTATAGTGTAGTAGACTCGTCTAAAAATAAAACCGAAATAACAAGACAAATCATCAAAGAAGATAAAACTCCGCCGCAGATCACCTTAAATGGTAAAAACGAAACAATTTATAAAGGAACTAGTTACCAAGACAAAGGGGCATCCGTTACTGATAATTGTGATAATAATTTAAACATAAAAACCAGTGGAACCGTTGACACAAATAAAATTGGGACTTATACTATAACATACGAAGTTACCGATTTATCAGGCAACGTGTCTTCTGTAAAAAGAACCGTTAAAGTTATCGAAAAGCCAGCTCAGTCATCTAAACCTGGTGTAATCTATTTAACATTTGACGATGGGCCAAACGAAGGAACAACCAATGTTATCCTAGACATTCTAAAAGAAGAAAACGTCAAAGCAACATTTTTCGTAACCGGCAAAGGGCCAGATTATTTAATTCAAAGAGAATATAACGAAGGCCATACCGTTGGGCTTCACACATACTCTCATAACTATCAAAGCGTTTATAGTTCATCTAACAATTACTATCAAGACCTTTACCAAATTCAAAACAGAGTTAAAAACCTAACCGGTTATGAGTCTAAAATCATCAGATTCCCTGGAGGCTCATCAAACACTGTCAGTAAAAAATACTCGTCTGGTATAATGACTTATTTAACTAAAGATGTTGTAAATAAGGGCTTTAAATATTATGACTGGAATATAAGTTCCGGCGATGCCGGGGAAACCACATCTTCGTCCGGTGTCTACAATAACGTTATAAAATCTTTAAGTAAAAACCGCAGCAATATTATTCTCATGCATGATATCAAACCATATACTCGCGATGCCTTAAGAAATATTATTAAATACGGTAAAAATAACGGCTATACCTTTGAAAAAATAACCATGAATACTCCTATGGTTACCCATAAAGTAAACAACTAGAAAAGAAGTGATGTAAATGGAAAATCAAAAACAGATAAAAATATTCGGGATTATTATAGTTCTGGATATTCTTTTATTAATAATCTGTACTTTGTCATATACAAAACCAGATGGCCAACTCAAAAAAATACCGAAAAAAACTTTTACCAAACAAATCACCTTAAAAAAAGCATCTAAAATCAAAGTTCAAAATATAAATCCTTCTATCATCTCAGACAAAACCATTTACTTAACCTTCGACGATGGACCAAGCTATTTAACCCATGAAATATTAGATATATTAAAAGAAGAAAATGTTCCGGCTACCTTTTTTGTCACCTCCCAACAAATAGACAAATATCAAAATATCATCAAAAGAGAATATACTGAAAATCATACAGTTGCCGTTCACACCGCAACCCATAACTACAGTTACATATATTCAAGCGAGCAAAACTATTTTAACGATTTAACCGAAATCAGAAACAAAGTATTTACTATAATCGGCGAAAAACCTAGAATAATCAGGCTCCCAGGCGGTTCTTCAAACACGATTAGTAAAAAATACTCACCAGGCATCATGACAAGAATCACTGAAATATTAACACATAATGACTTTTATTACTATGACTGGAATATCGATTCGATGGATGCCTCAGGATGCATCGACGAAAATCAAATATATAATAATGTCATCACTCACTTGAAAAGTGGAACCAATATCATTTTAATGCACGACTCGCCAACCAAAATGACTACAGTAGGCGCCCTAAGAAATATAATAAAATATGGTAAAGAGGGTGGATATACGTTTGCTAAAATAACCAAAAAAACTCCACAAATTCATCATCATATAAACAATTAAAAAATCTTGACTTTCTCTAAATAAATATAATATATCAAATTAAAGAAAGGAGAGCTTTTATGGATAAAAACGAACTATTATCTATGCTTCCAATTTTAGTTGGAGGAATGTTAGTTGAAACAAACTTTATCCTTGATCGCAGAATTAAAATAAAAAGCAGAAAAGAAACTAAAGACGAACTTCAAAAAATTAAAGAACAATTCATTCCCAAAGATAAAGATTACCAAAAATATAACTTTCCTATAATAAAATACGCCATACTAAATAAAGAAGAAAACGAAAAATTATTAGATATGTCTAAAAAATTAGAAGAAAAGCCAAAAATATATCAGTTTTATCAAAAATTAAGTCAAGAAATTAAAATAGATCATTTAACTAACTTCCTTACAAATGCACAGACCGTAACCGTAAGTAACGAAAAATTAACTATGACCAAACGAATAATTGAGATAGAAAACGGTTTAATTAAATTTGCTGAATATAATCCAAATAAAAATGAGATTACAATTTATCACAATTTTGTAAAAAGTGCCATCAACCACGAACTTCTACATTTGGCATCATTTAATTCC
The DNA here is from genome assembly GCA_018713045.1 of Candidatus Coprosoma intestinipullorum. Classification (GTDB taxonomy): domain Bacteria; phylum Bacillota_I; class Bacilli_A; order RF39; family UBA660; genus Coprosoma; species Coprosoma intestinipullorum. Next base: position 10,787 of record DVFV01000123.1, on the reverse strand, counting down.
TGCACTCAACAAGTTGGGCTTTCATATTATGACCACGAAGAAAATAAAATTCTGATAGGTAAAGGAATTACCGAAGGATACACCGAACTTCTTAATAGGCGATATTTTAATTCTAAAAATCTCTCTTATCCAAAATTAAAGAAAATAGCCGAACTAATCGAACTATTTTATGAAGATAAAAAAGACATGGAAGCCGATTTCTTCCATGCAAATTTTTATAACCTTTTAGCACATCTCACCCAGAGTATCTCTTATGACGAAGCTATCAATATGCTTATTGACACCGATTACATTCTTTACCACCCGCACGATAATAAATATTTTAAAAATATCAAAGAAAATATGTATAGCTTATATTCACAAAATCATAGTAAAAGTGAAAAAGAAACATTTAAAGTTAAAGCTAAGCTAAAATAATTTAGATGGGGGGAGGATTACATGGACTATCAAAATATAACTTTTTTGCTTCAGTTGCCAGCAGCCCTCTATATAGGGCTTCAATATGAAAATTATGTTACAAAAAAAAACATATATAAAATAAACAAATATAAGATTCAAAAATATAACAGTAAAAACGATAAAATAAAATTTCAAAAATTTAAAAACGATTTTACAGATATCTTTACTTCTTTAAAAGATATACCAAAAATAAAATACGCCATTTTATCAGCTAATGAAATAGCAAAAATAACTAACCTTGAAAATTCTATAGAAGATGAAGATGTCATTGAATTTTACCAAACACTAAAAAATAAAGTCGCACCAAATAACTTGATAAATTTCTATAATAATATTCAAACCTTAAAAATCGTCAAAAGCGATAATTCTAACATCAAAAAAATAGAAGAAACAATGTATTTTTGTCTTGGTAACTACGACAACGTCAAAAATACAATAAACATTTTTTATAATCCTCAAAATAATAAAGACACTCTACATCACGAATTATTTCACACCTCTTCAGCAGACCGGAAAAACAAACTTAACGGCTTCGAATTAAACCTAGAACATGACCATCTTTTTATATCAATAGGTCGCGGTCTAAATGAAGGATACACTGAAACTTTATGTAATCGCTATTTTAAAACAAGAAATGAAAAAGCATATCCAAAACTACAAAATTTGAGTATATTGATAGAGCGTTTCTATGATAATCCCAAAGACATGGAAGCCGACTACTTTAACGCCTGTTTAATAAACCTGATTTCCGAATTATCTCAAAAAATGACAATTGAAGAAGCAGTAGATATTCTCGTAGATATAGATTACATTGATGAGCACCCAGATGATCAAAATTTTTATAAAAAAACATATTCAAAAATAACAAAATTATATAATAAATCCCAAAAGCAAAAATAAATCCAAACTAAAATAAATGCGTAGATTTGACAAAAACTCAAAAAAGATTATAATATAACCCATAATTTAAATAAGAGGGGGAATATTATATGAAAGAATGGCTTATATCTGGTGACATTTTAGCCTATGTATTTGTTGGAGGAGTAGTCTATTATCAGCACACCTGCAGAAAGAAAACAAAACTAGTTCTTAAAAAATATGAAGAGACCTTAAATGAAGCCGTAAAGGAAAATCAAAATACGCTTTTTGTTAAAGAAAAATATGCAGTTTTAAATAAAGAAGAACAGGAAATATTTAAAAGAGTAGAAAACAAATTAAAGCAAAGCAATGAAGCAATCTATGAATTCTACCGTGAACTTACAAGACACACATCACCTGAAAACCTTCGTAATTTCGTTAGTAACATTCAATTTGCAACCCTAGATATAAATGACAGCAAAAAGAAAAAGAAATGTGTTTTTCAGTCATTTTACGATCAAACAAAAAACAAAATAACCATTTATACCCAATTACCTGAAACCCTAACCCACGACCTTTTGCACCTTTCTTCTAACAATCAGCACGCCAAAACAAACGGTTTTCACACTTATGGAACATTCAAAAAAGACTCATATGAAATTGGCAACGGATTAGATGAAGGATATACCGAAATTTTAAATCAACGCTATTTCCAGCAAGTGGCTATTAATTCTCCAAAATTAGTAAGATTATCTAGTCTCATTGAAAAATTCTACCAAAATCCTAAAGATATGGAAACAGATTATTTTAATGCCTGCTTAGAAAATCTAATTCTAGAACTTACAAAATCTATGGATATTAAAGACGCAATCAACATCGTTTTAAAAATAGATTACGTAGCTATTCATCCAAATGATCATATATTTTATCACAAATTAATAAACAAACTAATTGAACTATATCGCCAAAGTCATAAAAGACAAGAAACCAAAGAATTCGCCAAAGAAGCTAAAAAACAAATTGTCAAGCAAAAATAACTTTAATACCTAAATTTGACAAAAGTTTACTTTAATATTATAATTAAATAGCCATGTAAGGAGGAAGAATATGAATATATTAGATACATTAAAAAACGTTAAAAAAGCTACAGAAAATTACTTAAAAAGTGTTCAAACTCCTGACGAAAATTACATAAACAAAATCTATAGTTATGTAATTAACATTGAAAACTTAGATAAAGAAGAGTTAAAATTCTTAAATGATTTTATCAATAAATATAACCCGGAAATAGTTACCGTAACAGTTGCTGTTCCAAACTTAAGTGTCTTAAAACACCAATTTAAAAAGATGAAACCATACGAAGTTTCTAAACCAGATGCGCCAATTAGAAGAATAACTAACAAAAAAACAGTCAAAGAAATCGGTGACCATCATGCTAAAGTTAAAGTTAGATTAATCAAACCAGCGCTTACTTTAGCTGCTTAAAAATACTAGGTTTTCTAGTATTTTTTTTATTTACTAGGAATTTGCTTTGTAAAAGGTAAAAGGTTGCAAAAAGTTATTGACGGAGTGTAACTATTCGTGATATACTCGTTGCAACAATGATAGAAGGTGGTCATATGGAAATACTAAAAGGCTATGTATTTAGAATGTATCCAAATGAAAAACAAGAAGAATTAATTAATAAAATTATTGGATGCTCTAGATTTATATATAATCATTTCTTAGATGATAAAATAAAAGAATATAAAGAAACTGGAAAAAGTAAATCAGCTTATGACCAAATAAAATTAATACCATCACTTTCTAAAGAATATCCATTTTTAAAAGAAGTAGATAGCTGTGCACTTAGAAATAGCTTATTAAATTTAGATAATGCATATAAGAATTTCTTTGACGGAAGTGGATACCCAAAATTTAAAGCAAAAGGAGTACATGAAAGCTATAAAACTAATAATATTAAAAGTAGTTATAAAGGAAATAATTATAACAGTATAAAACTAGATTTAAAAAATAAAATAATAACCCTACCAAAATTAAAGGAAGTAAAGATAAGAGGATATAGAAATAAAAAAGTGATACCTGGTGAGGTTAAAAGTGCAGTTATTAAAAAAGATGCTGGTAAATATTATGTAAGTGTTTTAATAGAAGAAGAGTTAATAAGACCGTCATTTATTCCAACAAGTATAATAGGCATAGATTTAGGAATAAAAGATTTAATAGTAACAAGTTATAATGAGAAAATAGAAAATAAGATTAAACTCAATACAAAAAGAATGATGGGTTTACAACGAGGCTTAGCTAGATGTAAAAAAGGAAGTAAAAATAGATATAAGATGAAACTAAAAATACAAAGATTATATCAAAAAATAAGAAATGCAAGAAAGCATATGATACATGATATAACAAATAAATTGATAAATGAAAATGACATTATAGTAACTGAAGATTTAGATGTTAAAAGAATGCAAAAGAATCATTATATAGCCAAAGGCTTAAACGAAAACCCAATATCAGAGATAATTAGAGTACTTAAATACAAAGCTAATTGGAATAATAAAAGATTAATACAAATAGACAGATATTATCCAAGTAGTCAGATATGCAGTGTGTGTAATTATCAAAATAGAGAAGTAAAAGATTTAAGTATAAGAAAGTGGGAATGTCCAGAATGTCATACAGAGCATAGTCGTGATTATAATGCAGCAGTTAATATAATGTTTAAAGGTTTAGAAAAACACATGTTATATTTAGAACAATCTATTTAAACATAAATTTTGACAAACAAATAATATAAATTAGGGTGGCGACCATCCGATATTGGTCTATGGAGGAGCCTTAGGTTCCGTCGAAGTAGAAAGAGCTTACCGTGAGGTAAGCTAATGCCAAAATTTATTTTGGTATTTTGTTCTATCCAATAATCTCTTTATTTCACTTTTCTTACATATTTATGGTATATTATTATTAGAAGGAGGACTGCCTATGAAAATATTAATTGTCGATGATGAAAAGCTAATTAGAGACGTTATCAAAACATACGCTGAAGAAGAAAATTTTGAATGTTTAGAAGCTGAAAACGGTCTAGAGGCTCTAGATATAATAAACAAGCAAAACATTGATTTAATTGTCCTAGATATCATGATGCCCAAAATGGATGGCATGTCTTTTCTCGAAACATTAAAAAAAGAAAAAAACATTCCAGTCATTATCTTATCAGCTAGAACCGAAGAATATGATAAATTAAGAGGTTTCGACCTTGGAACAGACGATTATTTAACCAAACCATTTAGTCCAAAAGAATTAATCGCCCGTATCAAAGCCATTCTCAAAAGAACTAAAAATACCCCTGAAGATATATATCAATATCACGATTTAAAAGTTGACTTTAAAGCTCACGCCGTAACTATTGACGACGAAGAAATAAAACTAACCCTAAAAGAATACGAACTTTTAGTCTATATGATTGAGAACCAAAACATCGCTCTATCACGTAACCAACTGCTAAATAAAATCTGGGGATATGACTTTTACGGTGATGATCGAACCATTGATACTCACGTTAAAATGCTTCGAAATAGCCTTGGTAAATATCGTGATTTAATAATCACAGTTAGAGGAGTAGGTTATAAATTTGTTCCAAAAGATTAAAAATGGATTCAAAAAAATCCTATCAAACATTAAAAATACCAAACCAAATGGCTTAACCACCAAAATTTGGCTATTTTTAATATCTTTTTCTATTATAATTCTTTTATCATTATGGCTATTTCAAACGCTATTTTTAGGAACCTATTATAAATATCGTAAAACAAACGACTTAAATCAAGCAGCCAGTGAATTAAAAGAAGACAACAATTACTTAAGTCTCTCAGCCATCGAAGAAATTGCCAAAAGTCGTGATATTTGCATCGAAATATATGGAGCAAATAGTTCATACATTTCCAGCATTTATAATCAAGGATGCATGGAATTTGGTAACAAAAACTTCAAAGTAAAAAAAGATTTTTTAAATAGTGGCCTTGAAGAACAGCACTACAGCTTAATTAACCAAGACTTTAAAAAAGAAACCTTGATTTATGCTTTAAAATTAGACAGTACAACATATGCCTTCATTAATGCATCCATCGAACCCCTAGATTCGACCATTCAAATTCTATCTAGTCAGTTTATTTATACAACCATCGGAGTTTTGATTCTGTCACTAATCGTTGGATATTTCATATCTAAAAGTATCTCTAAACCAATTATTCAAATAAGTGAAAATGCCCGTAAACTTGCAGATCGAAACTTTAGTACTGATTTCACAACTAACTCAAATATATATGAAATAAACGAACTGACAGATTCATTAAACTACGCCAAAGAAGAACTATCCAAAACCGAAAAACTTCAAAGAGACCTGATGGCTAATGTCGGTCATGATCTTAAAACACCGCTTACGATGATCAAAGCTTATGCCGAATTAATTAGAGACATTAACTATGATAAAAAAGAAAAACGCGAAGAAAACTTAAATACCATCATCGAAGAAACCGACCGTTTAACCTTACTAGTTAATGACATCTTAGATTTATCAGCCCTTCAAGCTAAAGCGACACCGTTAAAAATCGAAAAAATAGATTTGAATGATTTAATCTATCAAATAATCGATAAATTTAACATATTAACCGTTAAAGAACAATACAACTTCGTCTTCAATCATCCAGATAAAGTCATCGTCGAAGCAGATTATAAACGAATCTATCAAGTAATTTATAACCTAGTTAACAATGCAATCAATTATACCGGCGAAGATAAAACAGTTACCATCAACATCAAAGAACAAAAAGATACATACTTAATTGAAATCATCGATACCGGAAAAGGTATTAAAAAAGAAGAACTTGCCCATATCTGGGACCGTTACTATCATAGTGATAAAAAACACAAACGAAACAGTTATGGAACAGGATTAGGATTGTCGATTGTTAAACAAATACTTCAAAGTCACGGCAGTAATTATGGTGTTAAAACAAGTAAAAAAGGATCGACATTCTACTTCGAAATCAAAAAAATCGAGCAAACCAAAAAGAAGTCTCATAATTAAAAAGAGGCTTCTTTATTAGTTTATAAATCAAGTACATTGTTCATTGTTATTCAAAACAAAATATGTTACAATGAAAAAGGTGATAATATGGTGTATCTACTTTATGGCACAAATGATTTTGCCATTCAAAAAGAAATAGAAAAAATAACAAAAGATTTCGATAAAATGAATATCAGCAAACATGATTTAACCGAAGATGATATCAAAGACGTCATAAGTGATGCCGAAACATTTTCGATGTTTGCCGACAATAAAGTTGTTATTGCTGAAAATGCAACAATATTTACCTCATCAGGTAATGGAGATTTAGAAATACTTGAAAACTATCTAGCCGACATCAATCCCAATACCATATTGATATTTACCATAAACGAAGAAAAAATCGATGAACGCAAAAAAATAACCAAAAAAATCAAAAAAGATTACAAATTAATATCATTCAATCAAAATGAGACCCCAAATAGTCTCGTTAGAAATCTTTTAAACGGTTATAACATTACTTCATCGAACATAAACCTTTTAATCGATAGAGTAGGAACGAACCCCTTAATTTTAGAAAACGAAGTTAATAAAATCAAACTATACAAAGACGATAAAACCGTCACCAAAGAAGACATCTTAAATTTAACCACTAAAAGACCTGAAATCGACATTTTCAAATTAATTGACGACATCGTTATGAAAAACAAAGATGAAGCACTAGAAATATATAATGAAATGCTTAAAGTAAACGAAGAACCGTTAAAAATTGTAATTCTGCTTGCCAGTCAATTTAGACTTATGTATCAAGCTAAAGAACTAGCTAAAAAAGGTTATAGTGAAAAAAATATTTCAGAAGTTCTAAAAGTTCATCCATACCGGGTCAAATTAGCACTTCAAAAAGGAAAAAAATATAAAGCTGAAACCTTACTCAACTATTTAAATGCTTTAGCCGATATCGATATCGCCATTAAAACAGGTAAAACAGATAAAAATCTCGCACTTGAATTATTTCTATTAAACGAATAAAGCTACGGAATCACTCCATAGCTTTATTTATTTTATCGTATCTCATCTTTAGATTAGCCTCATACTTACTAGTCATCTTTGGATTATAATAGCGTCGGCCCTTAAGTTCATCGGGTAAATATTGCTGTTTTACAAAACTTCCCTTATAATTGTGTGGATATTTATAATCCTTTGAATTCGTTGTAATATGCTTTGGAACCTTTCCTATATTTCCCATCTTTACATCGTTTATTGCTGCATCTATCGCGCATTCTGAACTATTAGACTTAGGAGATAAAGCCATATCTATAACTATCTCCCCAAGTGGAATTCTCGCCTCAGGAAGACCTGTTCGTTCAGCTGCCCTAATTGCCGCTTCAAGTCTTGGGCCAATCGCCGGATTAGCAAGACCGATATCTTCATAAGCAATCACTGAAAGTCTTCTAAAAATAATATCCAAATCTTCAGCCACGATAAGTCTAGCCAAATAATGTAAAGAAGCATTGACATCGCTACCTCTGATCGATTTCTGAAGCGCGCTTATCACATCATAATAACCATCGTCGTTCTTATCGATATATAAACTAGGTTTATTACTTATTCTCTTCAAAACATCCAAATCGACATTGTAATCATCAGAAGCATAATATGCAACCTCTAACAAATTATATCCGTATCTCATATCCCCGCCAGATAGAAAAGCAATATAATCCAAAGCCTCATCACTGATTTTTATATTATCAAGCGCCGGCAAAGCCCTTTTTAAAGCTAAAACAATATCCTCACTACTCAAAGGCTTTAACTCAAAAAGTTGACATCTACTTCTAATCGCCGGATTTATCGCATGATAAGGATTAGACGTTGTTAAACCTATTAAAGTAATCAAACCATTTTCCAAATAGGGGAGAAGTAAATCCTGCTTATCCTTATTAAGCCGGTGAATCTCATCCATTATCAAAACAAGACCGCCTTTTTCCTTAGCCTTCAAAATTACCATATCAAAGTCTTTCTTACTATTAATAACTGCATTTAAAAATTCACATTCTAAATTAAGTTCATTGATCAAAACATAAGCTAAAGTTGTTTTGCCAGTTCCTGGAGGCCCATACAAAATCATTGAAAATATCTTTTTATGATTAACCAAATTATAAAGAACTGAACCCTTACCAACTAAATGCTTCTGTCCGGCAACCTCTTCTAACTTCGCCGGCCGCACCATATCTGCAAGTGGTCTCATAAACATCACCACCAAATATTATAACATCAAATCAAGCTATAATAAAACAAGAATTTGTGTTAAAATAAATATAAGGTGACCAATATGAAATCAGAAATAAACCAAACTCTTATAGACGAATTTGAAAGCTATCTAATGTTTGAAAAAAAATACAGTAAAAATACCATCTCCTCATATAAAGAAGACCTAATTAAGTTAGACAAAGTCATAAAAAAAGACTTCACTAAATTAGAAAAAAAAGATATTCAAAAATACATTCAAGACGACCTTAAAGATTTAAATCCATCCAGTATATCCAGAACTATAAGCACTCTAAAAAGTTTTTACAAATACCTAAAAATAAATAATCAGATAAAAATCAATCCTATGCAGGCTATTTCCAGCCCAAAAAAAGCTCAAAAATTACCCAAAGTTTTAAGTGAAGACGAAATAGAAAACCTACTAGACATCAATTTAAAAACCGATTATGATTTTCGCAATAAAGCCATGCTTGAACTTATGTACAGTAGTGGCCTAAGAGTAAGTGAACTCATAAACCTAACCTTAAATGACGTCGACACCAAAAGCGCTCTTGTAAAAATATTCGGAAAAGGTTCCAAAGAAAGAATAATTCCCTTAACCGAATACGCCTGTGAGGCCTTAGATAATTATATCTTATATCACCGGGCAAACTTATTTAAACACGGTGAAAATAATTATCTATTTCTAAATAATCACGGTGAAAAAATGACAAGACAAGGATTTTTCAAAATACTCAAAAAACTTGCCCAAGAAAAAAACATCAAAACCGATTTTTCACCACACACTCTAAGACATTCATTTGCAACCCATCTTCTAAAACACGGAGCTGACCTCAGAAGCATACAGGAACTTTTAGGTCACAGCGACATCTCCTCAACCCAAATATATACACATATAACCAACGAAAGATTACAAAACAATTACAAAGAATTTCATCCACATGGAAAGTAGGGAAGAATAATGGATTTTCAAAACATAAAATGGAACAAACAAACTCATCAAAAATTTATCAAATATTTAAAAACGATATCGGAAAAAAATTATCAAAAATTTCATCAAAAACTACTCAAAAACAAAAAGATTAAAGTTTTAGGAATCAGAACACCCAAATTAAAAGAAATAGCACGTCAAATAAGTAAAACCGATTATTTAAAATTTATAAAATATAATACTCACACCTATTACGAAGAAAACATTATCCATGGTCTGTTACTCGGATTCATCAAAGATGATAACATTCTAAACCTAACAGACGACTTTATACCTTATATCGATAACTGGGCCACCTGTGATGTAACATGCGCCAATCTAAAAATATTCAAAAAACTAAATATCAATCAAACTAAAAAATACCTTCAAAGCTCAAATCCTTGGGAAATAAGATTTGGATTAGTTATCCTATTAAATTATTATATAGAAAAGGAAAACTTAAGCTATATCTTCAGTGCTTGTAATACCGTTAAAAAAGACCACTATTACGTAAAAATGGCCATTGCCTGGTTACTTTCCATTTGCTACATAAAATACCCGGAAATCACCTTAAAATACCTAAAAAGCGGTGATTTAGATAACTTTACATACAACAAGACAATTAGTAAAATATGCGAATCACTAAGAGTGTCAAAAGAAACTAAAGAAAAATTAAAGAAACTTAAACGTAAATAAGTTTCTTTTTTTACATAAAAATCAAAATGTATTACAAAAATAAAAAAGCATATAATAATAGTAAAAAGCTTGATTTTTCACAAAAAACAAGTTATTATATATATAATTTTTTCAAAAAAAACAAAAAAAATGTTTTTTTCGAAAATAAGCTATGATATAATAAATATAAAATAAGGAGGAACTAAAATGAAATTATTAAAAGTAGTTGCCAATAATTTTAAACTATGTGAAAAGAACTTTACCATCTCTTTTGTACCTACAGGAAATAAAACTGCAGCAGATAAAGAGTTTGAATTACAAGAAATCGCTGAAGATCTGTATGTGTTTAGTACCATGGGAATAATCGGCAAAAACGCATCGGGAAAAACTACAGCAGTAGAACTTTTATCAATAATATACGATATTTTATCTTATTATAGAATTAATAGTTCAAAAAATATTTTTAAATACATTGATAAAACATTAAATTTAGAT
>DVFV01000122.1 GCA_018713045.1 Candidatus Coprosoma intestinipullorum | reverse complement strand
GAAAAGGAATTCTGAGCTTAAAGATATAGAGTTAAAATATATGCCTTATATTTTAAGAATTTATCCTGACTTTTATCCAGTAGGTACCCCAGGTCTTTCATCAGAAATTGAAGTTACGAGGCTTCAAAGAGAAGGTTATGAGAACCTTAATAGACATAATAAGGTGTATAATGATTATATTTTGAGTAAATGGGATGCGGAAGATGAGGAAATAAATAAGAAATATGATGAGATGATTTTAAAACTTGAGAGAGAGAAAGAGGAAGCAATAAAACCTTATTTAGATAATTTTTTGGAAGCTAAAAAAATTTTTGATGAGAAATGGGAAGAGGCAAAGAAGAAATATTATGATTTTATAATGATAGCGAAAGAGGAAAAAAGAGAAGCAGAAAAAGTAGCTACAGAAGCGTTTAATGAGTTAAATAAAATTGAAGAAGAGATTAGAAAAAGATTTAAGGGACAAGAGAAGATTTATAAAGTAAAGAAGTTATTACATCTGTAAAATGCAGTTTTGGGGTTTTAATGAGAATAATTTTAAGAAAAAAATTTTTATTTTCGCATTCGGACAAAATAACGGTACGTTCAGACATGAGCGTATTTTTATTTTTAATTTTACGTTATACTGAATAAAGTAGGTGGGTTTTATGTTAGAAGAAGATAGATGTAAAAAATGCGGAGCTAAGTTAGTCCATGGACAGTGTTTTAACTGCAAAGATTTAAAGGTTATCGAAAAGGGTTATATTATGGTAATCGATAAGGATGATCAAAGAATTTACAATAAAAGGTTTGAGGTGATGTATAACAATAAAGATTTTATTTGGTCTTTTGTTTTAGGTTTGATGTATGCGTCTTTTAGTGGTCATATAATAATCGGAGTTTGTGGAGCGCTTATCGATGTTTTACTTGTTTGGTTATTTTCGATAATTATGAAGGCAGATATATTTATTACGATTGTGTTTGCCGGCTGTTTTTTAATTTTTAGAATTATATGTGGGCTTGTTTTGAATGTGGTTTGTATTCAGGTTGATCAGACGAGGATAAACAAGATAAAAGTAAAGTATCGAAAAGGGTATAAACGGGTTTTAAAAAATCACAATCCAGATGGAAAGATTTATTTAGTCAGCACCCTTATATTATTTGTATTTTTACTTTGTGGACTATTTTGGTTTGAGTTATCATAAGTTTTATTAGAATTTAGAAGTCAAGCTTTTGGTTGTTTGACTTTTTTGCGTAAAGGAGGGACTATGAAAAAGATTGCAGTTTGCTTGCCAAGCTATAACGAAGAAGATAATATCGAAAATATTACGATGAAAATTGACAAGGCATTAAGAAGTGTGAGTAAGAATTATAGATGTGTGATTGTAAACTGTGATAGTGGTAGTACTGATAAGACAAATGAGATTTTTAGAAGTCTTAAGACAAGAGTAAAAAAGGTATCGATTTTAAATAAAGAAAAAGGTAAGGGAGTTAATATTATAAGTTTTATGGATTATTGTTATAAAAACAATATCGATTATGCTTTTACTTTCGATGCGGATTTGACTAGTTTTGAAGAGGAGTGGATTTATAAAATTTTAGATAAGCTTAAGGATAATGATTTTGTGGTTCCAATTTATAAAAGACGAAGGTATGAGGGAAATACAACAAATCATCTGATGATTCCGCTTATTTATTATTACTACGGAGTAATAGTTAGGCAACCGATAGGTGGTGATTACGGTTTTAACAAAAGTTATATAAAAAAATTTCAAAAGTATAAAACTGATTTTATTAGAGGTTACGGAATAGATATTTTTATGTTTTTACTAGCTTTAAAGGAGGTTCGGGTTAGTGAAGTTAGTCTCGGTTTTAAAAGACATAAACCTAGTTATGGAAAGATGGAGAAGATTTTTAAGGAGGTTTTAATAAGTTTTGATAAAACGAGAAAGTATTTAGGCGATATAGATAATATTAGTTTTAGTGGTGAGGGCATACTTTCAATCGATTCTTCGTTAGATGAAGAGTTTTATGATCATTATCGGGTCCGAGATACTTATAATTTTAAGCTAGAAGAGAGTAATTGGGTTTTAACTTTGAAGAAGTATTTGAAGTATTCGAGGATAGATAATTTATCTGAGTTTCTGGCGAGTTTTAGGTGCTACACAAAAGCTTATTGGAGAGAGTTTAAGGATAAGAGCCCTGAGGAGTGTGAAAGACAGATTTACGATTTAGCTTATTTATTAAAGGAGGAAAAGGTGTGCTTATAATTAGAGATGATTATGTTAGTCCAGAAGATAATTTAATAGAGATTACCGAGAGAAAAGGGATTGGACACCCTGATACTTTAGCGGATATGCTGGCCATAGAGTGTTCAAAGGCTTATGCTAAATTTTGTCTTAAAAATTATGGTTGTGTTTTACATTATAATTTGGATAAACTTTATATTGGAGCCGGACTTTTTAAATATGAAGAGGGAAAAGTCATAAAGAAGAGTAACATTATAGTTAATTTAAATGGACGAGTTACAAATACGATGAACGGGGAGAAGATAGATTTAGATAATATTTTTAAACCGGTTATAAAGAAGTATTTGAAAACGGTTTTACCGAGGCTCGATGTGGAAAATGATTTAACGATAAATATAAATTCGACGCAGAATACAAAAAGAGATTATTGGTATAGTCCAAGAGATATTAACGATGTTCCAGATTATAAAAATGTGACGGCAGGCGATACGGCTTTATGTGTGGCTCATGGTGATTTTACTTTTTGCGAGAGCCTTGCTTTATATTTAGAAAGCATTTTATATGATAAGACTGCGGATGGTTATATGAGTCCTAAATATAAAGATATCGGACAAGATATCAAGTTTATGGTTTCAAGGATTGGCAAAAAGGTCGAGGTGACGATTTGTCTTCCAGTTTTAAGAGGGTGCTACAAAAATGATATGGAGTATGATAAGATTATTAAAAAATACGAAAGACTTTTTTATAAATCTTTAGATAATTTCGATAATCCTAGGGGATATCAGGTTGTTATTCGAGTTAATTACAAGGATGATGGAACGATAGATAAGTATACTTTATGTATTGGAACGTGCGCGGAATGTGGTGAGGAGGGAATTGTCGGCAGAGGTAATGATGGTCAGGGCCTTATTTCGGCCTTTAGGCCACATACTGTCGAGGCACCGTTTGGAAAAAACGTGAGATATCATACAGGTTATGCCGTTTCTTTTATGGCTCAAAGAGCGGTTTCAAGAATATACAAGGAACTTGGAGTAAGATGTATGATTTATGCGATAACGAGAAATCGTAATTCTTTATATGATCCTTATGTGTTTTATTTGAGTGTCGATAATAAGCAGGATGAAGGGAAGATAAGAGAGATTATTTCATCTGAATTCAACAAGGATTATTTAGATAAGATTTTTGAAAAGGAGCTGGTTTAAGTGGAGGAGTTTTGTTTAGAGAGCTGCGGAGCTAAATGTGCGGTTATAAGTGATCAAAATTTAAGAGAGTTTTTCGAGAAAAACAAAGATTATATGAATATTCCAGATTTAAAGACGCTTGATGATAGTTTTAAGGCCAAAGATGTGTTTATTTATTTAGATTGTAAACCTTCTGAAGAGGCGATTAAATGCGGAGAGAACTGTATTTATATGCGTTATCCGAAGAGCGAGCTTACTGATTCTAATATTGCTTATGTCGTTCGTTATTTACTTGAAAAACAATACGGTGAAGATAATAAAGCTACTTGTCATTCGGCTTGTGTATCAAAAGATGGTTATGGTATTTTGCTTTTGGGAGGGGCAGGTAGTGGTAAAACTAGTATGGCGGTTAATATGTGCCTTCAAAGAGGTTATAAGCTTGTCAGTAATGATCAGACAGTAATTGGACTTTTTAATAACAATTTATATGCTTACGGAGGAACGAAGTTTATCAATTTTAGGTATTCTTCGGTTACAGAAAATATGCCTTATTTAGAGAAGAGAATTTTTCCGGAAATTCCCGAGGATGTGTGGAATGAAAAGAAGCTTGTTTTAGGAAAAGACGTGGGAATGGAATTAGAAGATAGACCGGTTTTGATTAATCAGGTGGATGTTATTCAAATAGATAATAGAAAGAAGAGGCTTGGAATTAAATCGGGAGAGAGCTGGAAGAATAACTTTTTACTTTACAATATTCTTTCAGAAAATATTAGAAATACGACGTCAACTATCGTCGATAAAAGAGGTAGACCAATCGGTTATGTTCCTTCATATGATAGCGAAGAGCTTTTTAGCAGTAGGTGTGAAATGATGAGAATTATAAATAACAGCAGTTTTGATGTTTTGAGTGGTCCACTTGATAAGGCGATAGATTATATAGATAACAAAAACAAAATTTTAAGGAAGGAGATGTAAATATGCGAGATATTAAGTTTAAAGAAGGAGACGATTTATTTAATTATAGAGTAGCGGCTATTATAGAAAATAAAGGTAAATATTTATTTCAAATAATGCCTGGCGATGAGTGTTTTACTTTAGTTGGAGGTAGAGTCCGGTTTATGGAAACTTCCAGAGATGCTTTAATAAGAGAAGTTTTGGAGGAAACTGGCTATGATATCAGTAGAGCGGAGATAAAACTTTCACTTATTGCCGAGAATTTTTTCGATTATAAGGATAAAAATGAGGTTGTACACAACGTTCAGACTTTACTTTTTGTTTATAAGGTAGATATCGATGAAGATGTGATTAAGGAGAAAAGTTTTGTAATGAAAGATAAGGATGATACAACTTTAAACTGGGTAAGTTATGATGAGGCCAAAAAGGCTGAGATATTACCGGAGACGGCAAAACGTATTTTAGATGACGATTGTTTAAAATATGAACTTATAAATGACAGGCAATTTAGTTAGAATATATAAAACTGTGAAAGATTCAATAAAAAACTCGTTTTTCCTTTAAAAACGGTTTTTTATTATAATATAAGTCTTAAACAAAATAATTTTACCATAATAAAAAGCCTAATAAAGTTTGGCTTTTTGGTTAAGAATTATTTTCGGTTAGAGATGCGATTAAATCTTTCGCTTTATTATATAAAGAGTCGACGTTTTTTACTTCCTTTTTGACTCCATTATGATTTACTTTTACACTATATCCATAGTCAAATATTTGTTGATCGGTGTAATTTTCTTTTAATATTTCTTCTATGAAAGATATTACTTTTTTGAATTCTCCGTCTGAAAGTTCTTTTATTTTAGTTAAATGGTTTTTGTTATTCAAAAAAGAGTGTTGTTGATTGTTACCAGATTCTTCATTCATAAACAAGCAATATCGATAGGTGTATACAGATTTATCTTCCATAATTAAGGTTCCACCATAAGTCATTGTTCGGCCACCCCAGTGATTAACATTTAAAATAGCTTTTTGTCTTGCATCATCGATTTGTTCTTTCATTTTATTTGTTACCTCTTTTCTATATATTTATTATAACATATTTGATATAATTTGTTTAATTATATGTATATATATGGTAATATTTTAATAGATAGAGAAAGGATGAGTGTTTAATGGAATATGAAGTTAGATTTTATTTTCCTAGTGAGGAATATGATAATATTATTCAAAAGCTTAGTAAAATAGGTGATTTGAAAAAAGAGAATAAGAGATACGAAAAAACGTCACAGTTTGATCATCCTTGTGATGATATGAGTTTTTATACTAAAGAGATTGACGGAAGATTTAGAATAAGAATTACTAAAAGTGACGATACCGAAAAATGTATGATTAGCTGGAAGAGGAGGCTTCATTTACCTTCTAAGAGTGAAGTAAATAGGGAGGAAGAGGTAGAAGTTTCAATTAATTACAGCGAATATGATAATTTGATGTATTTAATTAACAATGTTTTAAAAATGAAAGATATTGAAAGTTATGAAAGATATAGAACTATTTTTCATAATGAGGATGTGGAGATTGCTGTAGATGAGTATCCGTTTGGAATAGCATTAGAAGTTGAGAATAAAAGTGAGACAAAAGATCCACAAGAAGTTGTTAGGAAATGGGTAGATAAAATAGGCCTTGACATAAAAGATACTTATCCTCTATCATGGGATGATAAGTATTCAGAACTGTGCCGAAATCAAGGAGTAAAACAATATAGTCATGTTACTTTTGATCTTCCAATGCCAAAGGTAATTAACAAGGAGTAATTTTTTACTCTTTTTTGCTTGAAATACTTTGATTTTTAATGATTTTTTGGTATATTATTATAGAGACAGCTAGAGAATATGGAAATATAATTTTGCATTTTTATGGGTGCAAAATTCTTTGCGTTTATAGAAAGGAGTGTTTATGGAGGATTTAGAATTAGAAAAGAAGCATTTAGCTTGGACTTTAGATGAGTATGAGGAGATTATTTCAGATACTGATTTAAAGATACGAAATTTACCTAATTTTTATAAGGGTGATTACGATAAGATGATGGAAGAAAAAGCGAGACTTTTAGGTAAAAAGGATGTAATCCAAAGAAGTATGGATAAGCCATATTTTGCGAGAATTGATTTTGAAAAGGCATCTGATAAAACTAAAGATGTGTGTTATATCGGAAAAGTTGGAGTTATTAATTATGACAAAAAAATAATAACAGTAGACTGGCGAGCACCTATTGCCAGTTTGTATTACGATTCTAATATTGGCAAGGCTTCTTACTTGGCTCCGGAGGGTGAGATTTTAGGAAATTTACTTACTAAAAGGCAATACGAAATTGAAAAGGGCGAGCTTATCAGTTTTAGCGATGTAGATACAGTGAGTAAT
Source organism: Candidatus Coprosoma intestinipullorum (assembly GCA_018713045.1). Taxonomy (GTDB): domain Bacteria; phylum Bacillota_I; class Bacilli_A; order RF39; family UBA660; genus Coprosoma; species Coprosoma intestinipullorum. The sequence goes on along the minus strand of DVFV01000122.1, from coordinate 10,493 downwards.
GATGAACTTTTAAAACCTTATTTGGGTGTTAGTGCGGATAAGAGACTTAAGAATATAGTGGCAACGATTCAAAGTGAACAAAATAAAATCATAAGATGGGATATGAAAGACAATTTAATAGTTCAAGGAGTAGCTGGTAGTGGGAAGACGACAGTTGCTCTTCATAGAATAGCTTATTTAGTTTACAATAACCGGGATTTGTATAAACCGAGCAGATATATGGTTATTGGACCGAATAAGTTTTTTGGCGATTATATCGCAAATATTTTACCGGATTTAGATGTTCATGGGGTTTGTCAAAACACTTTAGAGGAGATGGCAATTAGATATTTAAACGAGGATTTAAAGGTTTACAGCTCTTTAAAGATAACCGATGATGGAGGTAGAGCTAATTACATTACTTCTTTAGATTTTAAGGAGGTAATAGATAAATATTTTAGAGATTATACTGATAATTTAATTCCAGATAGGGATTTAGTTTATAAGGGTTTTAAGATAGTAGGTTATGAGAAGATAAGAGATATATATACGGGTATAAATAAGGAAACTCACAGAAATTTAAGCGTGAGATGCGAGAAGACGATAGCTACTTTAGAGAGAGAAATAATTAGATATAAGGATATTATTTTACAAAGGTTACTCGATAAGAGTTTGAAAGAGGCCGATATAAAAAAGATTAAGGATAGAGAACTTTTAAAGAAAGAACTTGGTACAGGTGGCAGTAATATTTTAAAAAGTTATTTTAAAAAGATTTTAAAAACACCTAGAGAGATATATGCAGAAATTATTAGAAATGAGTTTAGTGACAAAGAAAAGGTAAAAGAAATTTTAAGAGGAGAAGTTAATATAGAGGATTTAACTCCACTTATGTATATTAATTATTTACTCAGTGGTTCTTTAGAATTCGATAAGTTTAAGCACGTTGTTATCGATGAGGCTCAGGATTACAATACTTTTACTTTTCATGTTTTAAAGAAGATTTTGAAGAATGCATCGTTTAGTATTTATGGAGATTTAGCTCAGTCACTATATGAATATAAAAGTATTAAATCTTGGAATCAAGTTAGGGATGTGTTTGGGAATTGTGAACTTCTCAATTTAGAAAAGAGTTACAGAACGACAATCGAGATAATGAATGAGGCTAATAAGATAAATAAATATTTGGGTTATCTTTTAGCGGTTCCAGTAATTAGGCATGGGGAAGAGGTTCATTATGTTAAGCGCATGAACATCAAGAATGATATAATTAATATAGTTTCTGAGATGAAAAATAAAGGTTTTCAAAGTATTGCGATAATTACTAAGGATCAAAAGAAATGTGATTTAATTTTTGAGCTTGTCTGTGATAAAATAGATGTTAAGAGGGTAGATGACGATTTGCAGTTTGCCTCTTCAGTGTGCGTCCTTCCGAGTTATTTAGCTAAGGGCCTTGAATTCGATGCGGTTATTATTCCGGATGTTCAAGATTATGATGATAATAAAACGGATATGAAGCTTTTATATGTTTCAATGACTCGGGCATTACATGTGTTAAATGTTTTATACGATAAAGAGGTACCTTTAGTACTTAGATAAGGAGGTTTTTTGGATGGAATACGAATACAGTTTTAAGGTAGATAGTTTAGATGAGTATAAAAAATATTGTGAAGAGAATGGCTATGAAAAGAGATTAGAGTATGATCAAGTAAGGGAACTTTTTACGAGTGATAATAAGGTTTTGGCAAGAATTACAACGACGAAGACAGGTGAAAATACGGATGTGTTTTTAGATTTTAAGGACGACGATGATTCTGATAAGGTATATAAGGAGTCTAGGGAAACTATTCCTTTGAAGGTTACTGATGAAAATAGACGAGCAATAGATTCAATTTTAAATATTTTAGGTTATAAAAAGAAAAAACATTTGGTTAGAACAAGGTATATTTATAAAAAGGGGAGAGTGAAATTCGAAATGGATGATTATAGGGAACCTGAGATTATGCATGTGGTGGCAATCGAAGGGGATAGGGATGAGGTTACAAAAGTTTATAATGAAATAAAATAATTATGGGAGAAGAGATTAAAATCTTTTCTTTTTAAATAGATAGAATTATGTCAGATTTGGAAAAATTCCTTGACAGATAATTATTTTTTAGGTAAAATTAGTTCGTAAGCTTTATTGGAGTAGTACTCAAGTAGGCTGAAGAGGCGCCCCTGCTAAGGGTGTAGATCGGGTTAAACTGGTGCGAGGGTTCGAATCCCTCCTACTCCGCCATTATTTTGCTTATTAAACTCTTACTTTTAGGTAGGAGTTTTTATTTTTGCTCATTTTTGTTTTAGGTAAATAATAAAATATGATATAATTTGTCTATGGAGGATATTTATGAACAAGAAAACAGTAATTGTATTAGTGGCAGCGGTAGTAGTGGTAATTATTGCTGTATTTAGAATTTTTGGAATGCAAACAGAAGGCGAAAACGAGGTAGAAAACGTTGTTTCTTTGATGGAGAAACAAATTCAGGATGAAAATAAACTGGAAATATCAGGTTATACTTTAGATGATCCTAATGTGGTTTTAAATCCGTATGAAATTTCACCTTTAACAGCTTTAGTAATATTTGAAACGGATGAAGAAGTAAGTCCTGAGGTAACGATTCACGGTGATTCAGACCTTACGACATATACACATACTTTTGCCAAGGGAACAGAACACTATTTGCCAATTTATGGACTTTATGCGGGAAGAGAAAATAAGGTTACGATTAAATGCGGGGATGAAGAGAAGGAACTTACGATTAAGACTGACGAACATCCTGACGATTTTATTTTACCAACTAGTGTTAAAAAGGATGAGAGTAAACTTAGTAACGATTTGTATTTTTATACGCCATCTAGTTCTGGATATACGGCGGCTTACGATGTGAACGGTGATGTTAGATGGTATTTAACAGAGTCAGCTATTTGGGAAATTAACCGGCTTGATAATGGAAGACTTTTAGTTAGTACAGAAAGGCTTGCTGAGGTTCCTTATTATTCGACTGGTTTATACGAAATGGATATGCTTGGAAAGATATATACTGAATACAGTTTACCTGGCGGTTATCATCACGATTATTATGAAATGGAAAATGGTAATTTGCTTGTAGCTTCTGATGATTTTAACAATGATTCAGGTACAGTTGAAGATTATGTGGTTGAAATCGATAGAAAAACTGGTAATATTGTTAAAACTTTTGATTTAAAAGATATTTTAAAAATGACCGATGGCAAGAGCGAAAACTGGATAGAATATGATTGGTTCCACAATAATTCAGTGTGGTATGATAAGAAGACTAATTCAATTACTTTATCTGGAAGGCATCAGGATGCGGTTATCAATATCGATTATGATACTGGTAAGCTTAACTGGATACTCGGTGATCCTGAGGGATGGAGCGATGAGTATCAAAAATATTTCTTTAAACCAGTAGGAGATAATTTTGAATGGCAATGGTCACAACACGCGGCAATGATTACGCCAGAAGGTTATGTATTCTTGTTTGACAATGGGAATAATAAATCTAAAAATGAAAAGGATTATGTAAAGGCGGAAGATAGTTATTCAAGAGGAGTTATGTATAAGATCGATACTGATAAAATGACTATCGAACAAGTATGGGAATATGGAAAAGAGAGAGGTAGTGACTTCTATTCACCTTATATATCTGATGTCGATTATTTAGATAAAAATCACTATATTGTTCATTCGGGTGGTATTTCTTATAAGGATGGAAAAATTCAAAATCAGCCAGCTGGTTTAGCCGGAGCGGATACTTTAAAAAGCGATACAGTAGAGCTACTTAATAATGAAGTGATATTTGAAATGATTTTGCCTACTAATAATTATAGAGTTGAAAAGATGAGTTTATATAGTGATGATGAGTTTGAACTTGGGGTTTCAAGGGAACTTGGTAGTTTAGGCGTTACCGATACTGAGGATGAAAAATTTACGCTAATGAGTAATGCTAAAGAGCAAGATGATGATTATAAGTCTCACGATATTTCCATAAAGAAGGAAAAAGATAGACTTGCAGTAACTGGAACGTTTAAAAGAGGGACCGAGGTTAAGATTATTCTATACAAGGATATGATGGAAAAAATTTATAATATGAGAATAAGTACACGTCCTTATACGGCTTTGTGTGTCGATCTTGGTAATAATAACGACAGCGATGATTTAACAGTTACGAAGTATATTAATAGTGATGGTTTGATTGGTAAATATACAATATTTATCGAAATCGATGGAGTAATTTATCAAACTGACGAATATGTTTCATTTTAACTAGACATATTTTATAAATTTTGTTAATATATTTAAATGTGAAAGGAAAATATATTAATGAAATGTCTAAAAGAAATTTTAATAGATAGTCTGGATGAAGCCGGCCAAAAGAATTTAGATAATTTCTTAAAGGAAAGAGTTAAGAAGAGGGAAGTAAAGATTTTGGTAAAAAAATCAAGTGACGGTTTTCGAAAGACGAAAAGGGATTAAAAGAATCGTTTGATTCTTTTTAATTTTATGATAGGGGGATAATTATGAAAAAAACAGCGGTAATATATAATCCTAAGGCAACAGGGATGAGTAAACTTGATTTAGACAAGGTAAAAAGTATTTTTAATAAACGGATCAAAGCAGATTTGTTTGAAAGTCAAAAGGCTGGTGATACGCCAAGATTGGTGCAAAAGGTTAATGATGATTATGACTGGATTATTACGATGGGCGGAGACGGAACAATGGGTGAGGCCGTTCAGGCATTAAATGATGTTACTCAAAGAGGATTTTATTCTCATATTCCGGTTGGAACGACTAATGATACGGCTAATAATTTCGGAATGAGAGGTTATGATCCTTATACTTTGATTAAAATGATGACAAGTTCTGGCAATTTGAGAGAAATAGATATGGATGCTTTAGAAGTCAATGGAAGGGCAGTAGGTTATGTTTCAGCGTGCGGGGCATTTACTGATATACCTTATAGAACACCAAGATTTTTGAAGATGAGTTTGGGAACTTTAGGTTATTATACAACTTTAGGATTAATGTTTCCGGAAATTATTCATGATTTGATCAAGAAGCCTTTAAAACTTACTTATGAGAGAAATGGCAAAAAAGTAGAGACAGAAGCGCTTACATTACTTGTTTCGAATTCTAAAAATTTTGCGGGAATGAATTTGTATCCAAATACTTCTATAGCTGATGGTAAATTTGAAGTGGCAATTGTTAAGAAAATTCCATTTGCAAAGCTTTGTGATTTTGCTTTAAAAGTCAGTAATTATGATGAGGGTAAGTTTTCAATGGAGGATTATTCGAATTATGTCGATTATTTTCAAACTGATAATTTCGAGGTAATGGTAGATACTGATAAGAAGTCACTTAACAACGATGGCGACGAGGTGATGATGGATAGTAATAGGTTGAAGTACGATATAAAAAAGAAGATTAAAGTAATGGTTCCAAAGGTTAAATAGGTATTAGTAATTTCTATTTAATCTTTTTTTTCATATATATAAATGAAGGGAGGTTTGCATGGAGTATAAGGGAATAGATGTTTCTAAGTATCAAGGGAACATCAATTTTAAAAAAGTTAAGAATGCTGGTATTCAGTTTGCAATTGTCAGAATAGGATATGGACAATATGAAAGTCAGAAAGATGAGTATTTTGAAGCTAATTATGAAGGTTTTAAAAGTCAAAATATTCCGGTAGGTGTATATCTTTATTCTTATGCAAAGAGCGTGAGTGATGCAAAGAAAGAAGCAGCAGTCGTTTTAAAGTGGCTTAATGGAAGAAGGCTTAATTTACCGGTTTATTACGATATTGAAGATAAAAGTCAAATTAATTTGGGTAAAAATACTTTAACTAAGATGTGTGAAGCTTTTTGTGAAGAAATCGAAAAAGGTGGTTACTGGGCTGGAGTATATGCGAATAAGTATTTCTTTACGACGTATCTTGATTATCAGAAGCTCGGTGAGAAATACACTTTGTGGGTAGCGCAGTACAACGACGTGAATACTTTTTCTGGAAAATATGATATGTGGCAATATACGTCTTCGGGAAGAGTTAATGGAATTAGTGGTAATGTCGATTTAGATACTTTATATAAAGATATATTTACCGATACAGGTAATGATAGAGTAGATTTACCAGATTTAAGCGATTATAATGGAACTTCGATAGTCGACGCACTTAAAAGTGTAGGTTATGATAGTTCGTTTGATTCGCGAAAGAATTTATATAGAGAAGTAGGTTTTACTGATACTTATAAGGGTACAGCTTTACAAAATGAGAATTTATTGAATGCACTGAAAAAGGGTAGTAATGAATATTATTATTCGGATTATAAGGGTTATTCATTTGTCGATGCTTTGAAACAAATAGGCGTTGATGCTTCTTTTGCAAATAGGAAGATAATTGCGGCACGTAATGGTATTAGTAATTATAAGGGTACTAGTTCTCAGAACTTGAAGTTGCTTAATTTACTTAAGGAGGGTAAGCTTCGAAAATAAAATAATTTTAGAAGTTTTATTTAAAAAATTATGTTTTATTTTTACTTGACTCTAAATTTAAATTAGCTTATAATTATGTCATAAGATGAATTTAAACAAATGCCTTAGTTATTCCCGGGGCCTAATGCCCCGGAATCTTCTATGCATTGGGGGTACCCTTTATGGGTGCTCTTTTTTTGAAAATTTTAATTAAATTCTTGACTTAATGGTAATAAATTACTATAATTTACTTATACTTTTGATAAGGGCGATGACGGGTTTGGAACCCCTGAGCCGTATATAAAAAAGAGATTCTTTCTTGAATAAGTAAGGTGGGACCGCGGAGAAATTCGTCCTTACAATTTTTGGAGGAATCTTTTTATTTGGAAAGGATGGATAAAATGGAAAAAGTAACGATGGAAAAATTAGTTAGCGTGTGTAAACAATACGGTTTTGTTTTTCAAGGTAGTGAGATTTATGGAGGCCTTGCCAACACTTTTGATTATGGACCACTTGGAGCCGAGCTTAAGAATAATATTAAGAAGGCATGGTGGAAGAAATTTGTTTCTGAACATATGAATATTTATGGACTTGACAGTGCGATTTTGATGAATCCAGAGGTTTGGGTTGCTTCTGGTCATGTGGCAAATTTTTCTGATCCACTTGTCGATTGTAAGAAGTGTAAAAGTAGGCATAGGGCAGATAAGCTTATTGAAGAGTTTACTCGTGGTGAGATTACTGGCGATGGATTTAGCAATGAAGATCTTGAGAATTTTATTAAAGATAACCATATTAAATGCCCAAAATGTGGTAGTGAAGATTTTACGAGAATAAGACAATTTAATTTGCTTTTTGAAACTAGTATGGGAGTTACAGAAGATACGAAGAACAAAGTTTATTTGAGAGGTGAAACTGCTCAGGGTATTTTTGTTAATTATGCGAATGTTCAAAGAAGCATGAGAGCCAAGGTTCCTTTTGGAATTGGACAAGTTGGTAAGGCTTTTAGAAATGAAATAACGCCTGGGAATTTTATTTTTAGACAAAGAGAGTTTGAGCAGATGGAGCTTGAGTATTTTATTAACCCAAAGGATGAAAAGGAAGCTTTTGATTTTTGGCGTAAGTATTGTATGGATTTTTTAATAAGTCTTGGAATAAAAAAAGAAAATTTAAGATACCGCGATCATAAAAAAGAAGAACTTGTTTTTTATAGCAATGCGACAACTGATATTGAATATAATTATCCACAAGGGTTTGGTGAATTATGGGGAATTGCCGATAGAACAGATTACGATTTAAAGACTCATATCGAACATGCTGGAGCCGATTTAACTTATTTGGATCCAGAGACTAATGAGAAATATGTTCCTTATGTTATTGAGCCTTCTGTCGGACTTGATAGATTATTTTTGGCAATTATTACGGATGCTTATAGGGAAGAAGTTTTGGAAGATGGTAGTGTGCGTGAAGTAATGAGTATTATTCCGGCGCTTGCTCCTTATAAGGCAGCTGTTTTGCCACTTGTTAAAAAAAGACATAATGATAAGGCTTTAGAAGTTTATAATATGCTTTCTAAGGACTTTAATGTTACTTATGATATGACGGGAAATATTGGAAAGAGATATAGAAGAGAAGATGTGGCAGGAACACCATATTGTATTACAGTCGATGATGAGACGATAGAAAACGGAACTGTTACAGTTAGAGATCGCGATACAATGCGTCAAGAAGTTGTAAAGATCGACGACCTTTCAAGTTATATAACTGAAAAAATTAAGTTCTAATAAAAAAATAAATGTATTTTTAATGCAAAAGGTGAAAAAAAGTTTTCTTTTTGAAAAAACTATGGTAAAATTATTAGTAGTAAAGTGATAATTTTCACTTAAGGAGGATAAATATGGGTATAATGAAGAAAATTTTAGGTGAAGAGGAAGATGTTTTTGCAGCCCCTGATAACAATAAATATTATGAGTTAAATCCAGAGGAAGCTTTAACTGAAGATGGCGGTGCAAAGATGATTCTTTTGGAGCCAAGAGCTTATTCGGAATCACAACAGATAGCCGATCACTTAAAGAAGAGGAATACTGTAATTGTGAATTTACACCGAGTTACCCCTGAACAAGCTAAGAGAATCGTAGACTTTTTAAGTGGAACGATTTATGCGATAAACGGTGATTTGCAAAAAATTGGTGGAGGAATTTTCCTTTGTACACCTAACAATGTAAGTATTCAAGGAAAAATTGATAGTAATGCCGAAGGTAAAGGTATTCACGATAACGACGATATAGATATTGAGTGGTAAAAAATTAAAAGCTAAAGAGAGGCAAAGTTTATGGAGAAATTTAAGAGGACAGTTAGAGGTTACGATCCTGAAGAAGTAAATGCTTTTTTGGATAAGGTAATCGCCAAAGTTGAGTCAATGGTTGCAGATATCGAAAAGAAGAATGCGACGATTAAGAGTTTGCAAGAACAGATTAAGAGTTTGCAGGAAGAGAGTACCGATAATGCAGCAATGAAAGAAAAACTCGAACAGTATGAGAGAATGGAAAGTACTTTGAATAAAGCAATTATTATGGCTCAAAAGACCTCTGACCAATTAAAAGTTGCCGCTCATAAAGAATCTGAAATAATGATAGATGAAGCCAAGAAAAATGCGAGTAGAATTGTCAACGACGCACTTATGAAGGCTGAGAAAATAGAAGATGAGTCAATGAAAGTTAGAAGAAATGTCGAGGTTCTTAAGCGAAGACTTAAGACGATTGTCGAATCACAACTCGATATTATTAACGATATTGATAAACTAGAACTTTAAAGCATTTGATAGAGACGTTATAAATAAAAAAGTTTAAAGAGAGTTAGTGGTTGGTGGAAACTGACAACTTTTGTTTATATGGATCACTCTTGATGTGTTTTTCTGAAGTTAGTAGGAAAAGACGGTAACGCGTTATAGTTTTGAGAGTATTATTAAAATAAAGTAAGGTGGTACCGCGGGAAAAACTCGTCCTTAATTAGGATGAGTTTTTTGTTATTTTTATGGTATAATATTTGGCAAAAGGTGATGAATGTGTTTGAGTATAAAGGTGTTAAAGTTAATTATGTAAGATATGGAAATCCAGAGGGGCAAAGTTTAGTTTTGCTTCATGGTTGGGGTCAGAATATCCAGATGATGAAACCACTTGGAGATGCACTTCAAAAGAACGATGTTATTATCGTGGATTTTCCTGGTCATGGAGCTAGTGAGGAACCTAAAGAGGTTTGGACGCTTGAAGATTTTGCCGATATGGTTCATGAACTACTTGAGTCTTTAGGGGTTAAGAATCCGATATTGGCTGGTCATTCTTATGGAGGAAAGGTCAGTTTGATTTATGCAAGTAAATATCCTATTAAGAAGCTTGTTTTATTCGGAAGTCCTTTCAAGGTTAAGATTAAAAAGCCAACAGTTAAAATGAGGGTTTTAAAAGGACTTAAAAAATTACCAGGTATGGATAAAATAGGGGAAGCGATGAAAAAACATATTGGGTCTACTGATTATAGGAATGCAAGTCCAATAATGAGACAGATAATGACCTTACATGTTAATACAGATATTACTGATTTAGTATCGAAAATTAAATGTCCTACTTTGATTATTTGGGGCGACCGCGACGAGGCTGTGCCAATCGAGGATGCTTATGAGCTTGAGAGTTTAATTCCAGACTCAGCGGTTATCAAATATGAGGGATGCACACATTATGCATATTTGGAAAGGCTTAATCAGACGATATCAATTATGAATAATTTTATAGGAGAAGATGAAAAATGATAGATAATTTTTTGATATGCTCAATACCTTATTTTATTTATGTGATGTACAAGTCACTTGATTCTTTTCATATGCTTCAGCAAAATAAATATAATAGAAAGAAAACATATTTAAAATGGCTTAAGAGGAATCCTAAGCAATTTGTAGATTTTAGTATTTTATTTGTTTTATTTATCATATTTATGTTTA
>DVFV01000121.1 GCA_018713045.1 Candidatus Coprosoma intestinipullorum | reverse complement strand
CACTCCTACTATATAATGTACAATTCCATTGTACACCCCCCCCCCCCAGAAAAATCAAGCTTTTAGGGGGCTTGACTTTGTCAATTTAAATGTGTTATTATTTGATTAATAAATCTGAGAAAAAGACTAGTAATATAAGAGTTATAAGATAGAGAGTTAGTGGCTGGTGGAAACTAATTTATAAACTTATATGAATCTACTTTAGAGAGAAGCTAATCACTTCCGGGTAACACCGTTATATTAATTAAGGCTTAAGTTAGGATGGTACCGTACTTTATGTACTCCTACGCTTAGGTCTTTTTTCTTTAGATTTATTAAAAGGAGGAATAGAAATGATCGATATTAAAATAGTAAGAGAAAAACCGGATGTTGTTAAAGAAAATATCAAAAAGAAGTTTCAAAATGAAAAGTTACCTTTAGTAGATGAGGTTATAACCTTAGATAAGGAAATGAGAGAAGTTAAGGTTCGTGGTGATGAACTTAGAGCTTCAAGAAACGAAAAAAGTGCGCTTATTGGTAAGTTAATGCGGGAAGGTAAAAAGGATGAAGCAATGAAGATTCGCGATGAAGTTTCTGGTTATGGCGATGAGATAGATGCTTTATCTAAAAGAGAAGAAGAATTAAACGAAGAGATAAAAAAAAGAATGATGGTTATTCCAAATATTATGGATCCTTCTGTACCAATTGGTGAAGATGATAGTAAAAATGTGGAAAATGAAAGGTTTGGTGAACCGATGGTTCCTTCATTTGAAGTTCCATATCATGCGGATATATGTGCGAGACTTGGAGGTTTAGATAAGGAAAGTGCGGGAAGGACGAGTGGTAATGGTTTTTACTATTTAATTGGAGATGTGGCAAGACTTCATTCCGCAATGCTTAGTTATGCCCGTGATTTTATGATTGATAAGGGTTTTACTTATGTTATCCCACCATTTATGATTAGAAGTGACGTCGTAAATGGCGTTATGAGTTTTGCTGAAATGGAAGATATGATGTATAAAATCGAAGGTGAAGATCTTTATTTAATCGGAACTAGTGAGCATTCAATGATTGGTAGGTTTAAGGGTCAACTTATTAAAGAGGAAGAATTACCTATTACTTTAACTTCTTATTCTCCTTGTTTTAGAAAAGAAGTAGGTGCGCATGGAATTGAGGAACGTGGTTTATATAGAGTTCATCAATTTGAAAAGGAAGAAATGATTGTTTTGTGCAAACCAGAAGAAGGTATGGACTGGTATAATAAAATGTGGAAGTACACTGTTGAATTCTTTAGAAGTTTAGATATTCCAGTTAGAACTTTAGAGTGCTGCAGTGGTGATTTAGCGGATTTAAAGGTAAAGTCTTGTGATGTCGAAGCCTGGAGTCCTAGACAAAAGAAATATTTTGAGGTTGGTTCTTGTTCTATTTTAGGAGATGCACAGGCCAGAAGACTCGGTATTAGAATGAAGACAAAAAATGGAAATGAATATTTGACTACTTTAAATAATACAGTTTTGGCAACTCCTAGAGGTTTGATTGCTTTCTTAGAAAATAATGTCAATGAAGATGGTTCTGTTAATATTCCCGAAGTATTAAGACCTTATATGGGTGGTAAGGAAAAATTAGTTACAAAGAATTAGGAGTAATTATGAATGAACTTACAAATGCTTTAATAGAAGAGTATGGCGAAGATTTAGCTTCAGAAATTATAAGTGGTTTTAAAGGCAAACCTCTAACAATTAGAGTTAATACGTTAAAATGTGATAAAGATTATGTAAAAGAGGTTTTGGATAATTTTAATATAGGTTATAGGGATGTTTCGTTTTATAAGGATGCTTTAATTTTAGATTGTAATGAGGATAAGATTAGAGAATTTGATATTTATAAGAAGGGAATGATTTATTTACAAAGTCTTTCTTCAATGATTCCCCCACTTTGTTTTGATATAAAAGCTAATGAATCTATTTTAGATATGGCTGCAGCTCCTGGTGGGAAGACTTGTGAAATTGCCTCTCTATCTGATAATAAAGCAAGAATTACAGCGACCGAACCGAATAAAATTAGGTTTGAGCGGCTTAAATACAATGTTACAAAACAAGGAGCAAGGGTTTCTGTTTTAAGAGAAGATGCGAGGGGATTAGATGAGTTTTTAAGGTTTGATAAAATATTATTAGACGCACCTTGTAGTGGCAGCGGGACAATTACAAATAATAAATTTAACTTTGATTTAGTAAATAGGTCCGTAAAAAGGCAAAGAGAACTTTTAGTAAAAGCTTCACAAATTTTAAAAAGTGGTGGATTTCTTCTCTACTCTACTTGTTCTATTTTAAAGGAAGAAAACGAAGAAAATATTAAATACTTGTTAGATATGGGCAATATGGAAATTGTAGATATAAATAATGATTTATTTAAAGATATTCCAACTCTTCCTTCTACGATAGATGGAGTTATTACGGTTAAACCAAATAATTTATATGAAGGTTTCTTTATAGCTCTTCTAAGAAAAAAATAACCAAACAAACTTGGTTATTTTTATTTTGCTTCGGCCCAGTTTTTGCCATAATGAATATCGACTTTTAATGGAACATTTAATTTATAAACTTTTTCCATAACTTCTTTTAAGATTTTTTGAACTTTTTCTAGTTCGTCTTTATATGTATCGATAATCAGTTCATCGTGAATTTGAATAATCATTTTACTTTTTAAATGATTTTCTTCAAAGGCTTTGTAAACTTTGACCATCGCAAGTTTAATGATGTCGGCTGCGGTTCCCTGAATTGGAGTGTTGAGGGCAATTCTTTCACCACTTTGTCTAATTGTGTAAACGGTATTGTTTAGTTCTGGGATGTTTCGTTTACGATTAAACATAGTTTTGACATAGCCTTTTTCTTTGGCGTGTTTAATCGATTCATCCATATATTCTTTAATTCCCGGGTAAGTTTCTAAGTAAGTATCGATAAACTTTTTAGCATCAACGGCTCGCATACCGATATTTTCACCTAATCCAAAACCACTTATTCCATAGATGATTCCAAAATTAACAGCTTTGGCAACTCTTCGCATGTGACTTGTTACTAGATTTTCAGGAACACGGAAAATATCACTGGCTGTTTTAGCGTGAATGTCTTTACCATCGATAAAGGCTTGTTTGAGAGCTGGAACATCGGCCATATGGGCAAGTACTCTAAGCTCGATTTGAGAGTAATCAGCTCCAACGATATAATCGTGTTCTGGGATAAAAGCTTTTCTGATTTCTTTACCAATATCATCACGAACAGGAATATTTTGAAGGTTTGGTTCAATTGAAGAGAGTCTTCCCGTTCTAGTTAGGTTTTGAGTATAAATTGTATGGATTTTTCCGTCATCTTTGATACAAGACAATAATCCTTCGATATAAGTATTATATATTTTAGATAGTTTCCGATATTCGATTATATGACCAACTATTGGGTGTTTATCTTTTATTTTATTTAATACTTCGATGGCAGTTGAGTAACCGCTAGCGTTTTTCTTTTGATGAGGAAGAGATAATTTATTAAAGAGAATATCACTTAATTGACTTGGGGATGAAATATTAAATTCACATCCTGCTTCATTGTAAATATCTTTAGTTATCAGTTCAAGTTTAATTTTTATGTCTTCACCCATTTCTTTTAGGGTTTGTTTATCCACTCTAACACCGGTATATTCCATGTCAGCAAGGACTGTAGCAAGAGGAAATTCGATGTCATTAAATAGATGGGTTACTTCTTCTTCTTTTAATTTGTTTTCAAAGAAATCTTTAGTATCATAGATGAATTTGGCTCTTCTCACTAAAGCACTGGCGACTACATTTTCATCAGGCATTTTTAGGTGAATAAATTTGCCAAAGATTTCTTCATAAAATTCTAAATTATAATCGACTTCACCAGCAAGGTATGCCATATCATATTTTAGATTGTAATCAAGTAAGGCCCCGGCAATCATTGTGTCAAAGGTAACGTTTTTTAGTTCAAGATTTTGATATTTTAGGGCGACGGTTAATTTTTTTAAGTCGTAGGTGTATTTTTCGTTTTCGATTAAAAATTTTGGGTTTTGTTTTAAAACTTCTAAAGGAATATAGTAAGATGCTTTATCATTGTAAACGCCCATTCCAACTATTTCTGAGTTGTGGTAGTTACTACCAAATATTTCTAAAGAAACGGCAATTGGTCCTTCGACTTTGATTTCAGATGAATCTTTGACAATTTTGTAAGTTAAATCTTTAGAATCTTCAGCTATTTTTTGTTTTTTGAGAAATGAATAGAATTCCAAATCTTCATAAATATTGTTTAATTCCGGTTGCCTTGGTCCTTGATACTTTGTATCTTCAATATTTATTTCTAAAGGGACCTCTTTAACTATAGTAGCTAAATGATAACTTTTATAGGCGTTTTCTTTGTCAGCTTCTAGTTTGTCATGAATTTTTCCTTTGATTTTATCTAAGTTTTCATATATTCCATCTAGGGTTTTATATTCGTGAAGAAGTTTTAAAGCGGTTTTCTCACCTATTCCTTTAACTCCTGGGATGTTGTCTGAACTATCACCCATGAGGGCCTTTAGGTCGATAACGTTAATCGGTTTTATTCCATAGGCTTCTTCAAATGTTTTTTCATTGTAACGAATGTAATCGTGTTGTTTTAATAATTTTATGTCGACATCTTGGGAGATTAATTGTAGCAGGTCTTTATCACTACTGACGATTGTTCCAATAAAATCAGGATCATCATCACAGAATTTACTGAATGTTCCAATGATATCATCGGCTTCATAGCCTGGGATTTCGTAATATTTTATTCCCATAGCGGTTAATAATTTCTTGGCAACTGGGAATTGAGTTTTTAACTCGTCTGGAGTTTCAACTCTTCCCCCTTTATAATCAGCATATTCTTCATGTCTAAAGGTTTTTCCCATATCAAAGGCAACTAGGACATAGGTCGGATTTTCTTCATTTATGATTTTGTTAACCATATTATTAAATCCTAGTAAGGCGTTAGTTGGAAAACCTTTACTATTTCTCATAAAATTGCCAGAATAAGCGGTGGCATAATAACTTCTAAACATTAGGTTGTTTCCATCAATTAGGATTATTTTCTTCATTTTTAATCACCATAATTATGGTAACACAAAAAAATACTTGTTAACAAGCATTTTACAGGATATTATTTTATTTATTGTCTTTTCGTGTTTAAAAAATTATCATGATATATTTGTAATATTTCTTTTTTTATGTTTTCCTTCATTCTCAAAGTAGCAAAAAAACTCCAAAACGGAGTTTTTTAAAATAAAGTTAATTGACTAGATTCAGCCATACCATCTAATATTCCCATAGAACGCATTTTTTCGATTAAAGTACTTGAAACTTTAGCTCTTTTTTGTAGGTCTTCAATACTTATATATTCACCTTTCTCACGTTCTTCGACAATTTTTTTGGCAACAACGTCACCTAGACCATCGATTGATCTAAATGGTGGGATTAGGTTTCCTTCTTCGTCGATGACAAAGTTCATCGAATCACTTTTGTAAAGGTCAATTGGTTTAAATTTTATACCTCTAGCTAGAGCTTCTAAGGCAACTTTTAGACATTCTAAGATAGATGATTCTTTATTAGTGGCGTCGAACTTTTTATCGTTTATTTCGATTATTCTATTTCTAACAGCTTCATAACCTTTAATCATGCATTCAATATCAAAGTCATTATATTCGACTGAGAACTGAGCGGCATAATAGACTGATGGGTTATGAACTTTATAGTAAGCTAAACGCATGGCGTTGATAACGTAGGCAACGGCGTGGGCTTTCGGGAACATGTATTTGATTTTACTACATGAGTCGATAAACCATTCGGCAATGTTGTGGTCGCGCATTTCCTGTACGTATTCTTGCCATTGTTCTGGCTGTTTGCTGGCTTTTCCTTTACGGACGAATTCCATGATTTTGAAGGCTTTAAACGGAGGTAGTCCGTTATACATTAAGTAAACCATAATATCGTCACGACATCCAATAACGTCACTAAATGGAACGACACCTTGGTCAATTAGGTCTTTGGCATTACCGTTCCAAACATCTGTACCATGAGATAGTCCTGATATTTTAACTAGTTCGGCAAAGGTTTTTGGTTTGGTTTCTTTGACTAGTTGAAGGGTAAATGGTGTCCCAAATTCTGGAATTCCTAAGGTTCCGGTTTCGCACATTATTTGGTCTTTAGTAACTCCAAGGGGTTCTGGTGATAAGAAAATTTTCATTGTTTCTTTATCATCCATAGGGATTTTCGTTACGTCATCACCTGTTATATTTTGAATAAGCCTTAGTTTAGTTGGTCCTGAGTGACCTAAGATATCTAGTTTTAAGACGTCTTGGTCAATGGCGTGATAATCAAAGTGAGTTGTGCGCCAAGCAGATGTCGGATCGTCAGCTGGATACTGGAACGGTGTAAAGTCAAAGACGTCCATGTACTGCGGGATAACGACGATTCCACCTGGGTGCTGGCCAGTGGTACGTTTAACTCCAGTACAACCTTTAGCTAGTCTTTCAATTTCAGCACTTCGCATGTTTATTCCTTTGTCTTCACAGTAACCTTTAACATAACCGTAAGCGGTTTTTTCGGCAACGGTACCGATTGTTCCGGCACGATAAACATTATCTTTTCCGAATAGGACTTTAGTATATTCATGAGCTGCGGCTTGGTTTAAATCGGAGAAGTTTAAGTCGATATCTGGAACTTTATCAGCATGGAATCCAAGGAAGGTAGCAAATGGCATGTCTTGGCCTTCTTTGTTCATTTTAGTATTACATTTTGGACATTTTAGATCTGGAAGGTCATATCCACTACCGTAGTCACTACCTAAGGCTTTGCCATTTTTTTCAAAGATTGAATATTTACAGTTAGGACAGACGTAATGAGGTGGAAGTGCGTTAACTTCAGTTATACCCATCATAGTAGCGACTAGAGATGAACCGACGGAACCTCGAGATCCAACTAGGTAGCCATCGTCATTAGATTTTTTTACTAATTTTTGAGAAATTAGGTAAATAACGTCGAAGTTAGCTCCGATAACACCGGTCATTTTTTCTTTTATTTCATCTTCAGTGATGTTTGGATTTTCTTCTTTGAAGAGGTTAATTACGCCTTCTTTATAACTACGCATAACTTTATGAAGTTTGGCATAAATAATTTTATTATATTCTTCATCAGACATATCGCCTTTAGGGGTTAATCTTTTGATGGTATTAAATGGTTCATCACCATATAACTCTGAGGCTAAACGTTCTTCAATGTTGTATGGAAGAGGATTGCCATAAATAGATTCAGCTTTGTCATAAACCATATCAGTGGTTGTTTCTGAGCAATTTTCGATTTTTGGAGCAAAAGGAATTCCTCCGGTATCGATGATTACTTCAATTATATCAACCATATCAGCTATTTTTTTAGGGTTATCAATTACTATTTCTTTAGCTTCGTCAGGGCTTAAGAAATCAAATGATTCAAGCATTTCATCAGTGGTTCTAAAATATTGATTAGGTATTTGTTTTATTTCTTTTTTGGCAAGAGGATGGCGACCGCCACCTGGAACTTTTTGTCTAACGATTATTTCGCGATAGATTCGATCTTCAGGATTTATTTGGTGGACATCACCAGTAGCAACGATGATTTTGCCCGCCTCTTTAGTTACTTTAATGATTTTCTTAAGATGATTTATTAATTCGGCCTTATTACCAAAGTCACCCATTTGAAGTAAGTGGTCATATACTTCTGGGGGCTGAACTTCAACATAATCATAGAAGTTAATTAGGTTTACGAGTTCTTCTTCAGATTTACTACGTGCGAGTCTAAAGATTTCACTTTCATAACATCCACTTCCGACTAATAATCCTTCACGGTGGTTTTCGATTTCACTTCTTAAAATTCTTGGGGTTTTATAAAGGTAAGTAGTATTAGCTAGGGAGATGATTTTAAAGAGGTTTTTTAAACCTTTTTTATTAACCGCCAAGAGGTTTACGTGATAAGCTGTACCATATTTATGGATTTCATCTTTAGAGACTAGTTTATCTAGGTCTTTAATTGTTTTGAAATTTCTAGATACTAGTTTTTTTAGCATTTGATGGAGAACTAGGGCTGTTCCTTCAGCGTCGTAATCACCACGGTGGTGAGCTGATTCGTCCCATGGAACGTCATATCTTTTAACTAAAGCGGATAGACTGTGACGAGAGTATCCTGTATCTAGGGCTCTTGAGAGTTCAAGGGTATCGATAACGCAGTTATTAAATGGTCCGAGATTATATTTTTGGTAGGCCATTTGGATAAATGAGGTATCGAATTTGGCGTTATGAGCAACGACTGGAAGGTCTCCTATCCACTCTTTAAATCTTTTAACGGCATTTTCTTCATTATCTTTATCTTTAAGCATGTCATCAGTGATGTTTGTAAGTTCAGATATTCTGGCTGGAAGAGGTCTTCCTGGATTGATTAGTTCGTCATAACGGTCTAGGATTTCGCCTTTTTTTATTTTTACGGCACCTATTTCGATGATAGAGTCCGCGCCACCGGCGTTAAATCCTGTCGTTTCTAAGTCGAAGACGACGTAAGTTGTATTTAATAGGTCATCATCTGTTGGCCTTACAACGATATTGACAGTGTCGTCGATTAGGGTAAGTTCGGTTCCATAGATGGCTTTAAACTTTTCGTCATCTGGTTTTCCTTTGTTGTAACTTGTTACGGTGTTGAAAACATGAGGGAATGCCTGACAGCCGTTGTGGTCGGTTATGGCAATGGCTTTATGACCCCATTTGATAGCTTGATTTACAAGTTCTATTTCGTCAGCTACACCATCCATTTGACTCATTTTAGTATGGGTATGAAGTTCGATACGTTTTTCTTCGGCATTATCTTCTCGGACTTCGTCTTTTTTATCTGAGGTGTTTATATGTCTGGCATTTAAAACTATTTCACCAGAATATTTATCGTTTTTAGTATAGCCTTTTATTTTATACCATTTACCTTCTTTCAAGGCTTTTAAGTATTTTTGATATTCAGAGTCTTCCCGGCAAAATACTTTACAATAAATACTGTCTGTATAGTCAGTTACTTTTAGGGTAATGATTTTAAAGTTTGTTTTGGTTGATTCAAATGTTTCAACGCCAAAGACTTTACCTTCAATAGTAACATTATCCATTTCAAAGGTTATATTATTAATGCTTGTAATTTCGTCTTTGATTTCACTACCCATGATGAATGGGTCTTCTTTTTTTGGTGGTTTGGGAATTTCTTTGATTTTTTCTTTTTCGATTTCTTTTAGGGTTTCAATTGATTTTTCTTTGTTTATTTTGGTTTCGATTTTAATCGGGAATCCAGCATTGTTTAGTTTTTTTTCAAGGTCTTCTTTAATACTGGAGAATTTCATATCTTCAGCTTTGTTAGCTACTTCAACGTTTAAGGTGTTTCCATCTAATTCAATTTTATTTTCTAGAAATATAGAAAGTAAAGGAGCTTCTTTACTATACTCTTCGATTAAATAACGATAGTAATCGGTAAGTGATTCGATATCAAAGTTATTTACGTTGATTTTAGCTCCAACATATTCTGCTTGATGAAAGCAGTTCTTTATTCTACCCAAAAAATCAAAATAGATATTTTTAGGTAAAACGTTATCTAAGTCTAAGCAAAATAGATATTTGGTTTTACTTCTATTACATACTATTTTGTCTAATTTTCCGTTTTCAAAATAAGAAAATTCATCTTTGTTTAAATGAATTTGATTTAAAAGTAATGTTAATTTGTCGTTCATGTAAACCACCCTACTAATGATTATAGCATGAGTTAAAACGATTTTAAATAATGTTTGATAATTTATTTAAAGAAAATTTTAAATAAAAAAATCTCTGTTTAAGAGATCTTTTTCAATTCTTTTACGTGGGTTAGTTCTTCTTGGTTTAATGCGTGTATTTCTGTTTTAGAAATTACAAAATAAATTGTTCTATTAGGAATATCAACTTCTTTGACTAAGGCATATACTCTATCACCTAATTTATATTTAGGATTTATTCCTTGGTTATTAGGTTTTCTAATAATGTCTTGCGGGGAAGCGATTCCTCTTATTTGATTTAATAGTTTAATATCCATTTTTCTTGGAGAGATATTGGTAACTCTACCTGTAAATATTTCACCAATGTGATTTTCCATATATTCAGCCATTTTGAGTTCTACTGCTTCTTTCTCGGCGTCATCGGCTCTTCTTTCCATGAAGGAAGAGTTTGAACATATATCAGGTAGACTTTTTGAAATTCCGTCTAAATTTTCAAAGGTTTGATAGTGGTTAATTAAGTGGTGTACCATTAAATCAGGAAATCTTCTAATTGGAGATGTAAAGTGAGTATAGTATTTTAATGATAGGCCATAGTGTCCTTCATTGACATCCGAATAAACAGCTTTACTCATACCTCTTAGTAAAAGGCTAGAAATTATACTATATGTTTCTTTTTGGCTTTTGAATGTTTCTAAAAATTCTTTTAAGTCTTTTGATGTATAGTTATTGTTTGATATTTTATTAATTAGTCTATCAATTACTTTATTATCACTTAGTTCTTCTTCTTTTAGGGTTTTTAAGACTTTAATTAATTTATCGCCATTTGGAACGGCATGAATTCGGTAAATAAATGGAACGTCCATATAAGAAAAGTATTTTGTAACACTTTCATTGGCAGCTATCATAAAGTTTTCAATTAGTTTTTCTGCCGCACCTTGACGACGTTCAATAAAGTCTAATGGACTTCCTTCTTTAGTTACTTTTACTTTTAATTCATCTGAATAAAAATCAATATTACCTCGTTTTTGACTGTTTTTACTTAATATTTGAGATAAATTTTGCATTGATTTTAAAGTGTCTATATATTCTTCATAACCTTCGACGTTTATGTTTCTTTCTAAAATTTGATTGACAGATTCATAAGTCATTTTCTTTCGCGATTTGATGACACTGTCAAATATTTCACAGTCAATTATTTTTCCTTCGGGAGTAATAGTCATCTGGGCAGTTTTGGTAAGTCTATCGGCATTTGGATTTAATGAACATATTCCATTAGATAGTTCATGGGGAAGCATTGGTACTACTGAGTCTATGAGATAGGCTGATGTTCCTCTTTTAAAGGCTTCGTTG
Organism: Candidatus Coprosoma intestinipullorum; assembly: GCA_018713045.1. GTDB lineage: Bacteria > Bacillota_I > Bacilli_A > RF39 > UBA660 > Coprosoma > Coprosoma intestinipullorum. Next base: position 982 of record DVFV01000121.1, on the reverse strand, counting down.
AATAGTGCGGATCCTTCTTTGACATAGTGACTTACATCGGCTATGTGAACTCCTAGGATATAGTTTCCATTTTCGTCTTTTTTGAGGCTTACGGCATCATCCATGTCTTTAGTGTCTTTTCCATCGATTGTAAAGATCATTTCATTTCTTAGGTCTTTTCTTCCCTCTATTTCTTCAGGTAATACTTCGTCTTTTATTTTAGCTACTTCGGCCATAACTTCTTTAGGAAACTCTTTAAGGAATCCATATTTTGCAGCAATAGATTCAATTTCGATTCCTGGGTCGTCTTTATGACCTATTATTTTTTGAATATCGGCTCCATAGATTAATAATTCACCTTTTGTATTTATTTGTTCTTTATCAAGTTTAACTAAAACTCTACTTCCAGTAACAATTCCTTTTAAAGTACTTTTGGGACACAAGATTTTTATTTTGTTTTTTATTCCATAAGGAATAAAGTCTTCGCCATTATATTCAAAGATTGCTAAACCGTTGTTCCGTTTGATGACTTTTTCAACTTTAGCTTCATTATAGTTTTTTCTAAGCGGTTGGATGTCTTTTAAGACGACGATGTCACCATTTAAAGCTCCAGCTATATTTTCTTCTTCAATGATGTATTTTATTTTTTCTTTGCCTTTATTTATTTCAACACTTCCATTACCATATTTTGAAATATTAATTTCTCCTTGAACTTTATTTAAAGATTTTTTAAAGGTTTGGTAGTAACCTTTATCATCTAAATAAATTTTTCCTTCAATTTCTAGTTCGTTTAGAGCACTAAGAAAAGAAGCTCTCATTTCTTCACCTTTGATATGCATAATTTTGACAATTCTTGGTAAAGTAAGCTTCCTATTTGATAGATTATTTAGTATTTCTTGTTTTAATTCCATATTAATTCCCCCACCTGTTAACTTCATTATAACAGTTAGGTTTAAGATAAGCAATAATTTTATATAATATTTTGAAGGATATATTTTCCATT
>DVFV01000120.1 GCA_018713045.1 Candidatus Coprosoma intestinipullorum | reverse complement strand
TTAGTATTTTATTTGTTTTGTTTATCATATTTATGTTTACGGGAACGGCTGATATTTTACTTGGACGTTTTGCCGGATTTTATATCATTTTGATTGTTAAAATGTATTTGGACAGTAAAAGCAGTCAAAATAAATTGCCACTTAAATATACGGCGAGAATGAAAAGGTTACTTGTCACTAATACGATTACAAATATTTTACCAATTTTAATTATGGCTTTATTCGTAAATGAAAGCAATTTAATTTATTTCATATTGATTTTAGGTTTAATAGGTTATTTGAACAATTTGTATATTTTAGTTGCTTTACTTATTAATACTCCAGTTGAGAGTTATGTCGGTTATTATTTTAAAAGAAAAGCTATTAACAAACTTAAGAGTATGCCTGATTTAAAGGTAATTGGAATTACAGGAAGTTACGGAAAAACTAGTAGTAAAAATATTTTGAACGATATTTTAAGTATTAAATATAATACTCTGCCAACTCCAAAGAATTTTAATACACCTTTTGGGCTTATGATTTCAATTAATAATTATTTAGATAAGTTTACAGATATATTTATTGCCGAAATGGGAGCTTGTCAAGCGGGTGATATTAAAGAACTTTGTGATTTGGTTCATCCAAAATATGGAATTATAACGAGAATTGGTCTTGCTCATTTGGCAACGTTTGGCAGTCAAGAAAATATTCAGAAAACGAAGTTTGAACTTGTAGAGTCACTTCCTGATGATGGACTGTGTGTGCTTAATGGCGACGATGAATGGCAGAGAAGTTATAAGAAGAAAAGCGGATGCCGAGTTAAATGGATCGGTATTAACAGCGAGGATGTTGATGTTCGAGCAGTTAATATTACTTTGAGTCCTGAGGGAACAGAGTTTGACTGTTTGATTAAGGGAGATAGTAACAAATATCATTTCCAAACAAGATTACTTGGGGAGGCTAATGTTTATAATATTTTAGCTGGTATTGCTTTAGGTCTAGAGTTTGGAATGAATATGGAACAGCTAAAGGCTGGAGTTAGAAAAGTTCGGGCGGTCGAACACAGACTTGAGCTTAAGAGTAAGGGAGATATTACATTTATCGATGATGCTTATAATTCAAATCCAACGGGTTCTAAAATGGCTATCGATGTTTTAAGGATGATGCCTGGTAAACATATTATCGTCACTCCAGGTATGATCGAGCTCGGTGATCAAGAGTATGAAAAAAATAAAGAGTTCGGAATGCAGATGAAGGGAATAGATGAGGTCATTTTGGTCGGAGAAGAGAAGACTAAACCGATTCAAGATGGTCTTCGAGAAATCGGTTTTGATGAGGAACATATTCACATTATAAATGATGTTTTGAAATCTTTCGATTTAGTAAACAAATTAAAAGATGGTGAGACTTATGTTTTACTCGAGAATGATTTACCAGATATATTTAATGAGAAATAGGAGGAAATAGGTTATGAAAATAAAAGTTGGTGTTATTTTTGGTGGCGATTCAGTCGAACACGAGGTTAGTATAATTTCAGCTTTACAAGCAATGGAGAATATCGATACAAATAAGTACGATATTGTACCGATTTATATTAGTAAGGATCGCAACTGGTATACTGGTCAAAGTCTTAGAGATATGGATACTTATAAGTATTTTGACAGTATGAAAAGATATACAAAACAGATTACTTTAGCGAGAAAAGGCGATGTGGTATATCTGCAAAAAGTAAAAGGTTTCTTTAGAAAGGATTTAGATTATATAGATGTCGCTTTTCCAATTGTTCATGGTAAAGGTGTTGAAGATGGAAGTTTGGCTGGTTATTTAGAGACTTTAGGTCTTCCAGTTGTCGGTCCTTCAATGCTTGGCGCTTCAGTTGGTCAAGATAAGGTTGTTTTGAAACAGTTACTTATGGCTAATGATATAAAGGTTCCAAATTATGTTTGGTTTTACGATTATGAATATAATTTGGATAGCGATAAGATTATCGAGAAGATAGAGAAGCTTGGTTATCCAGTAATTGTTAAACCAGCGTGTCTTGGAAGTACGATTGGTATTACGGTTGCTCACGATAGAGATGCTTTAAAGAGGGCAATAGATACGGCGATGGAATATGAGACTAAAATATTAGTCGAAGAGATGATTCCTAATTTACTCGAACTTAACTGTGCAGTTTTAGGTAATTACGAATATCAAGAGACTAGTCTAATTGCTGAAATGAAGACAGGTAATGAACTACTTACTTTTGAAGATAAGTATTTAAGAGGCGGCAAAGGTAAAAAAGGCGGAGCTGTTAAGAGTGGTTCAATGAGTAACAGTCAATTTGATGTTCCAGCCAAAATCGAAGAGAAGATGGAGGAGGAAATTTATAAAATTTCTAAAGATACATTTAGAGTTTTAAATTTAAAAGGTGTTTGCCGAATTGACTTTTTGGTCAATAAGAAAACTGGAGATATTTATGTCAATGAGCCAAATACAATTCCAGGATCACTTGCCTTTTATATGTTTAAACCAAAGGGTAAAGATTATACAGAATTACTCGATGAACTTATAAAGATGGCAATTAAGGATTATAAAAACAATAAGAAGAAAACTACTAGTTTTGATTCAAATATTTTAAGTAATTATAATGGTGTGAAAGGATTTAAAAAGGGAGTTAAATAAGGATAGGAGATGCTTTTATGAAAGATTATAAAGATACATTACTTATGCCAAAGACTGAATTTAAAATGAGGGGTAATTTGGCTGAGAATGAAGTTTTACAAAGAGAAAAATGGGATGAGATGGATTTATATAATTTAATTAAAAATAAAAATAAGAATAATAAACCATTTATTTTACATGACGGTCCACCTTATGCGAATGGGAATATCCATTTAGGTCATTCACTTAATAAAATTTTAAAAGACTTTATTAATCGTTCTAAAATGATGGAAGGTTATTATGTAGAGTATATTCCAGGATGGGATACTCATGGCCTTCCAATCGAGCAAGCGGTAACTAATAGTGGGGTTGACCGTAAAAGCATGAGTGTAGCTGATTTTAGAGAGCTTTGTAAGAATTATGCTTTGGAACAGGTCGAAAAACAGAAGGCTGATTTTAGAAGACTTAATGTTATTGCCGACTGGGATCATCCTTATATTACTTTGACTAAGGAATATGAAGCGAGACAAATCGAAGTTTTTGCGAAAATGGCTCAGAAGGGTTTGATTTTTAAGGGATTAAAGCCTGTTTATTGGTCACCAAGTAGCGAAACTGCTTTGGCAGAAGCGGAAATTGAATATAAAGATCGTAAAGATCCTTCAGTTTTTGTCGCTTTTCCAGTTACTGAGGGTAATGATTTTGTTAAAAAAGGTGATAAGCTTGTTATTTGGACAACGACACCTTGGACTTTACCAGGTAATACGGCTGTTTGTGTCGGTGAGAATTTTGATTATGTCAGAGTTAAGGTTGGTAAGGATAATTATGTAGTGGCTAAGGATTTAGCTAATGATTTGATGCAGGACTTTGGTTTTGACGAATATAAGATTGGCAAGAGTTTTAAAGGTAAAGATTTACTTGGGGTTAAGTATTCTCATCCATTTATGGATAGAGTTAGTCCGGTTGTTTTAGGTCATCATGTTACTTTAGATGCCGGAACTGGTCTTGTTCATATCGCACCTGCTTATGGTGAGGATGACTTTATCGTCGGTCAAAATTATAGTTTGGATATGGTTAACGGCGTTAATGATCAGGGCGTTTTAACTGAAGAGTCTGGAAGATTTGCGGGATTATTCTTTGAAGATGCCAATAAAGAGATTCCAAAGTGGCTCGAGGAAAATGGATATTTGCTTAAACTTAAATTTATTACTCACTCATATCCTCACGATTGGAGAACAAAAAAACCAATTATTTTTAGAGCTACTAAACAATGGTTCTGTAGTGTCGATAAAATCAGAGATGATATTTTAAATGAACTTGAAACTAATGTTAAATTCCATACAGAGTGGGGTAAGACACGTATTTACAATATGATTCGTGATAGAGGCGACTGGTGTATTTCAAGACAAAGAGCTTGGGGTGTGCCTATTCCAATTTTCTACAATGAGGATGGTTCAGAAATCGTCGATTATGATGTTATGATGCATGTGGCTTCTTTATTTAGAGAATATGGTTCAAACGTATGGTTTGAAAGGGATGCGAAAGATTTGCTTCCAGATGGTTATACAAATCCAGCTAGTCCAAATGGTAAGTTTACTAAAGAAACTGATATTATGGATGTTTGGTTCGATTCAGGAACTTCATGGGCAGGAACTTTACTCGAAAGAAAGCTTCCTTATCCAGCTGATGTTTATTTAGAAGGCTCTGATCAATATCGTGGATGGTTTAATTCTTCACTAATTTGTAGTATGGCATATTCTGGTCACAGTCCATACAAAGAACTTGTTTCAGCTGGTTTTGTCTTAGATGGTAAAGGATTTAAGATGAGTAAATCACTTGGTAATGTCGTATCACCAATGGATATTGTTAGTAAACAAGGTTCCGATATTTTGAGACTTTGGGTTGCCAGTGTTGATTATACTGAAGATGTTAGATTTAGCGATGAGCTTTTAAATCAAGTTAAGGAAGGTTATAGAAAGATCAGAAATACTTATAGATTTATGCTTGGTAATTTGTTCGATTTTAATCCGGACCGTGATAAGATTAGTTATGACAAAATGCCTCAAGCTGATAAGTATATGATGATTACTTTAAACGATTTGGTAAGAGATATTAGGAAAAATTACGACGAGTATGATTTTGACGAAATTTATAAATTAGTTATAAATTATGTTAATTCACTTTCTAATTTCTATTTAGATTTTACTAAGGATATTTTATACATCGAGCAAGCTGATAGTTTTGAGAGAAGAAGTGTTCAAACTGTTTTATATGAGATTTTAACTTCTTTGATTAAATTAATGGCGCCTATTTTACCTTACACTAGTGAAGAGGTTTATAAACTACTTCCTGGTACTAAAGAGAAGAGTGTTCATTTAGAGAGATTCCCAGAGGTTCAAACTTATAAGGATGAAGAGGAGATTCGCGAACTATTTGATTTATTCTTCGACATCAAGAACGATGTTTATAAAGCTTTGGAAGAGGCTCGTAACGAAAAGGTTATCGGTAAATCACTTGAAGCTAAGGTTTTACTTAACTTAAGAGAAGAGGATAAGGAAACACTTAAACCTATTGCTTCTAAATTAAAACAATTATTAATCGTATCCGATGTCGTACTTACAGCTTTAGATTTACCAAAATACGAATATGCCGGAGTTCAAGTTCAAAAATTTGAAGGTGGTAGATGCGAGAGATGTTGGAATTACTTTAACGAAACTGATTTAACTGATGGTCTTTGCCCAAGATGTGCGAATATTGTAACTAAAGAGGAACTTTAATTAGTTCTTTTTTA
>DVFV01000119.1 GCA_018713045.1 Candidatus Coprosoma intestinipullorum | reverse complement strand
TATGAAAATATGAAACAATTTTAATCATTTGCTATATAAAGTTTCAAATGCTTAGATGTTAATGTTTTATTCTCTTTAACAAAGTTTATAGGATAGCCACTAAATTGTATTTTACCCCCATCTAGACCAGGTCCTGGTCCTACATCTATAATCCAATCAGCATCACACATAATTGATAAATTGTGTTCAATTAAAATAACAGTGTTATTTTGCTCAATAAGATCATTAAAACAGTTTATCAATATAGGAATATCAGCTTCATGTAAACCTGTCGTAGGTTCATCAAATATAAAAATACTATCTGTAACATCATCATTTAAATATTGGCCTAATTTAACGCGTTGAATTTCACCACCTGATAATGTAGATAGAGGTTGGCCAAGGGTTACGTAATTTAATCCAGTTTTACTTATAGCTTGTAACTTAGACTGAATTTCATTTTCTTTATCAAAAAATCTTATACCTTCGTCAACAGTCAATTCAAGGAAATCAGCAATGGAATAGCCATCTATAGTTGCATTCAACACTTCTGGCTTATAACGTTTACCGTGACACACTTCACATGTTTGTGAAAATTCACCCATAAATGCAAGTTCTGTTTCAATATAACCTTTACCACCACAATTGGGACAAGCTCCTTTCGAATTATAACTAAACATAGATTTATTTAATCCAGTTTCTTTGCTGAAAAAATTTCTGACTCTATCAAAAACACCTAAATAAGTTAGTAAATTAGACCGATCGGAACCTTGTATCGCTTTTTGATCCATAAATACTGCATTATCATTTTTTGCAAAACCTGCCTTAACAAGTGAACTTTTCCCAGAACCTGCTACTCCAGTTAATACTGTCAAAACATGCTTGGGTATATCAACTGTCACATTATTCAAATTGTTTTGGGTCACTGGTCCAAGATGATAAAAACTCTTTGCTTCACGTATCTCATTTTTTAAGTGATGTTTGATACGTAGTGCTTCCCCAGTAGATGTATCTGAAGACAATAATTCTTTGTATGTTCCCTTAAACGTTATCTCTCCACCTTGCGCCCCTGAACTTGGCCCCATATCAATAATATAATCTGCTTCTTTAATTACATCAGGATCATGTTCTACAATTAATACTGTATTACCTTTATGTTTTAAAGATTTCAAAATTTCATTTATTTTTGCAATATCCTCTGGATGTAAACCAACACTTGGTTCATCAATGATATAAACCAAATCAGATAGCGAACTATTTAAATGTCGTATTAATTTAAGCCGTTGTGCTTCTCCACCTGATAAAGAAGTGGTTACACGGTCAAGAGTTAAATAACTTAATCCTATATAATCAAGTGCTTCTAATTGTTTTCGGAGTGGTTCAATAATAAACTGGGCTGTTGAATTATTTAATTTATTAAGAAATGCTAAATTTTCTTTTACAGTCATTTGTGTGAAATCTGAAATATTTTTCCCCATAATTTTACAACTCAAAATTTTCGAATTTAAACGTTGACCGTTACAAGTTGGACAAATTTTATTTTCCACAACATTTTTAAGATGTTTAGCATAACGTTTTTTGTTAAATTCTTTATCTCCCAAGAATATTCTTCTAAACCTAGGTATAAGTCCCACATATTTTGCTGATTTCCGCCATTCTTCAGGTGGTTTTTTTAATTTTATTGGCTCCTGATACAAAAACAAATCTAATTCTTCTTTTGTATATGCTTTTAATTTTTTATCATTATCAAACAGACCACTATCACGATAAGCTTTCCCTCTTTCTTTATCAGGTCCAAAAGATGGAAAATTAATAGCACCTTCATTTAAAGATTTGTTCCAATCTAAGAGCTCATTTAAATTAATGTCTTCAATGTAACCTAATCCTTCACATGTTTCACACATACCATTGGGACTGTTAAATGAAAAGGCATCTGAATAACCGACAAAAGGTTCACCTATCCTTGACCATAACAATCTAACAGAGGCGTATATATCAGATACTGTACCTACAGTAGATCGAGAATTACCATTAAATCTTTTTTGACTAATCGTCATTGCTACAGGAAGATTTTTAATTGCTTTTACTTTTGGTTTAGGCTGCTTATTTAAATGAAATTGAATGTAGCTAGAATAACTTTCATTTAAAAGTTGTTCAGATTCAGCAGCTATTGTTCTGAAAACCAGTGATGATTTACCTGAACCAGAACGACCTGTAAATACTGTAACTAAATGTTTAGGTATAGTTATATTTATATTTTTCAAATTATTTTGTGAAGCTCCTATAATGGTAATATCATTCATAAATTAAATTGCCCTCCATTGTAATTTTTAACAATTAATAGTATAGATAAAGTTAAAAGATTAGTAGAATTTCGAAATAGGTTACATTACAAAAACAGTATGTAGAATATCTAATATTTTATCGTAGATTATAAGTTATCTTAATGAAGTTAAGTTCATTTTATTTTTATGAAAATCTAACAATAAGAGACTAACAGCAAAGTTATAAACTTTGCTGTTAGTCTCTTAGATAATAAATACTGATTGATATTAT
>DVFV01000118.1 GCA_018713045.1 Candidatus Coprosoma intestinipullorum | reverse complement strand
ATACATTTTTTGATAGTCTAATTTATTAACTTTATCAAAATGTAACATTAGCCAAAATTCAAAATTAGGGTTACTTACATATAAATTTATGCCATTTTTATGACAAAATTTTAGAATGTTATCATATTGATTTTCAAAGAAGTTGTCTTTGTCTCTATCAATTACAATATTTATCGAGTCGGTTTCAGGTGAATATGTTATATTTTGAGCTTCGAAATAAGTGATAAAATTATTTATAAAGTCTGTATATATTTCTTCTTTTAAGATAGTAAATAGAAATTTTTCTATTTCATCTAATTCGATAATTTGGTTTTCATTATAAAGACTATCTATTAAATTATTGATTTTCGTGGTGTTGGTTTTGTTTCCATTATCTTTATTATAATTTTCTATTTTATGTTTTATTTCTTTAATAGTTATTTTATTATCATTGTTGATTAAAAATTCTTGATACATAGATACGATAAAATTTGGATGACTATTTGTTTTGGACGCATAGTCTCTTAAAAGATTTATTATTTCTTTATTTTCTGTTAATGCACTATGGTTTAATCCTTCGAAGTATTTTGGTTCAGAACAACTACCTTCTGAGGCGATAATTATTTTGGGCTTATATGTCGTAACTTCTGATTTTCTTTGACTGGCGAATTCTTCTTTAATCCTCATAGTTAGTGTCTATTTGGGCAACTGCGCCAAATCTTCCTTCTAAGTATGCTTTATCGATTTTCTTGTCAAACCTTGCGACATCTTTATATTCTTCTAGGGAGTATATTCTGGATGCACCTTTTTTGTTCTTTTCGGAAAACCATATTTCATCTCTTCTAACTAAATCAAAATCTAATGTTTTTGATTCATGGGTTGTAATAATTAATTGATTTGTTTTTTTAGATGATAAAAATATTTTTAATAATCCATCAACTAAAACAGGATGAAGACTGCTATCTAGCTCGTCTATGAGGAATAATTTATGATTCGTCAATAAAATATCAATTAACTCTAATATTCTGATTGTTCCATCAGATTCTTCATAGGCACCAAAGCTATCATTACTATTTGCATGTTTAAATTTTAAAGAACTAACTTTATATTCATCTTTTTCTCTTTTAATTGTATATAAATCATTTTCTATTCTTAATGTACATTTTAAATTATTAAATTTTGATAATAAATTGTTTAATTCATCCATGAAGTTTGAGAAATCAAGATTTGACATTTTGGCATAAATCATATCAAGACTACTTTTTTCTTCGATAATGTCGACTATGTTTATATCTAATTTATTTAAAATATCGATGATTTTATCTTTATTTTTTATATAGTCCATTCCAAATAATTTGTGGGTTGATGGCCTGATAATAGTTGTATCATACATCAAGAATTTATATACAGATTTAATATCTAAATAATATTCATCGTTGTTTTTTGACATCATTAATCTCCTATTCATTTCTTTTAAAAATAGGTCATTAGTATTTGCCCGCATTTCAGATAAACAATTTTCGAAATTACTGTATTTTTTATTTAAATTATCAGGATAATAATATTCTTTATTTATATCTCTTTCAAAGATAACCTTTGGATTTTTTTTAGTCATATCAATTAACCATTCAGATACAATTTGTCTTTTGGGAATATTTATTTCAAAACCATACGAATAGAATTTTTCGTTAAGACATAATTCGTATTCAAAATAAGAATTATCATCTTTATTTGAATTAGCGCCCCTATAATACAAATTATTGATTAAAGTTGAAACACCTTTACTGGCAATATCTTGGAAGAGGCTTAGGGCAAGAATAAAATTACTTTTACCAGAACCATTAGCACCATACATTCCAGAAAATTTTAGAATTTTTTTGCCATTAATTTCGGTTATATGGTTTTCGTTGTTTCTAACCTTTCCAGCAATCATAGAGAAATATTGCAGGTCCTCAAATGATTTAAAATTTTTAAATTTAAAACCCATTAACATATTCGATTTCCCTCCTATTCTAATTATGATTATATTATATTTTTTCACATTTGTGAATGATATTATACATATTTTTAATAAAAAATCAAATGTTTTTACGATTTTTTCACATTTTTCGTGTGTTTTTTTAAATTTATAACAAAAAAAACCATTTCTGGCTTATTTGGGTTCTATAATAAATAGTGTTGGTGAGAAAACTCACTGACACTATTTTTATAAAAAAAGAGTCACTAACCAGAAACTCATGATAAAATATTTATTGGAAAAAAATATAGAAAGGTTCTGATTCCATGACTCATACTGATTATATCAAATTAATGCTAAATATTAAAGATAATAACGTTTATTTTTATGATGATTTTTTAAAAATTGTTAATATTAACGGTAAAAAGACTAAAGTCTTTCGTGCCTTCTTAACTTATATTCCGGATCACTGTTATAGATGCGGTCACATAAATAGAGGATGGGATGATGTTATTAATTGGGGCTTTAAACGTAATTGTAAAATTAAAATAACTAAAGTCTGCGGTTATGATTCATTATTAGTGTTAGATAAACAAAGATACAAATGTAAACATTGTAATCTTACTTTTGTCGCT
>DVFV01000117.1 GCA_018713045.1 Candidatus Coprosoma intestinipullorum | reverse complement strand
GAAACCAATATTATAATTTACTAAAACTACATAGGAATAACTCTTGCAAATGTAAGATAATGTGTCAACGCTTATACCATAGAGGATATAAATATGTAAAAGATCTCTTAAAAGAAATTGTTATAAAATATAATATACCAATAACATATATAGATATATATCATTGTGATGGTAATTGGGAAATGCCACATGATTTAAATAAAGAAAATCATCCTTATAAGTATGGATATGGCAAGTTGTATCATAGTGGATTCCATTTTATAGATCTGTTAAGTGAATTAATAAAAATAAATGATTTAACAGATGAAATTAAAAAAATAAAAACGGGAAAAATTTATGGAAATATCTTCACACCAAATGACGAAAAAGATGTATTCAATAAAAATGACTATTTCAATATATTTCCAGAAAGTAAAAATGTAAAAGTATATCAAGTATTAGATACTACAATTTTTGAACGCTATGGTGAGAAAAACTTTTATGGGCAATTAAATTTTTACAATTTTAATAAGTCATTAATAACAACAGCGAATCTAAATTTGCTACATTATGGTTTTTCGAGACGTGGATGGTTTAAATCAAGAGATTATTATAAGAAAAACGGACGAGTAAGACATGAAAGAGTAACAATAAATGTTGGGCCACTACTAACAATACAAATACAAAGCTATCAATCAAAAGAAATAAAAGATAGAACAAATTCAAAAGAGGAAACAGAACCAGGAGGATTAGAACATTTTGATATCGATATATATAGAAATGTAGATATAATAGGGGGTAAAGTACATGAAAAAATAAAATTAAAAGATTTATATGATAAAAATATTCAAAATAATAATTTTATAGGATATAATGAAAAAAGTAGAGAAGAATTTCTAGACAATTACTTCTATAAGGATGATAACGTTGGAGATATAGAAAATGAACAGCTTGCAATAGAAATATTATATAGCTGTTCTAAAATAATCTATAACAAATACAATCATATGGAAAAAATTGAAACAATAAAGATACCAAAGGAGGAAAATTAAATGAATTGTATTAAAACTATAACTGATGAAGATTTTGGATTAAAAAGTGTAAAGCTTAATAATCCAAGAACGCGAAAAGGTGCAAGGGGTATTGTAAAAAGAAACGACGGGAAAATTGCATTATTATTTAAAAGTAATATGAATGAATATAAATTACCTGGTGGTGGAATTGATGAAAACGAAGACCCAAAAGATGCTTTTAAACGAGAAGTTCTAGAGGAAACAGGTTGTATAGTAACAATCGAAAAAGAACTAGGAACAATTATAGAAAACAAATCGCTTGATAATTTTACACAAACATCTTACTTATATGTAGGGCGTGTTACAGAAGACAAAAAAAGATTGAATCTTACTAAAAGAGAAAAAGAAGAAGGCGCTCAATTAATTTGGGTTATACCAAATAAAGCATTAGAATTAATAAAAAAATCTATGAACAATATACAAGAATCAAAATACGAAAATGTTTATCATAGTAGATTCATCATATTAAGAGATCAAACAATTTTAGAATATTATTTAGAAGAAAAATAAAGACACAATATTTCCTCTATATGTGATATAATTTAGTAAATATTACATATGGAGGAATATTTTTATGAGTAAAATAACTAATTGTTTCCTAATGTTAGAATTGTTAAATAGCGGGCGTGTTTATTCAGTTAACGAATTAAGTAAAGAACTTGGAGTTACCGAAAGAATGGTAAGATATTATAAAGAACAATTGGAGTTATCTGGATATCCAATTGAATCATTTAAGGGCCCAGGCGGAGGATATTTTATAAATAAGAATAGTTCTATTAATATAAATTTTTTTAATAAATATGATTTAGAGGTTTTAGATAGAGTTAAAGAAGAACTTACAAATATGTGTAATGCCGATTTAGAAAAAAAATACAATCTATTAAATAGAAAACTGCATTCAATTTATAATATAAATAAAGTAATATCAGAATATAAAACCTTAAATTTAACTGTGCATGAAAATGATGAAAAATTGAAAGTACTTAATGATTGTATAAAAAATAAAAAAAGAATTATTATAAGTTATTTAGGAGCAAACGGTGAAATTACAAAAAGAGAAATTATTCCAATTAGCGTGTTTCAATTTGAAAATATTACATATGTAACTGCATTTTGTAAATTAAGGGGTGCTATAAGACATTTTTCTTTATCTGAAATAGTTGATTATAATATTAGGTAATATTTATTATTTCATATAAAAGCTAAAAAGAAAAATTAATTATGGAGGTATATATGGAAATAGATAAAACATTATTAAAAAATTATCATAAATCTTTAGGACAAAAGTATACGGCTATATGTTTAGATATTGATGGAACTTTGACCAAAAATAATTCAAAAGAAATTGATGAAAGAGTTATCAAAAAATTAATAGAATTATTAGATAGAAAAATACCTATAGTTTTTATAACGGGTCGAGGAGAAACTGGGCTAAAAGATTTTGTAAATGATGTAGTTCCTATAATGATTGAAAAGTATAATATTAGTATAAATCAGATGTCAAGGTTATATATTTTAATAAATGATGGAGCGCGCCTTTTTAAAACAAGTGCTAATTCAAACAGATTATTTGATATTAGTGAATATTTGGTTTCAGAATCCAGTTTAAAAGGGCTTGAAAGTCTAAATAAATTATTAAATCAATATAAGAATTTATTATGCGGTAAAAATAGTTTAATAACATATTCGTATGATAGTAAAACCAATCAAATATTTAACATTAGAATTAAAGTTGATGACTTAAAAGAACGACAAACAGTAAAAAATAATATAGAAATGCTAATAGATGTGCAGCAATACAATGATTTAAATATAACAGAAGGCATATATAAAGGTAATTATATTCTTCAAATTGGAACTACAATAAAGAAATATGCGGTAGAAAAAGTAGAAAAGATAATTGGCATTCCACAAAATTCGATGCTTAGGATAGGAGATTGTGGTAACGAAAATGGTAATGACTATACTCTACTTAATTGCCCACAAGGATTCAGTGTATATAAGACTAGCAAAAGAAATGATGCATGCTTTCCCGTAATAAAGAATAATAATCAAATATTAACAGGAACTGAAGCGACAATTGAACTGTTAAATCAGGCCAAATTATTACCAACAATCTGCTTAGAAAGTGTAATTGAAAAAGATTATAAGAAAAAATATGCAAATGTTGAAAAAAAGATTAACATTGGGAAAAAGGAACAATTAAAAAGATATGATGATATCATAAATAATATTTATGATTCGTATGATGGTATTAATGATTTATATGATCAAAGTACAGGAAGTATCACCATTCCTATGTATGACTTTGAGTTAATCGATGATGATAATCCATTAAAAAAATTATGGAATAGACAAGAAAATAAAATTTTATTGTATTCTTTAAGGGATGACAATAACTATTTGCTTAGGGGCTCAAAAACATACTATTATTTTTTAGCAAATCGCCAAAGTGATATAAATATAAATCAAGAAACATTAACTAAAGACATTGTTTTACAATGGTTTGATAATTATATGGAATTTTTTATATTAGCAATAAATGCTATTTCACAGACAGATAATTTAAATAATATTCAAAATAAAAAATTAATATTAGGAATACTGGATAATATTAGAAATGTGAATTTAATATGCATAAACCAGATAATTTATTATAATTATTGTAATAAAAGCATATTAGTAAATTTAGAAACGCTAGATAAAGATGGATTATTATATAAATATTACAACAATTTACTAAATGTAGATAAAATGATGGAAGAACTAAGTTTTAACAAAAATTTCATATTAAATAAAGAAAAAATATTTATGATATTATTTGAAATTTTAGATTGTTTAAGAAATCACAAATTCCAAGTTTCTTTAGAAAGCAACATAAAAGATTACTCAAAAGAATTTAGAGTATACAGAGAAATAGATAATTTTGCTGAAAATTATATAACCATGGATTTGGCTAACAAAAAAATAAAAAAACCAGATGATTTAGCTATATGTGGACTATCATACGGAGGAATTGAATTACCTGTTATTCAAAAGCTACTTAATAAGGAAAATGAAAATATAGGCATTTTAAAATTTTGTAAAGATATAAGTAGTTATAAAAATAAGCATTCAGTGGAAATCAGAAATTTTGACATTAACAATTATGGAGGAATACAAAATTATGGATTAAGTCGAGAAAAAAAATATATAATTGCTGATGATAATTTATTAACTGCAAAAACAATGCAACTAGCATTAAATACATTTTATGATATCGGAATTGATGTTAATAGTATTGTAATCGTAAGATATCCAAGTGTGAATAGAGTTGATCAAATGTTTCTAGAAAACCATGGGGCAGTTGACTATAAATATTTTTTCAATTATATATATGGACTATGTTTTCAAAGTCCATATACTTGGCGGGATGAAAATCCTAAAGACTTATATAAAGATTCATTAGGAGTCTTTGATAAAAATCGTCAAAAAATATTAGAATGTTTATACAAAAATCACGACTATAAAACAAAGAGTGAAGTTGCAAAAATAAAAACATTAGCAAGACATTAATCATAAAAGAGGTGAAAGAATGAAAATAATAAGTATAGGAGATTTAGTTACAGATTATTATTATAAAAATGGGAAACTAATTGGAATAAATGGTGGCATGACATCTCATAATATAATTGCAAATATTGCCAAAATGAAATTTAATACAGCAGTATATGGTGTGTGTGGAGATGATATGGCAGGAAATATTGCCATAAAAAGTTTAAACGATATTGGAGTAAATACAGAAAATATAAAAAAAATAAAAAATCTAGATACGCGATGTTTTCATGTATCATATTTTGAAAGCGATGGAGATTGGAAATTTGATTCCAAAAAAAGGTGCCCCATATGTAATGAAAAAAAATGGTATGAACCAAGCAAAATTGATCCAGATAAAATAATAAGAAATATAAAACAGGAGGATATCTTAATCTTTGATAATCTAAATATCATGAATCAAAAGATTATTGATAATACCCAAAATAGAAAAATGTTAGATTTGGGACAATATTCTGAATTGGATAATTATAGCAACAAAGAAATTATAAATAAATTATTAAATAAATTCGATATAATTAATCTAAATGAACGAGTAGAAAAATATTTAAAAAAAAGATTTAATTTAAAAGATTTAAAAGATATTTATAAAATGTTAAAACCCAATTTAATAATAGTAACTCGTGGAAAAAAAGGCTCTGACTTTGTTTATAAAGACCTTAAAATAACCAAAAATTTAGAATCACCAGCCAAGGAAAAAGATTCGACTGGAGCTGGAGATGCATTTTTCTCCGTCTTTATTGTTGAATATATAAAAAACAAATTCGTAATAAATGATGGTTTTATTGAAAATACATTCAAAAAAGCCACTAAATTAACAAAACAAGTTGTAAAATCATTTGGCGCAAGAAGCCATATCACTCCTCTTTATAAAATAAAAAAAATAAATAATTATTGTACCTGTAAAAATTTTGAAATTGCAATTAGAAAGCAAGTTACAAGGTGCAGTTTAAATGTTAACAATTTAAAGCCAAGAGTATTGAATGCTATTCAAAGCAATGCATATGACAAGCTAAAGCAAATTGACTTTTTAGGTCTTAATTCAGTATTATTTGTAGGCACGGGCGGGTCCTTCCCAGCAAGTATTTTTGCAAGTAGGGTAATTAATCATATTTACGGAACAAATGCATTTAGCATATTACCGAGGGACATTTTGTCACGTAATAATAACAAAGTAGATAAAGTCTTTTTGCTTTCTTATTCGGGAACCACAAATGATTTGCTAGAGGGGACTAAAGAAATTAACAATAAAAATAAAATAATTATTACAAAAGGTCAACCAGATAAAGTATCTGCCAAAACAAATATTCCTAAAGAAAATATTATTACTTATAGAACACGAAATAATAAGTCAAAAGAGAGAGGGTTTCTTTCTTTTGAGGGAACGCTTTCACCCGCCAGTTTATTTTTGAAACTGTATTTTGACAGTCAAAAATTGATGAGCATTGATAAATTTATAAAAGACAGTTTAGATTACTGGAATAACTACTTTAATAATTATTTTTATAATAATAAAAAGGAACTAAGAAAAATATTAACTAAAGGAAAAGTTTTAAATGTTTTTACAGGTGATTATACAATAACCGCAAGTAAATATATAGAAAGTACCTTGATTGAATCTGGAATATTTAATATTTTAATTCATGAAAAGAAAAATTTTTCTCACGGAAGATTTGTAAATTATGAAAACCTATCATTAAAAACTAACATATATTTAAAAACAAAAACCACAACAAAATATGAAAAGGTATTGCTTGACTATTTGAGAGATGATAAAAACATAATAATTGAAAGTAAATATGATGGTTTATTAGGGGAATACGATTTACTAATAGCTATGCAATATCTTATTTATAATATTGGTAAATTATTAAACATAGATTTATCTAAACCAAACTACACAGAAAAAGCCTTAAAAATTTATTTTTATAAAGGCGAACTTTAACTGGAAAATTTTGACTAAGACGTTTTGAACCTTATTTCTTTGATAAAATAGAAATAAGGTTTTTACATACAAAAATTAAAATAAAATTAATTTACAAAAAGATAGAAAAATTATCCTACTAAAAATGTGGCGTTACAATTTATAGGATAAACTATCTAGCAAAATCGACGGATAAAAATTAAATTAATATATTAAAACAATAAAGATTTAGAGCATGCAGAAAAAGAAAAAATTGCTAAATAGTGGAGTCAGTTAAAATTATAGCTATTGATGAAGATTTCCCAAACAAAAGTTATATTAGATAATTAGACAACAATACAAAGAAATGAATGCAATTTTGTGTAGTTTTTCTTGAATCTTTAATTGTTAAAAAAATAGAACATTAGATTATTAATAGTATATTTATTAGTAAATTATGATAGGATTAATGTAAATCAAAAGGAATATTTTGGTTACAGTCATAAAAATATGTACTAAATAAGTAAAACATGATATCATTAAACTAAGAGAGAGTAGGGAGTAAAAATGATTGAATTTAAAAATTTAAATAAAGTATATAAAACTAAAAAAGGAGTAGAAACAAAAGCTTTAAACAATATCAACTTAAAAATAGGTAATGTTGGCATGGTTTTTATTACAGGAAAAAGTGGAAGTGGAAAATCCACCATGTTAAACCTTTTAGGTGGACTTGACACTGTAACTAGCGGAGAATTACTTATTAATAATCAAAACATCAGCAATTTTAAAAACCGCGAATACGATTCTTATCGAAATACCTATATCGGTTTTGTCTTTCAAGAGTTCAACATTCTAGAACAGTACAATGTTTACGACAATATTGCCCTTGCTCTAAAACTTCAGAACAAAAAACCAGGCAAAGATAAGATAAATAACCTTTTAGAAAAACTCGGACTAAAAGACTTAGGTCAAAGAAAAGTAAATGAACTATCAGGTGGTCAAAAACAACGAGTTGCCATCGCCAGAGCCCTAATCAAAAATCCCAAAATAATTCTTGCCGATGAACCAACCGGTAATCTAGATAAAGCATCAAGTAAACAAATATTTGAACTACTAAAGGAAATAAGTAAAGAAAAATTAGTCATCGTTGTCTCTCATGATATCGAATCCGCAAACACCTATGCTGATCGCATTATTGAATTATCCGATGGCAAAATAATCAAAGATACAAATCCCACTATTGAAACAAAAGAAGAAAATTTTACCCTTAGCAAATCCAAATTACCGTTTTCTTACAGTATAAAAATGTCATTAAAAAATTTACTTATTAAACCTTTAAAGTTATTAATGACTTGTATCCTAACCGCCATGGCACTTATCTTTATGGGATTTACTATCAACTGTCTAGTTTTTGATAAAGAAGTATTTATCACAAACACGATGAAAGATAATCAAAAATATGTCTATAAAATTCAAAAAGTAAAATACTATGGCGAATATGATTCTGAGATTCTTAATTTAACTGATGAAGATTTAGAAAAAATCAAGCAAGAAACGAACTCAACATTAAATAAAGCCTATAATTTATTCGATAACGAACTTCTTCTGTCCTTTACTTACGGCGAAGAATTATCTTCAAACACTCCAGATTACTATAGTGGTCCAAATATTTTCGTGTATTACGTCGAATTAGAAGATGATAACTTACCAGGTAAAATTATAGGAAACCTTCCAAGTAATGATAGAGAACTCGTTATTCACAAATTTCTTGCCGACTATATCATAAAATATGGCGTTATAGATAGTAATAACGAATTATACAAACCTGAAAACATCAAAGAATTAGTAAACTCCAAACACGAATTAAAACTAGGTGACAACACGGTTACCATAAGTGGAGTAGTCGATGATGATAATAGTCAGTTTATAAAATATAAAAACAAAAGAGGTTTTAATAATCTAAATCTAAGAGATTACTACAGTAATTTTTATGCATCTATGGGAAGCACGGTTTACGTCAAAGGGTTTACTAAAACAGCTAAGCTAAATAGTGATAAAGAATTAATCCTCAATAAAATATATATAACCCCGATTTTAAATAATAGTGAACTCTCATCAACCGACTATTTTTCTGGTAATCTAAAAAATATAACTGAAAACCTACAAGTAATTACAATTGATGGTCTAAAAACAATTAACCATTTGAACAAAGATGAAATAGTTTTATCATTATCAGAACTAAAATACTATGATAGTGCATTTGAAACAGGTCTTGATGATTATCTAAGACAAAATTCAAACCTTCCATATGAAGCATCTGTCCAAACCTATACGGTCCAATACTTAAAAGACTCAAATAATCTAAGTAAACTAAAATTAAAAATTAGAAACAGTACCGATAATACCGATATACCAGTAACCATAATTGGTATTACAACTGAAAATGATACTTATGTTAGTAATCAGTTTGTCGAAGAGTATAATCCTAAAACCAAATTACTAAGTGATATATATATCTATGACGATGACATCGATAATCTAAAAGAAGTATTTAAAAAATTAAAATATTCCGGAATTAGAGATTTTCCAAATGGAACCTATTATACTTACGAACCTTTCGGTATGAACCCAAATGATTTAAAAAATATAATCGGAACATATAAAGGACTTTATAAATATATTTTAGTACTTAGTTTAATCTTTGTCTTATTTGCCATCTTACTTTTCTCAAACTTTATAGGTACATCCATTTCGTATTCGAAAAAAGAAATAGGAATCCTAAGAGCCTTAGGCGCACGAAATAAAGACACTCTAAAAATATTTGCTTATGAATCTATAATCATTGGTCTTATTTCTTGGATAATATCCATAATTGGATGGAACTTTGCCTGTGACATATTAAATAAAAGTATGTTTGGCAATATGTATTACTCGTTAAATGGTATAATTAAAAGTCCATTAGTTCCTATAGGAATGTTTATCTTCACGATAATTCTTTCTCTAGTCATAACCTTTATTTCTGTAAGCCGAGTAAATAAAATAAAACCAATAGATGCCATATTAAATAAATAGTTCCTAAACGGAACTTTTTATTTTAAAAATTAAGTTATAAAAAATAATTATAGTTCATATACTTATCTGGGTGATGATATGAACTTTAAAATAGGTGACTTAGTAACCAGAAACTCCCATAACAATGACATCGTTTTTAAAATATTAAAATTAAATGAAGAAACATGTGAACTAAAAGGAGTAAACGTTAGATTACTTGTCGACAGTCCAATCTCGGATTTATCTCCATATAATAATGAAGATATCGAAGACGAAAAAACCTTTTTAGAACGTATTGAACAAACAGAAAGTTTAAATAGAGATGATTACTTTTATCTTCCAGGCAAAATAGTTCAAATAGATAGTGACAGTGACTTTCTTCAAAGATGTTTAAACTATTATAAGAAAATGAATATCTGGGCCTTAGGTATCAACGAAGAAGAATCGGAAATGCCGAGTAACATCAAAGATATCTTGGAAAAATATAAACCTAATATAATCGTCATAACCGGTCATGACGCTTACTATAAAAGAAAAGGTGAAAAAAACGATATAAATGCGTATAAAAACAGCAAATACTTTGTCGAAGCTATAAAAAAAGCAAGAGAATATGAAAGCAGCCATGAAAAATTAATCATTGTTGCCGGTGGGTGCTCGTCATATTACGAAAGCCTAATAACCGCTGGAGCTAACTTTGCATCAAGTCCTAAAAGGATTAATATTCATGCCTTAGATCCAGCCATAATTGCCGCCAAAATGAGTCTATCCGATATAAATAAAGATATCGATCTAAAAGAAATACTAGAAAAAACCAAATATGGTAAAGATGGAATAGGGGGAATAATTACGAAAGGAACCATGTATGTTGGATATCCAAGGTAAATCAAATGATACAATAAGAAAAAAACTCGCCCCCTATATAGGCAAAACCGTCAAAATTAAGTGTAACCTAGGTCGTAATAAATACGAAACTTATGAAGCAACCATCAAAAAAATATATAATTTTCTCTTTCTAGTAGAAATGAATGATAAAAATAGAAGCATAAAATCCTTCTCATATGCCGATATTATAAGTAAAACAATAAAAATATCCGAATAGTATCCTTGTTTTTGTTGATTTTTATAACGTTTTGTTGTACAATAAAAAAGAAGACACTAGAAGGGAGAGGTTAGCTTGAAGATTACATCAGTCAGCATTCGTAAAGTAAATAATGAGAATCGTATGCGTGGAATCGCTTCAGTTACTTTAGATGACTGTTTTGCTGTTCACGGAATCAGAATTATTGAAGGTGACAGAGGTTTGTTTACTGCTATGCCTAGCCGTAAAACAAACGACGGTGAGTATCATGACGTTGCTCATCCAATCACTCAAGAATGTCGTAAAATGTTTGAAGATGCAATTATTGATGCCTACAACAAAGAAGAAGAGGATAAATAATTGAAAAAACTGTAAGTTAGCGCTTACAGTTTTTAAATGTGCTTTTCTTTTATCGTCTCTGCAGTAAGTTTAAAGTTGTTATCTCTTCTAGCTAAAGCTATAAACTTATTTTCATCTAAAATATCCTCGAACCTTTTAATCTTTTCCGCATCATCACTTCGCTTAATAACTTCATAAAGTTTCATCTGTGTACCTATACTATTTATAAAATCAAAATGCATCGGCGCATATGCATAACTATCCATCTCATTCATTAAGTTCCAAAATTCTTCATTAGACCCGTACTTACAAAATTCTAAATATACCTTTGCCAAATCATTATGAAAATAAGCTTTTTTCATCTCCTCTGGATTATCAAAAAACACCTCTATAAGCCTTGTTAATTTAACAGGAATTCTATAAGTGCTTTTTTTTAAATCATAATCAAATAACCGGCAATTTAAAAGTTCTGTATACCCTTCATTAAGGCCTCTTCCAACATAAATATGTTTTCTGGTTTTAGAATCGTATACTCCAACCTGATGAAAACCACATTCATATGCCTGCGTCGAAGCCATATGTAAAAACTCATGGCTTAAGACAGGTTTTGATGGCCTTTTCTCTAAATCTTCTATCTTATTTGAATCTGAATCATACATGGCCGCAGCTGGCGAAGAAGAAACCATGTTTTTTAAATGAAGTATAATATCATCCCGCAGCCCTATATGCGCAAACTTAAGAGATCTTAAATTATTAATACATCTAGGCTGATTCTCAAGATCAACTTTTTTAAAAAATTCATCAGAAATTTCTTGAAATTGTTCTGGTATTTCTAATTTAGCTCGTATCTCTTTTATTTCTTCTTTATCTTTTAAGCGAAGCTTCAAATATCCGCGTTCCATAACTTTTGAAGAACTAGCTTTTCTAGAAACCTTAAAATAGCTATCTTTGTATTCCCTTCTTTTTTTCAAAGCATCCGATAATTTCATAACCGCAATTGGTGCCGATACAGTCATTCCTGTTCCAATGGCTGGAAATATATAGCTTAAATTAGTTATCCCATTTAAAGTATTTATAAAATCCACAAAATAGTTCATATCATCACCTAAATTTATTATAACTTTAATCAAAATCATAATCAATAAAAAAATACATATTCTTAAATAGGGAGGATTAATATGGACAAAATAGACAGTGTTATAACATCATTAAATCATAGTATTACAATTAACGAAAGGAAAAATATTATCATCACGGGTGTAAAAAAAATAGACAACTTTGATGAAAATGAATTCTTTATGGAAACCAGTATGGGAAATCTGACATTAAAAGGAGAAGAACTTGAAATAATAAAACTAGATACTTATCAAGGAAACGTATCAATTAAAGGAAAAGTGGACAGTATAACCTATACAGAAGGCGATAACAAAGAAAAAGAATCCGGATTTTTCAGTAAACTATTTAAATAATGGCTCTAAATTTACAAATTGCTACCTTGACATTTTCTTTTCTCTTTGGAATTTGCTTTTCCGTACTCTTAACACTCAATCATAAAATAATCTATCACTCTAATAAATTTATAAAAACAATCGGAACCATCCTTATCGTTGGACTCAGTAATATTATCTATTTTATCGGCCTAAAGTATATCGATAATGCCGCTTTTCACCCTTATATGTTATTCGCCCTAGTTCTCGGTTTCTATCTTGAAATAATTATCTCGAAATATATTAAAAAAATAATCGACAAACGTAAACTAAAATATGTAAAGTGATATTCTCATTTAATTGTAAAATCAAATAAAAGATGGTATACTTTAAGGTGAGAATAGAGGTGATTAAATGGCAAAAAGTAGACAAGTACCCAAAACAGCCAAAAGACGTTTAGCTGTTCTTGGACCAATTGCTGTTTTTATCATTGGATACTGTATATTTACAGTTATAACAACAGCTACAAGCCTTTATTCACTGACTAACGAAAACAAAGAATTAAATGACAAACTATCTAGTTTAAAATCAGAAGCTACTAGTTTGAAAACCGAAATAACAAAACTTCAAGATAAAGATTATGTAGCCAGATATGCCAGAGAAAATTACTTATACACTAAAGACGGTGAATATGTAATCAAAGTCGATGATACCAAAGAAACAAAAAATCAAACTAAAAAAACAGATAAAACTCAAACTTACATTTATTACGGTTGTATAGCCGTTATTGTGTTAATAATATTATTTATAATTATTAAACATCGCCGTAGTAAAAAGAAGAAAAATAAAAAAGTCAGAAAATAATCTGATTTTTTTTCATAAAAAAAGAAGTAAAAACTTCTTATAATTTAAAATCCTTAATAATATCGTCATCCATATCTTTTCCATCAAAATAAAGCTTTGGCTTAAACTTAAAAATAATGGCCACTATATTAGCTGGAAAAGATTTCACAATCTTATTATAATCAGTAATAATATCATTGTAATACTTTCTAAAAGCCATAATTTCAGCCTCAGATTCCCCTAAAGCAATATCGATTTTCATAAAAGTTTCGTTAACCTTTAATTCGGGAATCTGATCCTTATACTTACAAAATTCCTTAATTCCATCATAAAGCATTCTATCTAGTTCAAAATTACTGAGCTTTTTTGATCTAAGTTTGACAACTGAATCTAAAACATTTTCGTCCTCTGTATGTGCCTTAATAACATCTATTGATTTATTAAGTAAATCAAATCTTTTTCTTAAAACAGAATCGATATTAGCTTCAGCCTCATTAATTCTAATCGCAAAAACTTGAATCTTATTGTAAGTACTTGCCACCCACATTAAGAATATGAAAATAATGATAATAACTGATGTGCAAATTATAAAGATTTCCATATCATCACCTATTGTCATTATATCAAATGAATGCTTTTATTTCAATTGTTCGGATAAAATTCTTCGCTTGAAATAATTTTTTCATCGAATTTAATAAAATTAACATAAATAATTAAAATTAAATACCAATTACCTGTTGCTGGATCACTTAAAATAATATGATCACGACCGGACTGCTCAATTATTCCTTTAAAGATTTTGTCTCGCCATTCATCAGAATCTGGATAAGATGCGTATATTTCAACCTTCTTTCCACGGTTTAATCTTAAAATGTTCTCGATATAAGATTGTTCAAACTGCGTACTTTGTAAATTATTTTGTACCTGTTGATTTGGTACGGGATTTCCTTGAACATAAAGTGGTGTCCCCGGAAAACCACTTTGATTTGTAAAGCCATTATTCATTTTATCATCTCCTCTAAATAAATATATTTTCTTCTTTTTAATTTATGCTTAATTTACATTTTAAAATAAATAATTATTGAATAAAAAACAAGATAAAAGTATAATAAAAATAAGGAGGAGAACAAATGAAATTACAAAACAAAGTTGCCATTGTTACTGGTGGGGCCATGGGAAATGGTCTAGGAATAACTAAAGTTTTCTTAAACGAAGGAGCTAAAGTCATAATCTTAGATTACTCATCAAGACTAAAAGAAACCCTTGAACAAATAAAAAATGAAAATCTTATCGGGTATAATGTCGATATCCGTGATTATTCTAAAGTCAAAGATGCCATTGCCGATGCTAAAAATAAATTTGGTAAAGTCGATATCCTTGTGAATAATGCTGGAATCTGTCAACTTGAACCATTTATGGAAATGTCAGATGAAAAAAGAGACGCTCATTTTGATATCAATATCAAAGGAACATGGAACGTTACCAAAGCCACTTTACCTCACATGGAAAAAGGCTCAATCATTAACCTTTCAAGTGTCACCGGACCACTAGTTGCTGATACAGGCGAAGTTGCCTATGCGACAACAAAAGCTGCTATCTTAGGATTTACTAAATCCTTAGCTGCCGAACTAGTAACTAAAAACATAAGAGTAAATGCCATTATGCCAGGTTATATTATGACGCCCATGGTCGAAGGAATGTCTAAAGAAACAAATCCAGAAAACCCAAATAGTGTTGTTGAAGGAATTGCCCAAGGTATTCCTATGAAAAGACTTGGAACAATAGAGGAGTTAGGTAACTTAGCTGCCTTTCTTGCCTCAGATGAATCGAGCTATATAACTGGTCAAGGAATTGTCATCGATGGTGGTTCAACCTTGCCAGAAACCATGACTATGGGTGTTTAAAGTATTCAAAACAAGAATACTTTTTTCGTGTAAATTTGACAAAAAACAGAAAAAATATATAATAAACCGAAAAGAGGTGATTTTCATGAAAAACATTGAAGAATTTCAAAAAAAATATGCAGAATTCTTTGCCGAAAGATTTATTTACAGTACAGCCGAAGTTGAAAAATCAGAAGATAAAAATATAAAGAAAAAACAAATAGCCAGTGTTCTAAAAGCCTATAAATATCTTTTAGATAAACCATCAGATGAAAAATTAACCCTAAAAGACATCAAAGAAATAGGATCAATAGTTAATTTTGATTCTAATACCCCAGAAGGCTTTAGAAGAATTGAAGTAAATCCCGGTAATAAAGCCAAATTTATACCAAGTGATCCCAAAAATATTTTAAACAAATTAAATCAACTTCTTATGAATTACTATTATATGTGGAATGAAATAGACCCATTTTTAAGAGAAGCGATGTTTCATATATCTTTTATGAGAATTCATCCATTTGAAGATGGTAACAAAAGAAGTGCTAAACTAATTACGACAATTAACCTTTTAAAAGAAGGCTTGCCACCAGTTATCATCACTAAAGAAGATACTGATGAATATTATGAATTTATCAATAAGTACGATTATAAGGGCTTTGCTGAATTCTTAAAACAAAGATCAAACCTTGAAGATAATACAATGGTTGGCTTCTATAAAATTCAAGAAAATATATCACCACTAGACGAAGTCGATAATGATTCAATTAGAAAAATACTAAAAAGAAGCGTTAGATAAACGCTTTTTATGTTGCCTTAACAGTTGGAACGGACTCATCCAAAGAAACATCTGAAATTGATGGTTCAGTGCCTTTTAAGTAGTAAAGAATTTTTGCTTTATTTCCGTCAGTTGCCAGTTTACCACTTATCGGATCGACTGCCACTCCAACTACATTATTTGGTGTTTCATACCACGTCTCTTCGTCACTTTTCCCCTCTAAATATTTTTCTATCGCACTGACCCAAGTGTTTTTTAAATTAGAACTATCCTCACTACTTACTTCTTTGTTGTCGTCATAACCTGACCACAAACCGACAACTACATCCTTATTGTAACCGAATATCAAATTATCAGTTTCCGTAGTCCCACTCTTAACCGCATATTTTCTACTCATTTTAGGTGCGATACTAAGACAAGTTGGAACATTATAATCCTCAAACTCTTTCGCATAAGTAGTCGTTAAAAGCTCATTTAAAATATAAACTGTATTTTTATTTAAAACATTTTCTGGATTTGGATTATACTCATATAAAACATTCCCATCCATATCTGTAACCTTACTTATAAAATATGGCTCCGTCTTATAACCCTCAGAAGCTAAAGTACTATAAGCACTCATCATATCCATCATTCCAATTTCCTCCGCACCTAAAGCAAGTGATGGTACTGACTCTAATTTCTGATCTATTCCTACTCGTTTTAAAATATTTGGTAGGGCATCTTCTCCCAAAAATAGATGAGTTTTAACCGCGTAAATATTATCTGAATAACTTATCGCTGCTGCTAAACTAATTGGACCATTCGCATACTTATCGTTATAATTTTTCGGTGAATAAGTTTTATCACCTGAAAAACTAAAAGTTGTTTTTTCACTAGTGAAAGTAGTAGAAGGCGTAAATCCATTTTCTAAAGCTGAATAATAAAGAAAAGGTTTAATCGTCGAACCGACCTGTCTCTTAGCTTGTGTTGCCCTGTTGTATTGACTCTTATTATAATCCATCCCACCGGTCAGAGCTAAAACCTTACCAGTATTAGGATCCATTACTACGCCAGCCATCTGAATTTCTTCATTAGTCATATTTTTAGAGATTGACTCCTCCAAAGCCGTTTGAGCCTTAGTATCCAAATTTGTATAAATCTTAATACCTCCAGTTTCTAAAAATGAAGAAGGAATTGATTTAATAGTTGAAAGTTCTTCCATAACTGCATCTTGATAATATCTGACTAAATCTGATTTATCTTGAGTCTCGCCCTTTTGATAAACAAGCTCCGTATTATAAGCTGCTTTTGCTTCGTTTTCCGTAATATCATCATTATCGACCATCGCCTTTAAAATTATCTTTTGTCTTGCCTTAGCCTTATCTTCATTAGCAAGCGGTGAATATGCCGATGGATTCTTAGGAATCCCTGCCAGCATACTTGCCTCTGCCAAATTTAAATCCTTCGCATCCTTATTAAAATAATAATTAGCCGCATTTTCAATTCCAAAAATACCTCCGTAATTTATCGTATTTAAATAACCCTCTAAAATTTCATCCTTTGAATAATGGGTCTCAAGCCTTACAGTAATAAAAGCCTCTTTAATCTTTCTATCCCAAGTTTTATCAAACTCTAAAAATAAATTTTTAGAATACTGCTGAGTAATAGTTGAAGCCCCCTGCTTATTTTCACCAGAACTTATATTGATCATCAAAGCCTTTATAATTCTTAGAAAATCAAAACCCTGATGACTGTAAAAATGTTTGTCCTCTGTATCGATAGTTGCCTCGATTAGATAATCAGAAATATCATCTAAACTGACCCAGTCTTCAGTAGCTCCAGTATCATAAGCCTTGCCCTCGCTATCATAAAAATAATAACCGTTCGCCCCGCCAATCGGCAGTTTAGGCTGCACTGCAGCATATAAATAAATCCCACCATAAATAATAAAAGGAATCAAAATTAAAATAACGATAATAAGCCAAGTTTTTTTCTTTTTTCTCTTCTCTTTATTTTTACCTTTTTTCATTTTTTCACCTGGCTTTCTAAAATTATTATTAGAAAATTTGCCAAAATTATAAGCACAAAATCAAATATATGATATAATCTTGTCATCGGAAGTGATCAAATGAGTAAAATAAAAATAAAGGCTGAAACAAAATCTAAAAATACAAATCATAAATATATCGGAAAAGGTTTAAAAGTAAACAATAAAATAACCTATTATGATGAAAAGATAAAAACTCAAATTATTTTATCCGATAAAATAGTCATAATTCGTGAAAGTGAATACTATATTGAACTAAACCTTAAAGAAAAAAATAAGCTACAAGGAAAATATCAAACCAAATATGGAAATCTAAACCTCGAAACGTCAAATGTCAAAATAAATCAAACCGAAAATAGCCTTTATATTAAATACGATTTAATAATAGATAATGAATTTATTGACACATTTGAATATATTTTGAATTTTAGTATTGACACTATATGATAATATGATACAATGTTCTAAGATTTAAACCGTAGGAGGGATTATTATGAAACTAAATAAGATGCCAAAAGAAGAATTAGAACAACTTTCTTATCAAGAACTAGCTAAGGAAATTCTTGAAGAAGAAGGAAAAAATTTAAACACACCAACTATCTTCAGAACAATATGTGACCTTTTAGGTATGTCAGATGAAGATTATACAAATAAAATAGGGGATTTCTATACATCTTTAACAACCGATAAAAACTTTGTATCACTAGGAGATGGAACATGGGATTTACGCGATCGTCATTCGATTAAAGTTGACCTTGATGAAGAAGAAGACGAAGATGATGAACTAGCTGAAACTGAAGAAGAATTAGATGACGAACTTGATGACATGGCTCCAGAAGAATTAGATGATATGAATGATGTTAACGATGACCTAGGAGACATGGATGACGAGGAAGAAGATTTAAGAGTAATTGAAGAAGACGAATTAGAAGAATAATTCGTTTTTTTAACCTCGAAATATATAAAAGTACAAAAAAATATTCAAAAAAAAAGGAAATCGCACATAAAAATTGTATGTTTATATATAGAGGTGATTAATATTGACAGATAAAAACATACTAAATGCAATATCCCAAGTAAGACAGTTTAAAAGTGAAACCGATAAAATAGAAGTTAAAACAGCTTCCTCAGGCTTTCCTAAAAAATGTTATGACACAATTTCCAGCTTCGCGAATAAAAACGGTGGTATAATTATCTTTGGAATAAATGAAGAAAATAATTTTGAATCAGAAGATATTTATGATGTTAAAGACCTCCAAAAACAACTATCGTCATTGTGTAGTGATTCCATGGAACCCAAAATAAGGCCAAATATTTTGCCTATAAAGTTTGAAGGAAAAAACATTTTAGCTATTAAAATTGACGAACTTCCTCAAACAGAAAAACCATGTTATTACAAACCAAAAGGACTTAAAGGAGGTTCTTATATTAGAGTGGGTGATAGTGATGACCTTATGACAGATTATGAAATATATTCTTTAGAAAGCTATAATAATCACATTATTGAAGATAAAAGACTAAACAAAAATGCAGATATTGATGATTTAAACATTGAAAATATAAATGATTACATTAATAAAATAAAAATTGATAAGCCAAACTTTTCAAAAAATTCATTCGAAAAGAAACTGAAAATATGCGGTATTGCCGATAACCTAGATGGAAAAATGTATCCAACTCTTGCTGGAACACTTATCTTTGGTGAGTTTCCTCAAAGTTTTTATCCTCAGCTATTTGTTGCCTGTGTTCATGTGCCTGGAAAAAAATTAGGTGATATTGGAAGCTATGGTGAAAGGTTTATTGATAATAAAAGAGTTGAAGGTACTATCGAAGAGATGCTTGAGGAAACGATGAATTTTCTGAGAAGAAATATGAAGACAAGCGTTATTATTGATGAAAATGGGAAAAGAATCAACAGAACTGAATACCCCTTAGAAGCTTTAAGAGAGGCTGTTGCTAATGCACTTATACATAGGGATTATAGTGCACAAACTGAAAGTGCTTTCATCTCTGTTTACATGTATGAAGATAGAATTGAAATAATAAATCCAGGAGCTTTATATGGAACGAATAAACTAGAAAAACTTGGAACAGATAATATTATGGAAGCCAGGAATCCTACCATTGTTAGAATATTAGAAGAAAAAGGATCCGTCATCGAAAATAGACACTCTGGGATACCGACGATGAAAAGAGAAATGGAAAAATATAATTTGCCATTACCTGAATTCTATGAAGAGAGAGGAAGTTTTAAAGTAATTTTTAGAAATGATTCAGAAAAAAATAATATACAACAAAAAGTTTCAAGTGGACAACAAAATGTTGCAAGTGGACAACAAAATGTTGCGAGTGGACAACAAAAAGTTGCTAGTGGACAACAAAATGTCGCTAGTGGACAACAAAAAGTCGCTAGTGGACAACAAAAAGTTTCAAGTGGACAACAAAAAGTCACAAGTGGACAACAAAAAGTCACAAGTGGACAACAAAAAGTTTCAAGTGGACAACAAAAAGTTTCA